>JBBSNI010000316.1:0-7152 GCA_038232695.1 Cytophagales bacterium
AACGGAAAAGGCGATCATGCCGCCTGGAACCAAACTGCCTGGATTACTATTCCCTTGCGGCGCGGCGCGTCGTCAGCGTTGACAACCCGGGCAAAAGTATTGTATTCTCAAACAGGCCTGTATTTTCTGATGCAGTGCGAAGATAAAGTGCTCACCGCCACGCTGACGGAAGACTTCGCCGACCTCTACAAGGAAGATGTGGTAGAAGTTTTTCTGTGGACTGCCCCGCAGTACCCGCTTTACTTTGAGTACGAACTGTCGCCCCTGGATTACGAATTGCCGATCATCATCCCCAACCGGGAGGGTACCTTTTTTGGCTGGCGACCCTGGCATTACGAAGGCGAGCGGCTTACCCGCCATGCGACCTCGGTGCAGGGAGGAAAAAAAGAAAGTATGGCAGCCATCAGTAGCTGGACGGCAGAATTTTTTATTCCCTATGCCCTGCTTAAACCGCTTGGTAATGTTCCCCCTCAGCCCGGTACGGAGTGGCGGGGCAATCTGTATCGGATTGATTACGATGCGTCCGAACCCCGTTATTGGCAATGGCAGCCTACGTCCGGCAGCTTTCACGAATACCAGCGGTTCGGTACGTTTGTCTTTGAGTAATCTCTTAGTTTAAACTTTCCGTACACGGATCGTAAAAGCCTCTGCGGGGTTGTGTACCAGGAGTTGCTCCACTTCTTTGTCTTTCATCCCCAGGTCTTTTAAGGCCGGTACTAATTGGTTGAAGATGGTGGCGTGAGAGCGGTACTGTCCTCCTTCCGGCTCGCCTACCCGGTACCAGCCTGCGTCGCAGGAGACCAGCACCTGCTTGAGAAAACCTGCCTCACGGATGGCGTTGACCTGCCGGGCGGCGTCTTCATAATTTTTGATGCTGATGCCATCTATCTCTACCCAGGCACCCATCCTGGCGGCTTTGAGGTGGTTGTCGGTGCCTTTTTCCTGCGCATGTACCCAGATAAAGGCGCTGGGGTGTACGCCTGCCTGCCGGATGATGTCAAGCTCTTCAAAAGCTGCCTCCGCGCCGCCGGTATGGGCCGCGATGGTCAGCCCGGTTTCCCGGTGTGTGAGGGCGGCCGCTTCTACCAGCTTGCGGTCGTAGCCGGGCAGCGGGTGGTTGTTGACGCCAATCTTGATAAATCCCGGGCGGATGCCCGTGCCGTCGATGCCTTCGCGGTACTCTTTGATCCAGCGTTGGGCAAGCTGTGTCGGCGTTTCGGTAGCTACATGGGCGGGCAAAAACTTACCATCAACGGCGCCATAATATCCCGTATTGGTCAGGATTTGTAGCTGGGAAGCGTCTGCCAGCCTTTGCAGCAGGTGAGGGTCTCTGCCCAGGTAGTTGGGGGTGCATTCTACCAAGGTCTTACAACCCAGCTTTCTTATTTCTTCCAAATAAGGCAGTGCTTTTTGAAATGCTTTGTCGGCATCGTAGCGGTCAGGGCTTACCTGGTCGGCGCCGACGAAGTCTACCAGCACATGCTCGTGGGCAAGGGTGACGCCCATTTGGGAAGGAGGCATCGCCCCATGGACCGTCAGTATTTCGGGTTTGGCTTTATTTGAAATCCAGGAAAAATGAAGGTCGCCGGATACTAAAATTCCTGCAAAATTTTTAAGAAATTGCCGGCGTTGGATAACAGGTAGGTAGATAGGCATCGTTTGAAGATTAGAAAAACATGGTTTATGAAAGATAGCGTCCTGGTCTCTGGTATAGCCGCGCTGGTGCTGGCTATCCTGCATATTTTTGCCGGCAAGATAAGGTTTTTGCAAGGATTTCCCAGGAGCAAGTGGCTCTCTGCCGCTGGCGGCGTGGCGGTAGCCTATGTTTTTATGCATGTGCTGCCGGAGTTGGAAGAATGGCAGAAAACTTTTGAGGAAGGAAGCAGCCTGACGTTCTTGAAGCATCACCTGTACCTTGTCGCTTTGCTGGGACTGTCGATATTTTACAGCCTGGAACGGGCAGCCAAACTTTCCAGGGCTTCTGACAAAGAGAGCGAGGGAGAAAAAAAGTATCCCCGCATCTACTGGCTTCATATTACCTCTTTTGCCGTATACAACGCCCTGATCGGCTACCTGCTCATCCACCGGGATACGGGCGGACTGTTAGGCCTGGGGTTGTTTGTGGTCGCTATGGGGCTGCATTTTATTGTCAATGATTACGGCTTGTACGAACACTACCGGGAGCGGTACACTCACAACGGACGTTGGCTGATCTCGTTAAGTATCATCGGAGGCTGGCTGGTAGGTCTGGTGGCGGAAATTTCGGAAATCCGGCTGGCGGTGATCTTTGCTTTTATTGCCGGGGGTGTCATTCTGAACGTATTGAAAGAAGAATTGCCTGAGCAGCGTAAAAGTAATTTCTGGGCTTTCTTTGTGGGTGTGGTCTTCTATAGCTTTTTGCTGATATTAATATAAATGCAACTGCCTGTGTACACACCTGCCCAACTGGCGCTCAGAAACGGGCAAGACCGACCCGAGGTCTGGTGCGCTTACCAGGGTGTTATCTACGATGTGGGCTCCTCGCGCCTGTGGCAGACCGGCAAACATTATGAACACTGGGCAGGGCAAGACCTTACCGAAGAACTTTCCGATGCCCCGCATACCAGCCGGGTCTTTGAACGATTTGTAGCCGTCGGTCAGTTAAAGAAATAAAACACTTTCATGCGCAGCATCAAACGCTATTTTCCCTGGATCATCGTGGTCATTCTGGGCTGGTATATCTGGCAGCACCGGGAGGAATGGATCCGCCAGGAAGAAGAAAGAAAAGTAGTAGAAGCCAACATCAATGCCGTGATCTTAACACAGATAGAGGCGCTGGGCAAGCTCGAGCTGGTCCGCTACAACTTCCAGGAAGTGACCGAAGTGAAGGAATTAGGCAAAGAATATTTCAAAATCTTTAAGGTAGAACCTGACTCCAAAGCCATCCTCATCACCCAGGGCGAAGCCGTCGGCTGTCTGGACCTGACCAAGATGGATGTGCAGGACCTGTCCGTCAACGGGGATACCTTATATGTCAAATTGCCCGACCCGGAGCTTTGTTATTATAAGCTTAACCTGGAAAAAACCCGCCTCTACTCAGTAGAGACCGGCGTCTTTGCCAACCGCGACCAGTTTATCCAACGCTCTTATCAACGGGCGGAAGATGAAATCAAAAAAGCGGCCCTCAACTCTAACATCCTCGATCAGACCCGCAACAATGCCCACCTGATCTTGAAGCCTATGCTGGAGAAAATGACCGGCAAAGTCATCGTGATCCGCGAGACACTGCCCCCAGCCAGCATTGAAGCGACAGGATGAATATTGGGATGTTGGAAAATCCAATGCAGGACAGAATTCGGTTTCCGTTCACTTAATTCTGTGCTTGAGCCTGTCGATCAACACGGCTCCTACGATGATGGCGCCGATGATGATCTCCTGTACGTAGTTGGGCACGCCCAGCATGTTGCAGCCATTGCGGAGCACGGCCATGATCAGCGCGCCGATGATAGAGCCTATGGCGCTGCCCTCGCCCCCTGTGAGCGAGCCGCCGCCGATGACCACCGCCGCGATGATATCCAGTTCCATGCCCATGGCGGCCGTCGGGTCGCCCACCGTCAGGTTGCTGTATTGCATGATAGAAGCGATACCGGCAAAGACAGAGCCTATGGTATAAATCCAGATTTTGTTCAGGCTTACATTGATGCCGCAGAGGCGGGCGGTCTCTTCGTTGGAGCCGATGGCAAACACATGCCGCCCGAATACAAAGTATTTCAGCAGGATGGCAGTCAATACCAGCAGGATCACCGTCAGCCAGACGCCCCAGCCGAAGACCATCCAGGAAGGCGACGGGTCAAGCAGCATCAGACCTTGCAATCCGTTGACAGGCGTGTTGACGGTCTGTTCGTTGGCAATCCATTTGGCTACGCCCCGGGCGATCTGCATCATACCCAGCGTGACGATAAAAGGCGTCAGGTTAAACTTTGCCGTGATCAGACCAATCACCCAGCCGCAGACAGCGCAGGCGGCAATCCCGCCGAAGGCTGCCAGCCAGACAAAGCCGGTAGCAGCCTCTCCGGCTTCGGTCGCGCCCAGGTTGAGCAGGGTAGCCATCACCACCGTCCCCAGGGCAATCTGTGAGCCAGTGCTCAGGTCGATGCCACCGGAGATGATGATGATGGTCATGCCCAGGGCGGCAATCCCGATGATGACCGTTTGTGTCAGAATGGTTTTGATGTTGTAGAAAGAATAAAAAGCGGAAGGTGCCAGGATGGCAAACAGCAGCACGACGAATACGAGTCCGACCAGCGGACCAAACTGGGAGAGTATTTTTTTGATGTTCGTACCCTGACGGGTGCGCTGGTCTTGCTGCCGCGTGTCCGGCTTGGCAATTTTAGTATCTACTGATGAGTTCACAGACGGTCGTGTTAGGTTAGCATTGACCGGGCTAATATAGCAGAAAAGTTATTATTGATGGATGCTGTGCAGGGCTTCTTGTTCGTATCGCCGTTTTATTTTCAAGCAGCTTGCTCTTCATCTATTAAAACTTCGTCCATTTCCTTTAAAATTTAGTTGAATAAATCCTTTTTCGTATTGCTGTTTTGCTCTGTTCATTCGAGTTTTAGAAAACAAATATTGCCAATATAATTTATCTGACTAATGCGAATCCCGTGGTACTTCGCAGCCGGAGCAGCCTTGCAGAAAATCAAAATCAGCGCCTAAGTGCGCTTGCTGCACATGCTCGATATACAGGGAAGCATAACCACGAAAATGCCCCAGATCTTCTGCCTGCCAAGCGTCGCGGCGTTTTGCCAGTTCTTCTTCAGACACGTCTAAGTGAAGGCGGCGGTTCTCTACGTCCAACGCTATCATATCGCCCTCCTGCACCAGCGCCAGTGTGCCGCCGACGGCAGACTCCGGTGAGACATGCAGCACGACTGTGCCGAAGGCCGTTCCGCTCATGCGTCCGTCAGAAATGCGCACCATATCGGTGATACCTTGTGCTAACAGCTTTTTGGGCAAGCCCATGTTGCCTACCTCCGGCATTCCGGGATAGCCTTTGGGTCCTACGTGTTTGAGCACCAGCACGGAGTTCTTATCTACCGCCAGGTCAGGGTCGTCGATGCGGGCGTGGTAGTCTTCGATGTTCTCAAAGACGACAGCTTTACCCCGGTGCTTCATCAGCAGGGGGTCGGCTGCCGACGGCTTGATCACCGCCCCGTTTTCTGCCAGGTTGCCTTTGACCACGGCAATGCCCGAACGGGATTTGAAAGGACGGTCAATGCCAGCGATCACATCGCGGTCGTAGCAGGGGGCTTCCCGTGTGTTTTCCTCCATCGTTTTTCCGTTGACGGTCATCGCATCGCCATGAATATGATCTTTCAGTTCGCGCAACACGGCAGGCAGTCCGCCAGCGTAGTAAAAATCTTCCATCAGGAACTTGCCGGAAGGCATCAGGTTGACCAGCAGCGGAATGTGGCTGCCTATCTTGTCAAAATCGTCTAAGTTCAGTTCTACGCCTATTCTGCCTGCAATGGCCAGCAGGTGGATGATAGCGTTGGTAGAGCCGCCAATGGCGCCGTTGACCATGATGGCATTCTCAAAAGCCTGGCGCGTGAGGATTTTAGAAACTTTCAGGTCTTCGTGTACCATCTCTACAATGCGCCGCCCGGCCATATGCGCCAGTACCCGGCGGCGGGCGTCTACGGCAGGGATGGCGGCATTGCCGGGCATCCCTACGCCCAGCGCTTCTACCATACAAGCCATCGTTGAGGCGGTGCCCATCGTCATGCAATGGCCGCGGCTGCGCGACATGCAGCTTTCGGCGTAGTAGTAATCTTCCTGGGTGATGCGTCCGGCGCGCACGTCGTCGGTAAAACGCCACACGTCGGTGCCCGAGCCTATATCTTTGCCTTTATACTTACCGTTGAGCATAGGTCCGCCCGATACCAAAATAGTGGGCAGGTCAACACTGGCGGCGCCCATCAGGGTAGAAGGCGTGGTCTTGTCGCAGCCTGCCAGCAGGATAACGCCGTCCATCGGGTTGCCGCGGATAGACTCTTCGGCGTCCATGCTGGCCAGGTTGCGAAACAGCATAGCTGTCGGCTTGAGCAGGGTCTCGCCGAGCGACATGATAGGGAACTCAAAAGGAAAGCCGCCCGCCTCGTACACGCCCCGTTTGACGTATTCGGCGATCTCGCGGAAGTGAGCGTTGCAGGGCGTAAACTCCGACCAGGTGTTGCAGATACCAATGATAGGGCGACCGTCGAAGGCATGGTCGGGCAAGCCCTGGTTGCGCATCCAGCTACGGTAGATAAATCCCATTTTGTCGGTTCTGCCGAACCATTCCTGGCTTCTGAGTTTTCGTTTTTCTTCAGGCATGAGTAGGTTGTTGGGTTAGTGGTGAAAGTTGTTTGCGATGAAACTTGAATAGGCTTTAATCTTTGTTTAATTTTCTTTCTCTTACAAGAAAGAGTTCGTTGGTGGTTACAAAATTCGTAAATTTCTTCTTTTTAAGACCTTTGATCAGAGCCTTGTCGCCGCTCCACAACTTGCACCGGAAATGCTTTGAAAAAGCAATGTAAGGAACGTCTTTGGGATCTACATCGCCAGCGATTTCATAAGCTTTCAGCCAGATCATATGATCTATTTGTTCTTCTGATACAAATGATATTTCCTTGTAGAGTTGAAATTCAGCTTCATAGATTTGATCCATATTCAAACCTGATATTTTCATGAGTTTGGGATAATGCTTTCTGATCTCAAGTCTTAGAAAGTCGGGTGCAATAAAATCAAAGATATTTCCTGAGTTGATTAGAAGATCGCCAATCTTTCCCTGAGAGTTCAGGATGCCGCTAAAAACGATATTGGCATCAACAATAATTCTCATTTTATAAAGCGGTTGCGGTTTTGTTCCCACCAGGCAGCGTTCACCTCATCCGCCAACCTGTCAACATCTGATTGCCTGGCTTTACTTTTAGCGGTAGCTTCCAGATATTTTACATAGTCAATAAGCCTTTGCAAACCAAAAGTATCAATTTTGGAAGAAACCGTTATGGTAATCTGGTCGTGGTTTGTTGTTTATATTTTAATATTGATGTCAGGTTTTAATATTTGTTCGGGGTGAAGATAACAAAAAAATAATTATTCTGAGCCTTATCACAATATAAAAAACAA
>JBBSNI010000317.1:0-7147 GCA_038232695.1 Cytophagales bacterium
AATATCAAAAAGGTAAACAGGTAGCCAAAGATTTCTTGAATGACTGTAATATTGTCTTTGACCAAGTTCTGGGTAAATGGAATTATGTTGTTAAACCTCAAACCTGAAATTAGACATTTATTCCTTCTCTTTTACTAAACGTCTGGAAAATAAGCCGATTCGTCTATTACATTTTTTGATAAGGTTTTTATAACGGACATTGATCACGAAATAAACCAAAAGAAGCGTGCCTCTAAAAACCTGTTTTTTGCTAATTTCCCTGACAGCCGGACTTACTACCGCTGGCTTAGGACAAAGTATTTCCCTTTCCGGCAAAGTCGTCGACTTAAAAGATAGCCTGCCCCTGACAGGCGCCAATGTCAGCATAGAAGCTGACTCAAGCTTTCGGCGCGGAGCGATCACGGATATAGATGGGAATTTCCGGATGGAAAAATTGCCTCCAGGCCGTTATCTGATCGTCGTTACCTTCGTAGGTTATAAGCCTTTACAGCGCAATATCCGGCTGGAAGAGCCTGCTACAGATATAGGTGTGCTGGGTTTAGAGGAAAATACGGAAGTGCTAAAAGAAATAGAGGTGGCAGGCGTCAGAACGCGGGTAGAGCAGAACGGAGATACGACCCAGTACCATGCCGATGCTTACCAGACTAACCCGGATGCCAACGCAGAAGATTTGATCAGGAAGATGCCCGGCGTGGTTGTAGAAAATGGAAAGGTGCAGGCGCAGGGAGAAGAGGTGAAAAGAGTACTGGTCGATGGCAATGAGTTTTTTGCTGATGACCCCACGCTTGCGCTGAGAAATCTGCCTGCCGAAGTGATCGATAAAGTACAGGTCTACGATGAGATGAGCGATCAGGCTAAATTCACAGGCTTTGAGGATGGCAATACCTCCAAAACCATCAACATTATCACCAAACCCGGCAAGCGCAACGGGCAGTTTGGAAAACTCTACGCCGGGTACGGCACTGACGATCGCTACCTGGCTGGCGGCAATGTCAACTATTTCAATGGCGCGCAGCGCATCTCTGTCATCGGGCTGTCCAACAACATCAACCAGCAGAATTTCTCTACCCAGGACTTGCTGGGGGTAGTCGGCAGCAATTCCCAGCGGCGGGGCAGACCGGGCGGGGGCGCAGGCGGTGGTGGGGGCAGAAGAGGGGGCGGTGGCGGATCACGTGGAGGGGGCGGCAGTGGCGACATCAGCGATTTTATGGTCGGGCAACAGGATGGCATCACCGGCGCCAATGCCTTTGGCCTCAACTATGCTGACCAGTGGGGCAGCAAACTCAAAGTCAATGGCAGCTACTTTTTCAGTGGCATCGACAACACCAGCCATACGCTGTTGTCTCGCCGTTATGTGACTGAAACCGGCCCGGGCCCCTTGTATGAAGAGGAAGATCAGTCTGTGAGCCAAAATCTTAACCATCGTTTCAACTTTCGCCTGGAATATACCCTTGATGAGGCCAATTCTCTGGTCATCAACCCTAAGCTCAACCTGCAAGGCTACCGGGGGTTTAGCGACAATACCGGCACGAATACGTTGGAAGGAAGCAGGCTGCTGAGCCAAACCCGGAATGAGTACCAGACAAATTATACCGGCTATAATTTCTCAAATAATATCCTGTTCCGCCACCGGTTTGCTACAAGAGGCAGAACCTTTTCAGCTAACATAAAAACAGCATTTAACAACAAAAATGGAGAATCGTCCTTGTATTCCCTCAATGAGTATTTTCAAAGCGGAGATTCTACCCAACTGCTCGACCAGGCGTCTGATCTGAAAAGCAATGGATATACGCTTTCCGGCGAACTGGCTTATACAGAACCCCTGGGAAAGAAGGGTATGCTGATGTTCAACTACAACCCATCCTTAACCCTGTCAGCTTCTGACAAGCAAACTTTCCAGGTAGATGAAGAGAGCGAGCCCCCGGTACGCTTGCTGGATACCACCCTCACCAACGTGTATGACAACCGCTACATTACCCAAAGTACGGGAGCAGGCTATATGCTGCGCGGCAAGCAAAGCCACCTGATGGTGAGGCTGAACTACCAACATGCCTTGCTGTCGGGCACCCAGGACTTTCCCTATGCCCTGGACACAGACAGGTCATTCAACAGCCTATTGCCTATGGCGATGTTTCGCTATAATTTTTCTTCCGGCAGTAACCTGAGACTGTCTTATCGTACGGCGACTGATCCTCCTTCGGTCAACCAGTTGCAAAGTGTCATTGACAACAGCAACCCTTTGCTGCTGACCACTGGCAATCCCAACTTAGGTCAGGAATATAGCCACCGCCTGGTAGCCCGTTACGGGGCAGCCAATGCTGAAAAGTCCCATAGCTTCTTCGCCTTTTTAATGGGATCGTATACCAACGACTATATAGGCAACGCCACGTTGATAGCCAGCCGGGATACCCTACTTGCGGAAGGCATTACCCTCTTTCAGGGTTCGCAACTGACCCGGCCTGTTAATTTGGATGGTTACTGGAACGTGCGCTCCTTTCTGACGTATGGTTTGCCGGTTGCCGTCCTGAAAAGTAACCTGAATCTTAATGCAGGACTGAGCTTCACCCGCACGCCTGGCCTGATCAATGAGGCCCTGAACATGGCCAGTACCTACCAGGCCAATACGGGGTTTGTGCTGAGCAGCAACATCAGCGAAGCGGTAGATTTCACCGTGGCTTATGCGGCCAATTATAACATCGTGAACAACTCACTGGTGCCTAATATGGACAACAACTACTTTTATCAAACCACAAGCGCCAAGTTTAACTGGCTCTTTGGAAAAGGGTTTGTGTTCAGCACCGACCTGAACCACACCCTGTATACAGGACTGACGGATACTTTTGATCAGCACTATGTGTTGTGGAATGCCAGCTTTGGGTATAAGTTCTTAAAAAACAAGGTTGCTGAGCTTAAAATTACCGCTTTTGACCTCTTGAACCAAAACAACAGCATCAGCCGCCAGGTGACAGAGACTTATATAGAAGACAACGTGACAGAAGTACTGAAACGCTATTTCATGCTCACCTTTACATATAACGTGAGAAATTTTGTAGTAAAAGACAAACAGGAAAACACGCCTTCTACTCAGCATTGAAATCCTCGGTCTGCAAGGTGCCGGTATAATAATCCATCGCTGTTTTCTGGAAGATCAGGGTATAGTCTGCTTGTGCTTTTTTAGCCAGGGCTTCTATATACAAAGCGTTAACACGATTCAAATCCAGCACATTGCCTACGCCCAGTCTGAACCTTTCCTTTTCGGCTTCTACGGCTTTGGCGGCAGCCTTTACCTGTGCTTCGGCAGCCACAATGCGCTGCTGGGCAGCCCGGTAATCGGCGGCAACTGTCTGTAGTTGTTCCAGGGTATTCCTTTCCAGGTCTTCCAGGTCCAGCTCGGTATTATGCAGCAACTGCCGGGAACGTTGCACCAACGTTTTGGTCTCTAAATTATTGAAAATAGGAATGTAGAGTGAAGCGGAAATAGCATGTGCCTTGCCATAACTGGTAATTTGCTCAAGAAAGTCTAAATTAACGTTAGAGCTATATCCAGAGCCATAGTTATAATCTAAAGAAAGGTAGGGATAAAAATTTCCCTTAGCAGCTTTTACTCCGTATTCACCAGCTTTGATCAGGTTCTGTTGTTGTTTGATATCCGGGCGGTTTTTGATAGCCTGATTGTATACTTCTTTCAGGTTTATTTCATCTGCCAGCAGTTCCCATTGTTCCACGTCAGGTTCGGCAAAACGCCATGCTCTGAACGGATCAATCTGTAAGATTCTGATCAGCTTAGCTTTGCTGATGGCCAGGCTGTTTTCCGCTTCTACCACCGTAAGGGCTACTCGTTTGGTTTCCGCTTCCTGGTTGTACTGGTCGGCAATGTTGCGGGTACCAGTTTCTACAAAGATAGTGATACTTTGCAAAAGCTCTTCCTGCTGCTCCAGGTTAGCGCGTGAAATCCTAAGCAATTCCTGGTTTAACAAAACCTCCAGATATTGCTGCGACACATCAAAGATGACCTGCTGCTTGGTTTGATCAATCTGATGATGCTGTGCCTCTAAGGCATTTTGTGCCTGCTTAACTTGGTTAAACCTTGAGAAGCCAGTGAATATGGGATAAGAAGCTCCAATAAAACCATTTAATCCATCTGTTTTGACATTAACAAGTGTACCAGCGCCTTCATCGAAAAAGATTCCGTATCGTCTTTGTGCGCCTATGTTAATACCAGCGGAGGGCAAAAACTGGGCATAGGCCTGCGCCCGGGTCGCCTCATTGATCTTGAGCAGGTTTTGCTGCTGCTTGATCTGAATGTTTTCACTTACAGCAATCTCGACGGCCTGTTCGTAGGTCAGGGTACTATCCTGCTGCGCAAAGGAGGTTTGTACCCATACGCTGCAAAAAATAGTACCTAATAAAAGCCTTTTTAAAAGTATCATATCTTTGTTCATATAAAGACGAATTGTCATACAAATCCATCATATTTAATCACGTAATCAATGAATCACAGTTAAGCTTCCTGTTTTTTGTTAATGACTTCATCGCTCTCAATGGCGCCGTCTACCAGCTGGATGATGCGGTCGCCATACAAGGCGTTTTCTTCCGAGTGCGTTACCTGTATAATGGTCATGCCCTCTTTGTTCAACTCCTGGAACAGTTCCATCACCTGCTTGCCTTGTTCGGAGTGGAGGTTGCCGGTAGGCTCATCGGCCAGCAGCAGCTTGGGTTTGCCGGCAATAGCGCGGGTCACTCCCACCAATTGCTGCTGTCCGCCGGATAGCTGTTCAGGAAACAGGTCTTTTTTGGCCACCATCTGAAAACGGTCTAACAGGTCGGCAACGCGCGCTTTTCGCTGCTTGCCGGGCATGTTCTGATAGAGCAGCGGCGTTTCTATATTTTCGTACACGGTGAGTTCATCGATCAGGTGGTAGGCCTGGAAGACGTAGCCGATGGTATGTTTTTGCAACTCGCTGCGCTGCCGTTCTTTGAGCTTATGGACGGGCTGGTCTATCAGGTAATACTCTCCGGCGGAAGGCGGGTCCAGCAGCCCGATAATGTTGAGCAGGGTAGACTTGCCGGCGCCGCTGGGTCCCATGATGGTCACAAACTCGCCGGGCTTTACTTCCAGGTCTATGCCTTTCAGGATAAAAGTTTTTTTAAAACGGGATTGTATAAATTTGTCAACGTCAATGAGCTTGATCATAGGTGTAAGGTTTGTGAAGGTTTATAGGGCTTTGCCAATAAGTATGCCAAGACCAAAAATACTATTACCAGGCTGTTTAGCCTATTTTTTATGAAATAAAGTGTCCGGTTTTGAAGGAATACTGTACGAAATCGTACACTTTTTTACTGTGTTAAGGGATGACTTCTCATCCCCCTACCCCCTTCCAAGGGGGACACTGCATGGCTATTGTCCCCCTTAGAAGGGGGTAGGGGTCACCGTGACGCGGGATGAAAATGCACATCAATAAGTAAACAAAATAATATGTAACCCATACCGATTAAAATAGATAAAGCAAAAAATTTTACCCATCAAAGTAGTAACCTTTCATAAGAGTCTGTCAGGTGTAACTTTATAGAGGAAGTATAGATTGTATTTTTTCCACAACAAGTTTTACTTTGAGGCTAAAAAAACAAGCATATGAAAAAGAAACTTATCATCGCTCTCTTAGGAGGAACCCTGCTGTCAGGATGTTATACCCATATCTGCCCGACGTACGCCATAAAACCGGAAAAGAAACAGGAAAGTAAAGCAGCCGGAGAAAACACACCACAGAAAGAGCAGAAGAAATCTATCTGATCGATCAAAGAAGCAGGTGTAGAAAAAAGCAGCCAATTTTGGCTGCTTTTTTATTTACCCTGGTGTCTGTTAGGGTTTTATACGCTAATTTGCCAGCGCAAAAATAACTGCTATGAGAAAAAACCTGAAAGACAAAGCCACCTTGTGTGTACATGCCGGTGCGCACCACCAAAACCCTTCTCAGGGCGTCAACACGCCGGTATATACTTCTTCTGCCTTTGGCTACTTAGATACGGAAGAAACGCCTTACCCCCGCTACTTCAATACGCCCAACCAGCAGGTAGTCGTAGAAAAGCTCTGTGCCCTGGAAGGCGGCCAGACCGGCCTGTTGTGTAGTTCCGGTATGGCAGCCGTCAGCACGACGATGTTAGGGTTGCTGCGCCCCGGCGACCATGTGGTGCTGCAAAACGACCTGTACGGAGGCACTTACCACTTTGCAGAACATACGCTCAGCACCCTGGGCATCGATTATACTTTTGTGCCCCAGGCGGATGCGGAAAGCTTCCGGGAGGCTTTGCGCCCCAACACTAAAATGCTTTACATTGAGACGCCCTCTAACCCTTTGCTAAAAATTACAGATATAGAAGCCATTGCCCGGCTGGCGCAGTCCAGAAATATTGTTTCCGTGATTGATAACACTTTTGCTTCGCCCATCAACCAAAATCCTATCAGCCTGGGCATCGATGTAGCAGTCCACAGCGGCACCAAGTACTTAGGCGGGCACAGCGATCTTTGCTTCGGCGCCATTATTACGTCGGCTGAATTGAAAGAAAAAATATATGCACAGGCTATCAACCTGGGCGGCAGCGTCAACGCGACTACCTGCGCACTGATTGAGCGAAGCCTGAAAACCCTCTCGCTGCGGGTGCAGCGGCAAAATGAAAATGCCCAGGCGGTGGCTGAATTTCTGAGCAGTCATCCCTTGGTGCGTAAGGTAAATTATCCGGGACTGAGAACGCATGAAGGACATCACATAGCAGCGCAGCAGATGTCTGGCTTTGGGGGCATGTTGTCGTTTGAGCCGAAACTGTCGGGGCTGGCAGCCGCAGAAGCTTTGATGCGACGCCTGCAACTGATCACGCCTGCCCTAAGCCTGGGCGGCGTAGAGACGCTCATCTGTTCGCCTGCCCGTACCTCGCATTCCAAGATGTCGGCAGAAGCCCGGGCGGCAGCCGGGGTGAAAGATGAGTTGCTGCGCGTTTCGGTAGGGATAGAAAGTGTAGAAGATTTAATCCATGACTTGCAGCAGGCGTTGGAAAAGGTAGCTCGCTATTCAAAGGCTTCCAGCCGCTCAGTTTGATGTTGGTATAGCTTTACTGTTTGTTAACTTCTTCTACGTCTTTCATAAATTCACCG
>JBBSNI010000318.1:0-7129 GCA_038232695.1 Cytophagales bacterium
AGGCGGGCGTGAGCGGCGTAGTGACAGCTTTGCACCATATTCCTTGCGGAGAGGTATGGAGCGTAGAAGAGATTCAACATAGAAAAAATGTCATAGAAGAAGCCGGTCTGCGATGGACGGTGGTAGAGAGCGTGAACGTGCATGAAAGTATCAAAACAGCTTCGTCCGAAAGAGATGCTTACATCGACAAGTATAAGCAAACCCTGCAAAATCTAGCCGGCTGCCATATTCATACGGTTTGTTATAACTTTATGCCGGTGCTGGACTGGACCCGTACTCATCTGGCTTTTGCCTTAGAAGATGGGGCTACCGCCCTGCGGTATGAGGCTGCTGCGCTGGCTGCTTTTGACCTGTTGATATTGCAAAGGGCAGGGGCAGCCCAGGCGTATACTGAAAAAGAAAAAGAGGCGGCGCAGACTTACCTGCAACAATTAAGCGATCGGGAAAGAGATACCCTGCAACAGACCATCATGGCAGGTCTGCCGGGAACCGATGAGGTATTTACCTTAGAAGAATTCAGAAAGTATTTATCTGTTTATCAGCATATTGACATCAAGCAACTAAAGGAAAACTTAGCCCACTTTCTTCGTCAGATCATCCCCATAGCAGAAGCATGTGGTATCCTGATGTGCATCCATCCGGATGATCCGCCTTTTCCGATTTTGGGGTTGCCCAGGGTGGTATGCCACGAACAGGATTTGCAGGAGATTCTGGAGATGGTGCCTTCTGTACACAACGGCATCACCTTCTGCACCGGCTCATTAGGCGCCAGGGCGGATAATGACCTGCCGGGTATGCTGCGCCGCTTGGGTAGCCGCATCCATTTCCTGCATTTGCGCAATGTGCAGCGGCACCCAGACGGCAGCTTTTACGAAGCCGATCACCTCGATGGCAGCGTGGATATGTTTGAGGTAATGAAAGCAGTGGTAAAGGAACAGCAGAAAAGGGTACAGCAGGGGCGTGCTGATACCGCTATTCCTATGCGCGCAGATCATGGGCATCAGATGGTCTTTGATGCCGGCAAAAAGTTTTACCCTGGATATTCCGCCATTGGAAGGTTGAAAGGATTGGCAGAATTGCGGGGATTGGAAATGGGGGTTAGAAGATCATTAGGTTAATACCTTTTTATTTTTCCGCAGGGAAGATGGACGGATCAGGAGATCTGTTTTCAGCACGATGGTTTCCGACTGCACCATACTTTTGCTCTCTTTTAGTTTCAGCACCTGCAATGCGGCAATTCTTCCCATCTCAAAAGCAGGATGGGTAATGGTCGTCAGGGCAGGATCTATAATAGAAGCGATAGGGTCATCATTAAAACCTACTATCGCCAGTTCGTCCGGTATGCGGATACCCGCCTTTTTGGCATACTGGATAGCGCTGACGGCTGCCGAATCATTGGCAGCAAAAATGGCATCCGGAGGATTGGGGAGACTGAGCAGTTGCTCTGCACATTTATATCCTTCTTCCATGCTCAGATTGCTATACAGGATCAGACTTTCATCAATGGGTATATTGTATTTTTTCAAAGCCTCCAGATATCCCTGCTGCCTGCCCTTATAGATATTCCTATATTGTGACCCTCCAAGGTGGGCAATCCGCTGGCATCCCATAGCGATCAAATGTTCGGTAGCCTTAAAACCAGCAGCAAAATTGTCAATAATTACGCGGTCGGCTTCCATCTCATAACTCACCCGGTCTACAAAGACTACCGGAATGTCCTTCCTCTGAAGCTGCATAAAATGATCATACTTTTGCGTTTCCATGGCCAGAGAGGCAATGAGACCGGCTACCCGGCTGGAATATAAAGTTTTGGTATTGGTCACTTCTCTTTCGTAAGAGTCACAGGATTGGGAGATGATCACGTTATAGCCAGCCTGGTTGGCTACATCCTCAATGCCGCTGATCAGGGAGGCTATAAAAGGACGGCTGATCCAGGAAATGATCACGCCGATGGTATTGGTTTTATTTTTTCTTAAGCTGGAGGCAATGGCGTTGGGATGGTAGCCTAACTTCCGTGCCAGATTTTTAACAGTACGCGTTGTTTCCTTACTGATACTATTGTGATCATTCAGGGCTCTGGAAACAGTAGTAGGCGATACCTGAAGTTCTTTGGCAATATCATAAATGGTGACTTCCTTATTTCTTTTCATCAGATTTCTTATACGGGTTAAATACTTAAAAGTATATATAAGGTGTGAAGGGCTTTTGTTTACTGTTTGTGTTTTACCTGCACAAAGTAGAAAAAATCAGAACACCTGGGGAAAATATCAGGCTTTTGGTTTAATAATAAAAAAAATAACACAATCGGTTGCGTAAATGTAAATTATTATTTCTAATTTTATCGAGAAATATACAGTCAGAACTTCAAAAGCAATGGGAAGTCGAAACAATCCTCATAATTTGCTACGCAATGGATTGTGTAATTTAGTGCGTTAATGCGTCTGTACTTTCTCAATAATAAACCTGCTAATATACTCCAACCCTATAAACCTATGCATTATGACTAACACTTTACAGTTTGGCTTACGTAAGCTTCTTCTCTTTCTCTTCGTTCTTTCCTCGCTCACTGCCTGGGCGCAGTCCGGTTTGGCGCAATCCGCTGAGTTTGAAGTGAGAGGTACGGTCATCGGAACGGATGAAAAGGAGCCTTTGCCCGGCGTCAATGTGCTGGTGAAGGAAACAACCTCCGGAACCGTGACGGATGTAGACGGTAATTATCGATTGACCGTGCCCGGTAGTGAGGCTACTTTGGTATTTTCATCAGTGGGCTATATCAGCCAGGAAATACCGGTAGGTAATCAGACGGTCATCGATGTAAACCTGGCCCCGGATCTACAGTCACTCGATGAAGTCGTGGTGGTTGGGTACGGCACCGTGAAGAAAAAGGACCTGACCGGCGCCGTTTCCCAGATTGATGCCACCAAAATAGCCAACCAATCTCCCAACTCGGTGACAGACATTTTAAGGGCTAACGTGCCTGGATTGAATGTAGGGTTCTCCAATTCTCCCAAAGGGGTCAGTCAACTGGAAGTAAGGGGAAAGAATACGCTGACAGCCGGCTCCAGCCCGCTGATCATATTAGACGGTATGATCTACAACGGGGATTTGTCCGACATCAACCCGGCAGATATCGACAAGGTGGATGTGATGAAGGATGCCAGTTCGGCCGCTGTCTATGGCGCCAGGGCTTCCAACGGGGTGATTCTGATTACCACAAAAAAGGGACAAAGTGGTAAGCCCACCATATCTCTTAGCTCGAGTTTCGGATTGGCTACTGATGCCATTGTAGAAAAACCTTATGACCCCCAGGGCTATGCCAACTGGAGAACAGATGTTTTTAAAAGTATCAATGTGAACCATGCGGCCACCCCCGGCATTTTTGATAATCCCAACAACTTACCTGACGGGGTCACCCTGGAACAATGGCTGGCGTATGATGGCGCCTCCGGAGATCCTACCACAGCCTGGTTGAATAGAATCGGGTTTCAGGATGTGGAAATCAGAAATTATCTGGCAGGGAGAAGTGTAGATTGGTATGACAAAATTTTTCAAACAGGGCTGCGTAATGATGTGACCCTGAGCTTATCAGGCCAGAAGGATGAACTGCAATATTACTGGTCTATTAACCGTACCCACAATGAAGGCATTATTGTAGGTGAGGACTTCAAGACAATACGTTCGCGCTTAAATGTAGAAGGAAAAGTAACCGACTTTATCACGTTAGGGGTTAATACACAGTTTGCCAACAGGGATGAAAGCTCGGTGCCTGCCGAATGGCAAATGGTGACCCGGGACTCTCCCTGGGGTTCGGAACTCAGTGAGGACAGTACCACCCTGCGGCTCAGTCCGCAGGATGATTCCGGCGCGGGCGCACGCCATCCTTTTCTCAGAAGAAACTATACCGACCGGCTCAGAAAGTTCAATACTCTGAATTCAAGAATGTATGCACAGGTAGCCCTTCCATTAGGGTTCTCTTATGAATTTGGCTATACCACCAGGTTTGAGTGGAATGACTATTTTAATCATCAATCCTCTGAAAGTCCGGAATGGGCCACAGGTTCTGCCTTCCGGGAGCATACCAAAATCCAGGAATGGCAAATGGACAATATCCTCCGCTGGGACAAAACATTAGGAGATCATAGTTTTAATGCCACTTTTTTAGCCTATGCCGAAAAGTACCAAAGCTTTTTTGACCATTCAGAAAGTTCTATTTTTTCGCCTAATGACAATTTAGGGTTCCATAATTTAGGATTGGGAAGCGCCCTGATCCTCAGTGGTGACCCTGACGGAAGTACGCCGTTTTTAGGAGATCAGAAAAGTACGGGAGATGCCTTGATGGGAAGGCTTAATTATAGCTTCAAATCCAAATATTTGCTGACGTTATCCCTCAGAAGAGATGGTTATTCTGCTTTCGGACAGGATAACCGGAGAGCAACCTTCCCATCCATTGCCGGTGCATGGGTCATTTCCGAGGAAGGCTTTTTCAAGGCTGATGCTTTGGATTTTCTAAAGTTAAGGTTGTCGTGGGGCGAAAATGGCAACCGAGAAATCGGGCGTTATGCAGCCTTGTCTCAGTTGCAGGCAGATAAAAATTTGATTGTTGACGCTTCCGGTAACGTACAAACGGTAGGAACATTGGAAAATACCACCATGGAAAACCCAAGTCTGCAATGGGAGCGTACCAAAGCATGGAATGTAGGTTTGGATTTTAGCATCTTAGAGGGTATCGTGGATGGTTCCATTGATGCGTATCATATGATCACCAATGATCTGCTGGTAGAAAGAGCCTTACCCGATATTTTAGGATTTACCTCGGTGCTGACCAACTTGGGAGAATTGCAAAACAGGGGTATAGAATTATCCGTGCAAAGCCGTAATCTTACGACGCCTACCCTGGCCTGGTCGTCCAGCTTTAATTTCTCCCTCAACAGAAATAAACTCAACAAACTCTATGGAGACCTGGATGAGCAGGGAAATGAATTGGATGATTTTGAAAACGAATGGTTTATTGGCCATGCCATTGACCAGCTTTGGGGCCAGAAAGTATTAGGCATCTGGCAGTCGGACCAGGTGGAAGAAGCTGACCTGTACGGCGTTCGCCCCGGCGATTTTCGGATTTTGGATAAAAACAACGACCAGGTTTTCACCATAGAAGACAATGAATTTCTGGGATATGCCAAACCCCGTTTCCGCTGGACATTGGTCAATAACTTCCAACTCTGGAGAAATATAGATTTTTCTTTTGAGTTGTATTCCCTCTGGGGACAAAGCCGGGCCTTTAATGCCGCGAAAAACAGGGATGGCTTTATAGACAGAACCAATTCTCTCCAAACTCCTTACTGGACGGCAGCAAACCCTACCACCGATTGGGCCCGTCTGTTTTCCAGCGACGGCAGCGCTGATTTTGATGTATACCGGAAAAGTTCTTTTATACGGCTGCAAAACATTACCCTGTCTTATACCTTCCCACAACAGATCATTGACAGGCTTGCCTTACAGCGTTTGAGAGTCTATGGCAATGTCAGAAATGTAGGGGTTTGGGCTCCAAACTGGACCGTTTACGACCCGGAAGCCAGTCAGGTGGATGGAACGGCGGGAGCTGAACCAACTACAAGATATTTTACGCTTGGCCTTAATGTATCGCTGTAATGTGGAACCTTAAAAATTTAACGATGAAAACGAATAACATAAAAAAATACAGTTTGTCTTTAGCAGTAGTCCTTACTTTGTCTGCTATGGTGAGTTGTGAAGAGGATTTTCTGGAGACTGAACCTCTCTCTTTTTATACCCCCGACAACGCCTTGAACTCCGCTGACGGGATGAGATCGCTTCTGTCAGCCGCTATGGCTAACCTGAGAGCAGAATATTATGGAGATGGGGCCCCCATCATCACCGAAAATATATTTTCTGAAGTAGCCGTAGAGGGCACTACCGATAAATCGGGGCCGGCGCAGGATCTTAATTTGCTCATTTTGCCGGATGCCAACCTCAACAGTAACGACAGAAACAGGATAGGGTGGTTTTGGACAGAGTGGTATGAGGGAATCAAATTTGCCAATACGGTGATTACCAGGATCGATGATGCCGAGTATGAGTCGGAGGAAGAAAAAAACGCCATATTAGGAGCAGCTTATTTTCACCGGGCTTACCGCTACTACAGGCTCACGCAGCAATTTGGGGATGTTCCGCTCCTTTTACAGGAATACAATCAGCCTAAACTGGATTTTGCCTCTACCGCCAGGGAAACGATTTTGGAAAAGATGAAAACCGACCTGGCATTTGCAGAACAGTGGGTGCCCGATGTAACCAATAAAGGAGAGGTCAGCAAAGGAGCCATCAGACATTTGCTCACCAAGGTAAATCTGGCCTTAGGAGATTTTGATGGTGCCATCGCCGCTGCTAGCCGTGTGATTGACGGGGGTACGTATGCACTCATGACTACCCGCTTTGGCGTGGATATGAACGATCCGTCAAAGAACCTGATCTGGGACCTGCACAGGCCCGATAATAAAAGCCTGGGAGCCAATACGGAAGGCATATTGTTAGTGGTCAGTCGTCTTGGATTTGAAGGCGCCGGTAGTACGACTAGTGCCATGCGGCAAGCGATTCCGCTGTGGTGGCGGTTTATCAATACCCCCGACGGTGCCAATGGCATGTCAGACGACCCCAATATAGAGATTCCTTATGTAGTGATCTATGGAAGAGGTATCGGACGAAATCGCGGCACCCCTTATAGTACCAAATACATATGGACTGATTCCAGCGATTTAAGACATGCTCCCGGCAACTGGGTAGACATGGAAGATTTGACCTACAATGCGCCTTCCTTAAAGGAAAATGGCAACCCCTATTATGATGCCCACCTGCAATTGCGTAATGATGAGGGCGTAGTTTTGTGTTCAGACACGATACGCAACTGGTACGGCTGGCCGCACTATAAGTTGTACATACCAGACCCTGAAGCCGTAAAACCTGGCGGAGGGCACTCTGATTGGTATGTCTTCCGGCTGGCAGAAACGTATTTGTTGAGGGCTGAAGCTTACTTCTGGAAAGGAGATCAGGCCAGTGCTGCTGCCGACATCAACGCGGTAAGAAACCGGGCCGGGGCTGCTGACATGTTGCCGGGTGA
>JBBSNI010000319.1:0-7064 GCA_038232695.1 Cytophagales bacterium
CCTACGAAAACGGCGTGCAGACTGGCGGCCGGATTGAATACGTCCGGCTGTTTTCTATCATCGCTCTTTTTATTCTGGTCATTGCCTGTATTAATTTCATGAACTTGTCTACCGCGAAGGCCTCCCGGCGCATCAAGGAAGTAGGCATCAAGAAAGCGGTCGGCGCCAGTCGTTCTACGCTGGTTGTTCAATACCTGAGCGAGTCGCTGCTGATGTCGTTGCTGTCGCTACTGACGGCTATTGTGTTGGTGGGGCTGCTGCTTCCACACTTCAACAGCATCACCGGCAAGCAGTTGTCGCTCGATCTTAGTGTTTCTCTGATCGTGTCTTTTCTATGCATTACCTTGTTTACCGGACTGATTGCCGGTAGCTATCCGGCCTTGTATCTGTCGGGCTTTAATCCGGTTGCAGTCTTAAAAGGAAAGCTCAACAGCTCGGTCGGAGAACTGTGGGCCCGGAAGGGGCTGGTGGTGTTTCAGTTTGTGCTGTCGGTCATTCTGATTGTGTCGGTATGGGTCGTTTATCAACAGATCGCCTACGTACAGAATAAAAGCCTGGGCTATGATAAGGACAATCTGATCTCATTTCCGATAGAAGGAAAAGTAGCCGAAAATCCGGAAACTTTTTTAGCGGAAGTCAAGCGCATCCCCGGAGTAGCCAACGCTTCCAGTATGCAGCAAAACGTGGTAAACGTGGTAGGAAATACTTCTTCTACCGTGGGGCTTAGCTGGCAGGGAAAAAATCCGGACGATGTGGTTGAATTTCAAAATTTTAGCGTAGGCTATGATATGATGGAGACGTTAGGTCTGGAACTGGCCGGCGGACGCGGCTTCTCCCGGTCTTTTGGCACGGACAGTTCGGCCATCATCCTCAACGAAACAGCCGTTGACGTCATGGGACTGGACAATCCTGTCGGAACTACCGTCAACTTATGGGGCAAAGACCGGCAGGTGGTCGGGGTGGTGAAAGACTTTCATTTTGAGTCGCTCCACGAAACGGTAAAGCCTATGTTTATCAAACTGGAGTCCGACATTATGATGACCATCATTGCCCGTCTGGAAGCCGGAAAAGAACGCGAGACATTGGCGCAGCTTCAGGACTTCTACCAAACCTTCAATCCGGGCTACTCATTTGACTACCAGTTTGTAGATGCCAATTATCAAGCCCTCTACGCCGCCGAGCAGCGTGTCTCCACCTTATCCAAATATTTCGCAGGCATCGCCATATTGATTTCCTGTCTTGGGCTCTTCGGCCTGGCTGCCTTTACGGCTGAAAGAAGATTGAAAGAAATCGGTATCCGCAAGATATTAGGAGCCAGCGACTTTGGTATCGTTCGTTTGTTGTCGGCTGACTTTACTAAGATGGTCTTGGTAGCTATTGTGATTGCTTTGCCGGTGAGTTATTTTCTGGCGCGGGAGTGGTTGCAGGGCTTTGCCTACAGCATTCCTTTGCAGTGGTGGTACTTTGCCGGTGCCGGACTACTTGCCCTGCTGATCGCCTGGTTTACGGTAGGCTTGCAGACAGTGAAGGCTGCCAGGGTGAACCCGGCGGAGTGCCTGCGGGATGAATAGTCAACCCGGTAAGCAAAAAATAAAATCAGGCAATGGAGACTCAGCAAATTTCAGAAAATAAAACGACCCATAAATCAGTAACTAAAACCATGAATACTATGAAAATCATTTTATTGTCAGCCATCCTGTTATTATGCCACGTAGCCTTCGCCCAGGAAACAGAAACCCGAAAAGTAGGGTCTTTTAACAAACTGGAAGCAGGCGGAAGCTTTGATGTCGTCCTTGAGCAGGGGAATGAAAATACCGTTACCGTAGAGGCAAAAGGCGTCGATCCTGAAAAGATCATCACAGAAGTGAAAGGTAATGTGCTGAAAGTGTACCTGAAAAAGGGAAACTATAGAAACATACAGGCAACAATCTACATCACTTACCAAGACCTGGAAAGCATCAGCAACGCCGGCTCCGGCAACCTGCGCTGCAAATCGGATTTATCGGCTCCTACCTTTAAATTTAGCAATAGCGGCTCAGGGGATGCTGTAGCTGAGGGAAACATAAAGGGTGATCGCGTATCTTTTGACATCAGCGGCAGCGGTAACGTAAAGGTGGCTTCTCTGGAAGCCAAAGATTTTGATCTGTCTATGTCAGGTTCCGGCAACTTTGAGGCTTCTTCCGGGCGCGTAGCCGAGTTTTCTATCGATAAGTCAGGCTCCGGCAATGTGAAAGCCCGCGAAGTCAAAACCGAGGTATGTACGGTGGATATGAGCGGCTCGGGCAATATAGCGATCAGCGCCAGTCAATCTCTAAAAGGAAACGTGTCAGGCTCCGGCAATATCGACAACCAGGGAGATGCCACGGTCAATGTACAGGTGAGTGGTTCGGGAAAGGTGAGCAATCATTAATTTACATTTTCATACTCGCTGATGATGCCGCCGGTGAGCCGGAGCAGTTCTGTCTCGGAATCTATCAGGTCGTATTTGGCTTGCAGGTTGCTCAAAGCAGTGTTAAGATATGCTACCTGAATGTCGCGGTAATTAAAAGAATTGATGGTTCCGTTCTTAAAACGTTCTTCTGCCAACTGTACGTTGAGCTCGGCGCTTTCTACATTTTGTTGGGAGATGTTGAGCAGCTTTTTGCGCACATTGTACAGGTCATAAGAGGCGATCAGGTTGTTGTTTAAGCTCAGGGTAAGCTGCTCTATCTGTAGCTGACCTATGTTTTCCCGCACGTAGGCATTTTCTATGGCACGCCTGACCCTGCCGCCATCAAAAAGCAGGTAGCTCAAGGGAAGTCCGGCGGCGTAGTTGGCCGTACGGGTTTGGGTAACGGTAGGGCGCGGGTTCTCCGGGTTAGAGAAAGCAAAGTCCGCCTGCGACAAATCCTGCCGCGCCCAGTTGTAAGAGCCCCCCAGGTTGAGGCTGAGTTGCGGAAACAGTTCAGTCTTCGCCAGGCGGGTTTCTGTTTCCAATATTTGAAGATTCAAAAACTGGTTTTGCAGGTTGCTATTGCTGGCTGTCATTTTAGTATATAAATCGTCCAGCACATAGTCTTGCGCTTCTACATTAAGGTCATTGGCCAGGGCGTATTGGGTGTCAATGGCTATGCCCATCAGCAGGTTCAGGTTGCGGCGGGCGTTCAGGTAATTGACTTCCTGGGTCACGTAGTTGGCAGAGTCGGTCAGGTAAGCGTTTTGTTCCTGCAAAATATCGAAGGTAACGGCGCTGCCCAATTCGCCTTTGAGCTTGACATAATCATAGCGGTCTTTGGAGAGGGTAAAGACCTTTTCCAGCACCGACAACCGCTCTTCTTCCAGGATGGTGTTGTAATATGCCAGGATGATCGATTGGATCGCATTTTCTATCACCACCTCGGCGTTGCCTAAGCTGAGTTGCTCCAATTTTTGCAGCCGCTGGCGGTTGATGTGTACGCTAAAGCCGTTGAACAATATCCAGTTGACATTAAGGCTGGGCGTCACGTCGTTAGAAATAGTCAACCCTTGCAAAAAGCTCGTCGGGTTGTTAACATCTCTAAAATTATTGCCCTGAGAAAGACTAAAGCTGACGGTTGGATAACGCCCGGCAGCGCCCCAGGTGTCGTTGTTTTCGGCAATTTCTACGTTCAACGCTTCTATGCGTATGTCAAAATTATTGGCAAGCCCCGCCTGTATGGCCTGGGAGAGAGAAAGCGAATCCTGTCCGTAGGCAGCCATGCCGAGGCAAAGCAGAAAGCTAAGGGTGCAAAAGGTTTTGGTGTAATGATGTAACATGGTGTTTAGGATTTGGATACTTGGGTTTTCGTATACAATGGCATCATCAGGTCTGTGAGATACCGACCTAGGATATGGGGTGTCTCCTTCGGCTTCCCAGGTCTGTGTCTCACAGACCTGACAGCACTCGCCCTATAACTTCTGCAACCTTCGCTGTTCTTTAACGGCAGGTTCTACATCCTCTGGATGGTACACATGTACCGGCTCCCCAGGGTTCATGTACTGCTGTAGCTTTGCCCATCCCCGGTTGGCAGCCAGCTTGATGTCGTTGAAAACAAGGATGAAAATGGGAAAAAACAACAAGATCAGCAGCGTACCGAACATCACGCCGTAGGCGACCGAAATAGCCATCGGGATGAGGAACTGTGCCTGGAAGCTTTTCTCCAGGATCAGCGGATACAGCCCTGCCACCGTGGTAAGCGAGGTGAGCACAATAGCCCGGAAGCGCGAAGTGCCGGCGTTGTGGGCGGCTTCCTCTACCGTCATGCCCTCCGTCAGGTTCTGGTTGTACTTATCCAGCATCACCACCGCGTCGTTGACAATGACACCCGACAGGGCGATCATGCCGTACATGCTGAGCATGGAAATAGGTTGCCCGTGGATGCCATGCCCTACCGCAGCGCACACCAGCCCGAAAGGGATCAGCAGCAGGATCAGTCCGGCCTGGTAAAGGGAGCGGAACGAGAGCGTGATGACCAAAATCATCATAATGAAAGCTACCGGGAAAACCTTCATAAAAGAATCTACCGTGCGGGCAGAGTTTCGCTGTTGCCCTTCAAAAGAATAGCTGACACCCGGATATTTGTCTAAGATGGCGGGCAGAATATCGGCCCTTACTTTCTCTATGATAGGCGGCACCGGCTCATAAGGGTCCACCAAATCCGCCTCAATGCGCACTTCCCGCTTACCGTTGAAGTGGTTGATGTTGATCACGCCCCGCCCGATATTGTAGTCTGCCAGCGCCTGCAAAGGATACTCGTTGCCCTCGGTGTCTTTGATCTTCATCGACTCCAACTGGGAGATGGTCAGCCGGTCTTCTTCGGGGTAGCGTACCCATACGCGCACTTCGTCGGTGCCTACGATCAGGCGTTGCGCTTCTTCTCCAAAGAAAGCCTGGCGGATTTGGTTGGTGATGTCGGCTTGTGAGAAGCCCAGGAAGTAAGCTTTAGGTTTGAGTTGCAGTTGCAGTTCCCGCTGCCCGGTCGCCGTATTATCGCCAATGTCTTTGAGCGACGAGAGGTTGTAGAGTTCTGCCCTGACCTCTTCTTTAGCAGCCATGAGGTTTTCCAGGTTGCTGCTGAGCAGCGCCAGCGAAAAGGGCGTCCCGAAACGGTTCTGTCCGCCTACGCTGTACTTTTCGGCTTCCGGCACGGCGCCAATCTTCTGGCGTACCCGGGAGGCGATCTCGAAGCTGGAAATGTCTTCAATGTCTTCCATATCCACCAGGTTGATCTGCAAATGTCCGGTGTGCCCGCCCCGCTCGGCGCTGGCACCCCTGCCCCCACTGCTGCCTACGTTCAGGTCTACCGTTTTGATCAGCGACTCATCCTTACCCCGCTCTTTCTTGATCTCCTCGTCGACCTGCCAGACAGCCTTCTGGAACCTTTGCAGGTACTCCTCGGTGATGGTCTCACGCGTACCCGGTTTGAGCACCAGCGTAACGTTAAAATTGTCGAAGGGAATAGAAGGAAAGATAGTAGACTTGATGATACCGCCCTGGAACATGCCCAGCACGACCATAAAAAACACCAGCGGCAAGGTGACAGCTACCCATTTCCAGCGGATAAAAAATTTGAGGATGCTGCCGTACACCCGGTCCCGGAGATATTTAATGCCCTTGTCTAAAGTGCCACGAATACGGTCTTTGTTGGCTTTACCGTCTTTTTTGAGCAACGCTTTGCCGCTGGAAAGGTGGCAAGGCAATACAAAAAAAGCTTCTACCAAAGAGAAAGATAAGCAGGCAATCACCACAATAGCCATCTCGGTGGTGAACCCTTCGTTGTCTAACAGCATGAGCGGAATAAAAGCGATGATGGTGGTCGTAACAGACGTAAATACCGCAGGCAATACTTCCACCGTACCGTCGATAGCGGCCTGCATGGGTTTCTTGCCTTTTTCGGCGTGGGTATAAATATTTTCGGCAATGACAATACCATCGTCCACCAGGATACCTACGACCAGGATCATCCCAAACAGTGACAGCATGTTGACGGTGATGCCTACCAGGCTGCCCACAATGAACATGCCCAGGAACGAGACAGGAATACCCAGCGCCACCCACAGCGACAGGCGCAGACTCAAAAAAAGCCCCAGCGCTACCAGCACCAGTGCTAACCCTAACAGCCCATTGCTCGTCAGCAGGCTGACCCGTTGCTGCAGCAGATCGTTAAAATCAAAGCTGGCGAAAAGCTCGAAGTTTTCGTTTTGGGCGTTGAACTTGTCTATGTATTCATTGACATAACCGGAAATTTCCTGCAAGTCTTCCTCCGGCAGCTTCTCAATGCTGATAGAAACAGCGACCTGTCCGTTGGAATAAGAGCGGTTGGGCGTATCGGCAAACTGCATCTTGATCCGGGCAATGTCACGCAGCAGCAGATTGCTGCCGTCGGACCTGGCGCGCAGTACGATTCTGCCGATTTCTTCTGGTGCAAATTCTTTGGCGTTCGCCCGGATGCGTATCTCTTCTTCCAGCGTTTTGACGGAGCCGCCGGAGATGTCGCGGTTGTTGGAACGGATGGCGTTGGCTACCTGGCTAAAGGTAAGCCCGTAGCGCGAAAGATTGTCTTCGGGCACCTCTACCGAAATTTCCAGGTCGGGATAGCCGAAGACGCTTACCTGGGAAACCACACCTGAGTTAAGCAGGTCGTCTTCTATGATCTCCGCCTTTTCTTTGAGCGCCCTCAGATCGCCGCCGCCGCGCAGCGTCAGAAAAGCCGCACGCGAACTGCCAAAGCCCCTGTCTTTGAAGACCACCGGCTTTTCTGCTCCCACCGGGTAAGAGTTGATGCCGTCTACGGCGTTTTTCACTTCCATCAGCACATCGTCGATGTCGTAGTCGTCGCGGGTGCGTACGTTGATGGAGGCGGTGTTTTCCGAAGAGACGGAAGTGACTTCTTCTATCCCTGTCACGGCTTTCAGAGCTTCTTCTATTTTGATGGTGACGCCTTCTTCCATCTCCTCGGGCGCAGCACCCGGGTAGGTGACCCGTACGGTGATCTCACGCGGGTCAAGCTCAGGGAAGAAAGACATATTGATGCTAAAATAACCTAATACGCCAAAGACGATGATGA
>JBBSNI010000320.1:0-6993 GCA_038232695.1 Cytophagales bacterium
GCTAAAACCCCCTCTCCATTCTTCTCAATAAAGTGTTGTCCGTAACGGATGAACTTGATATAATCATCTGACAAAGGCTGTATATTCCTTTCATTGAGGTTCTTTTTATAATCAGCCGTTAATCCCTCTATCCAATCCCCCTTATTACTACTACTCACCGAATAAGGAGGATTACCCAATACCACCATCACAGGTGTATCTCTTTTGATGTAATTTGCCTCATTAGCTTCGTTTGATAAAACGGTAGCCCAGATAGAACCAGTGTCTTGGTGGTGTTCTTCCAGCGAATTGGTCAGGTATACACGCAGGCGTTGTTCTCTTTTGGGTTGGTAGCCGGTTTCGCGCAACAGCAAATCCAGTTTGAGGTGCGCCATCGCATAGGAGGCCATGAGCAGTTCGAAGCCGTTCAGCCGGGGAATGAGGTGGTCTTCTACATAGCCACTCCAGATGCCTTTCTGTCCTGCAAACTTCTTATAAATATGCTTGACTACTTCTGCCAGAAAAGTGCCGGTTCCGGTGGCCGGGTCCAGTATCTGTACTTTGTGTACTTCCCGCTTTTCTCTTTTGTAGCCCGTCTTAGAGCGTTTGTCTTCCATCTGGGTATCTACTTCAATGGTAGTTTTGGAAGTATCGGCCAGGCCCTGCGGCAGGCCAAACTCTGTTTTGAGAATATCATCTACGGCACGTACAATGAAGTTGACCACCGGCTCCGGGGTGTACCACACGCCCCGGCTCTTGCGCAGCTTGGGGTCATACTCTGCCAGAAAGGTTTCGTAAAAGTGGATGATGGGGTCGTGCTGCTGGGTGGCTTTGCCAAAGTTTTGCAGCAGTGCCGCCACATCCGTTGCCCGAAACAGGTCAGCCAGTGCATCTACAATCCACCGGATGCGGTCGTCCAGGTCGTAGCCTGCTATGTACTGGAAGAGTTTGCGCAGAAAGGGGTTGGTCTTGGGGATAAGCTCGGCGGCCTCCTGCCGGCTGAAGGTTTTTAGCGTAGGGTCGTGCAGGCGGGCGGCAAACATACCGTAGGCAATGGTCTGTGCATAGATGTCGGCAAACTCCCTGGCCGTTATGTCGTGGATGAGGATTTGCTTAAAGGCCAGCATCTGTTCTTTGAGCGTGCTGTTGGCATTGCTTTCTTCATCGCTGTTCAAGGCATTCTCAATCACCTTTGCCAGCACTTTGGCCTTACCGGCCATCAGCTTAGACAGGCGCGCAGCGGATTTAATGGTCTGCCCGGCAGGGATGCAGAAATCTTTGATGAGGTTGGTAAACTGCTCAAAGTTCTCCGGCTTTGCAGCTATATGTCCGTTCTGCACACTACCAATGGCTACGGTAGTCACTAACTCACCTTCCTTGAATAGCTGAAAGTCCAGGTAATCGGTAATGATCAGGTTAGGCAAGCCTTTCTTGTAGCGGTCAAACTGCTCTTTGTAGTCTTTGCTGCTCAGAGGCTTGCCGATGTCTTTGGCCTCAATATAGCCTACCGGCACCTCATGTTGGGTGATGATATAGTCCGGGGCACCGCAGGCTACCCGTGCCGGTTCGTTGGTCACCAGCACATTAGGTACGAGTTGTTGTAGCAGGTGCTGTAGGTCGCCGCGGTAGCTGTGTTCTCTGGCAAAGCCGGTTTTGTATTGGGTGTTTACTTTGTGTAAGTATTGTTGTATCAGCATCGTTTTTTGATAAATCCGGGCTGAACTTACTTATTTTCCACATGCTTTCTCAACGCCCTGATGATTTTCTCCATGTTTCTGTTCTCAAAGTGCTTAATCATACAACCATCGTTGAACCTGTCAGCGCGTATCACCAGGGTGATGAGTTTGCAAAGCGTAGTCATATCCAACGGATCAAAATCCGTATCCGTATTGTCCAACAATTTTTGTCCTTCCTTCCAGGCAGACCAGTCATACACCGGGACAAGCCCTAAGTTATGCCGGTAAATCTTTCAGGGCTGTCCTATTTTTTGAGGTAAAGTAATGCATAAAAAATGATCAGAACAGGCGCCAATAGATCAAAGTTGTACGGAAAACTTACACACTCAGTATGGTCAAGTTGAAAACTTGATGAATGATTGACGCAAGCAAACCTTACCCGGCCGTGCTACCGTTCTGTGAGGCCGGGCGGCTGGAAGCCGCTGCTGGATAATCCGCCACGAGGCTGGAGCCTCGCGCGAACCTGTGAACTCGCTTTTTTAAAGCTCGCGCGAGGCTCCAGCCTCGTGGCGGACTATTGACAGACCTCTGGTCTGAGGGATGCTCACCTGGCGCAAGTTTGCGCCGGATTTAAGGGCTTGGGAGGCATTACTTTTCGCCCAAGCATCCTGGGTAGCCTACCCAAACATCTTGGGTAGCTTACCCAAACATCTTGGGCAGTCTACCCAAGCATCTTGGGTAGCTTACCCAAACGGCTTGGGCGGTAGGAGAGGGCCATAAAAAAAGCATCCCGATCGGTTAAGACCAGGATGCTTTGTGTGGATGCGCCGTTAGGGAAGCTGTCTGCCCTATCGGCGGTTGGCTTAGGCTACTGTCAGGGTAGGGGCTAACTCGCCTGTTCTGAGGGTTTTGCCTTTGTGGGCGATGCTGCGCAATTCCAGGTCGTAGGTGCCGGGGGCCAGGGCAGGCACCATGAAGATCAGCTCGCTGGGCATGTTGCGGGCGATGGTCTCCACTTTGGTTTCTGTCTTGTCTCCGGCCATCAGGAAGATGCCCTGAGCAGGGTCGGAAGCATCAAACTTCATGTCTTGACCTTCTATGTGAGCAATGCCGCCGGGGGTCAGCAGTTCGTTCTCCGTGCCGCTCATCAGGTCTTTCAGCATCTCTAATAGAGGACCATTGTCCGGCGCCTTCACCTTTTGTAAGGTGATCGTTTTGATGGCTTCTTTCAGCTTTCCTTTCGGGTTCATTTTAAGCTCTACCTTATGCTTGCTGCCGTTAAACGTCTCTTTCTTGCTGTTGAACACACCCCGTATGCTGATACCGATGGTAAATTCAGGCATCTGCACGTTGTGCCCTTTAGAGAGCGCCTCAAAGATAGCGCGGTTGTACTCTTCTATGACAGCAAGCGATTCGGCTTTGGTCACCGTAGAGCCGTGGCCGGTCATGGTGTTGATGATGTCTTCTACCGTCAGTGTGTTTTCAGGGTGTACCCTGGCGCGGTAGTCGTTGGGGTCTGGCGTCAGTTTGTTTTCTATCAGACTAAACTTTACTTTCATGGTGTATTGCTTTAAAGGTTGAAAAAAATTACTGCTGCAAAGCAAATACAAGAGGAAAAGTATTCACACACACATTCCGGGCAAAGTATTACATGGTAAGGTTTGTGCTGTAAAAAATACGCTGCCTCTATTTTATGCAAAATGCTTTGGCAGTACTTCCAGTAACAATTGCCAGGTTTTCCAGAATATTGACAAAGAAAGGATTTATCTTTATCAAAGCAGGCTACATACCGGCATAAATGGTTTTGCCCTCGTATTGCAGCACGTATCCTTTCCAGGGGAAAAGTTTGTACGAACTGTTGGTCCAGGCGTGAGCGCCTTCTTTTCCTTTCCGTTGTAGTACCCACGAGCTATCCTGTGCGGGTAGGAAAAGTTCTGCCTGGTCTTGGTTTTCAGAAAAAAGGACAAAAGCAGGCGTATCAGCGTTTTGTGCCGTATCCATAGCGTTGAGCCGGATGCCATCCTGGGCAGGTATGATACAGGTTTGCCGGATAGAAGACCAGCGATACCCAAAAGAAACGAGGCACCCTCTGGCGTCTGTCTGGCAATTTATTTTTGACAGCACCGTACCCTGGCTAAAATCAAGCTGACCGGGCGCTTCAAACCTGGCAATACCGTTGGTTTCCTGTAAACTTCCGTAGCCCTCTATCCAACGGCTATCCTTTGCCAGAAAGGCTACTTCTCTTTGGCTTTCTACTCCTTCTGAACGAAAAGTATAAAGGGCAAAAAGAGTATCCCCATGCATCTTACCTTTCAGTTCTCCTATGTTGTCGTCCTTTTCATAAAAGTCATACCATAGTTTGCCCGTAACAGTATCATCCTCCACTTCCAGATGCATCAGTATTTTGCTGTTATTTTGGCCCCATGCATAACAGTCAGATGTTAAAGAACTTGGGATAGCTTCTTCCTGGCCAGATGGCCGATGGCATGATGCGAGCATGAACAGCATAACAAGTTTGAAAAGCAATATTTTTTTCATGATATAGATGGCATGTGCCATAGTCTGCGTTTAATCTATTTTCTTGAACACCAACCGCAAGCTATCCGGATTGGAAAGATACAAGCGGTTATTTTCTATCTTGAAAGAAAAGCATCCTTTATCCCGCTCACCAGTCAATGAACGACACGCCCAGCCCGATAGTGGTTTGGCGATGGTTGTAATCGATGAGCGTTTCGCCGTATCCGCTGGAAAACTGTGCTTGTCCCCGGAGATGACCACGAATCTGAAAAACCCAGTTGAATTGGGTACTACCCCTATCTAATGTCTTTAGGCGAAGCGGATGCGTTCCTACAAAGTAAAACTGATGCCTGCCGGTGCTATACACAACGGTGGCTTCTCCCCGCCCTATATACTCCGCGATCAGGGGGTTCTCGTCGTCTTCATCAGGCAACCGCCACCAGGGGCGAAGGATCACAATCCAGTGTGGGCGCTCTAAAGCAGTATGCACCATGATGCGGTTCCAACTTCTGGAAAGCGGCAGTTCTCTTCCATTAGACTGGTGATTGAAAGCAATGCCTAAGGTTCTTCCCTTAAATCCGAAGAGTTTGTAACGTATGGGAAAATTAAGGATGACTTCCGGCTCATAGTTTAGCTCTCTGAAAGGACGCGATATGTTGGTATTGTAAATTTGCCAGTGCGCCTTTTGCGTATAAGCTACCCACAAGTCGCCATAGCCCCAGAAGATGGTTTGCAACACTTTGGTTTTAAAGCTGAGTTGAAACTTTGCTTCATAGTTATTGTATTCTATTGGAAAGGGGCTAGCGTAATTAGGATTTTCGCTGGTCGGCTGTGTATTCGGGTTGTTTGACCAACGACCGGCCGTTACATAAAAAGGTTTGTAGGAGGTCAGCAAAAAGGTTCCTTGGCGGGTCGCTGAGTCAAGCTCCCAGCGTTCTGATATGCTTTTGATACGTACTGAATAGTCAGCGTTTGGCAAAAGCTGCGCGTAGCTGCTCAGTGGCCATAAACAACCCAAGAGGAAAAAGCTGCGTAGTGCGTGTTGGTTCATGCTCGGGGTTTTGGAAACTATTTTACTTTGCTGAATCGCATCATTTCTATGTTATCCAAATAAAAACGCAGGGTGTCTTCCCTCACCGCATACTTTTCTATTTTCTGAAGCATGTTCAGAAATCTTTTTTCACCTTCCCCTTCACACCATACTTTTGTCATCGCATGAGGTGAGGCTACCTTCACCTGTTGACCCTCGAGGGTAAAGGCTGCACTAAATGTATTACAACTTGTATTGCCGTTTATTTCATGATGGCTGAAGTCAAAAGAAATTTGCGGTTTTGCTTCAGGATACAACCCTTCAAAGGCTATCCTGATGCCTGTGATATAATCCAGTTCCCAAGCGCCGCTAAGCTCATCTGCCGCAGGTGGCATTTCCTGAAAGGAAGAGTTAAAATTAAGCTTTTCTGCTAAGTAGAGATAAGATGGATGAAAATGATGCGCAAAAATGTTGTTTTCATCCATAGGATTCCAGGCAAAATAATCTTCGTCAGCCATTAAAACAATGGTAGGTCCTGTTCTTACATAATGGTTGCTGTTGTAATAGTCCGGCGCTTCAAATCCGGGGAGAATACTGCTGACCTTTTTAGAAGTCAACTTGCCCAGTATCTTCTGATAGTTCTTCTGAGCGGTTTTGGTGGGTTTATAGAGCTTTTTATAGGCATAATTGAGCGCGATTCTATCCCTGAACTTCTGCTTTTTAATAGTCTCTTTGGCATTAACAAAGGGATTAGGCTGATTGAAATCATCCAACGTCTGCACCGTTACAGGCACTTCCGGCACCCAATCGGCGGAGTTGACTACGTTATACCCCCAACCGTTTTGGATGAGCGTTTCGTAGTCATAGGCAAAATATAGGTTGCCAGGCTTAGGGGCAGCGCTACAGTACGTTTTCAAGCGCAGATCAGCAGGCAACTTGTTTTGTTTCTGTAAATAATACAGATGAGCCGTCAGCAGATAGGCAATGGCGCCGCCCTGGCTATGTCCCAGGATGATCACGTCCTTGATGCCCGATTGGTAGCAAGAGTCTATTTTGGGCAAGATGTCACTGGCCAGAAAAGCAGTGCTGACCAGCCATCCTACATGCACGGCCGCTTTTGGATGGTCAGCCAGTTTATAGTCAAAAGTATAGTCGTCGCTGATCTTTAAGGCTCCCTCTGCCGGAACCATAGCTGCATAAAAATTGGCAAGCCAGCTTTCGCTTTTTTCGGTAGTTCCTCTCAGGCTGACCACCGCCACCTTTTCTTGGCTGATCCACAAGTCCCAGCGGTTGTCTAAGCCCATCACCTCAGAACGGTAGGCTAACGTATAGGCTGGGGGAACCGGTATTTTAGAACGGTAAGTAGAATCTCCAAACTGAGCGGAAAGCTTCATCAGTTCAATATATTCCGACTTACTGAAACCAGGTTTGAGATGCTGGGCAACAGCGGGTTCGAGGCATAATAAAGCAAAAATCACTGCAGTGACCTGTAACTTCCTCATACTACTTTCGGGGGCTAAGACCAATCATCAAGTGGCTAACTGGATTTTGATTCGATTGTTTTGTAGTGTGTACCAAAATATAATCTACTGCTCGAGAGTCTGAATTTGATGCAAGGCCCAGGCAAATGCTGGTTCGACGCTACCAAACGGTATAGCCGTTGTTACCTTCTATTGATAAGGCTTCCAGCCTGGGGCGCATAGCCTATGCGGCCCAGCCTATGCGGCCCAGCCTATGCGGCCCAGCCTATGCGGCCCAGCCTATGCGGCCCAGCCTATGCGGCCCAGCCTA
>JBBSNI010000321.1:0-6984 GCA_038232695.1 Cytophagales bacterium
CCAGAAAGGTAGCAGGCTCAATAAAAAACAAATGCAGCAGCGAGAAAAGCATCTTATCAGAAGCCAACAACTTCCTAAATGGGATGTCTGGATCAAGCCTTCCTATTATATGGGTAGGTTATTTCTTCAATGATCCCTAATCAGTCAGAAAAACATTGTCGAAGGCGAATCCGGGTTCTGTAGAAGGACGTTGCAAATATCTATGAACAAAGCCCGCCTGGTGAAGCTGATGCAGTTCTTCCTCAAAGACATCTACTTGTAAAGAGCGCACTTCGTATTCGTACCCACGATAATCCAAAGGATAAAGCCGTTCCATGACCAGCATATCCCACTGTTTGTCTTCGTCCCAATCCAGGCGAATAAACGTAACCACGAGTGCATTGACGCGGTTGGCATACTTCATCTTATCGGCTTCTGAACCTATGTCTGAACGGGTATCGCCGGTAAAGATCTTCGCTACTTCCGTGGCAGACAAGGCGATGACCATATTGTTGGCACCTTGGGATAGGGTTTTGGGGTAGGTCATAAGAACAATTGTTTTGTTATACGCATGTAAATCTATATTTTTATGTTACCTATTGCAAAGCGATTAATGATAGCTATATGAATGAAGAAATAAAAGAGCGGGTCAGCACCTTGGAAGTGGTCTTGGGAGAATTCATTGTTCAGATCAATAAAGCACTGAAACGAATGGAAGAAGACACCAGAGCGATGAAAGAGCGCATGGATGAAGATACCAGAGTGATGAAAAAAGAAATGAATCAACGCTGGGGCGAGCTGGCCAATCGCCTGGGTACTTTGGCAGAAGACATTGCCGCACCTAACCTGCCTACGGTAGCTGCTACCTATTTTCAATGTGAACAATTCGATACTTTCGATCTAAGAGCTTCTCGCAGAAATGTAAAGGATCCCACTGTCGTAGCAGTGTTTGATGTGGTACTGAGTTGCCAGCAAATGCTTTTTATTTGTGAGGTCAAATCAACGGCTAAAAAAGAATATGTGGATATGTTCAGAGAGCAGCTAAGTAATATGTTTGATTATTTTCCCAACCATCAGGGGAAAACAGTCATTCCTATCATGGCTGCCTTGCATATGCATGAAAGTGTTTTGAATTATCTTACCAAACACAGGATATATGCTATGGCAATGGGCGGCGAAACGATGCATTTGATGAATTATGACGCTATACAAGCCAAAAAATAAGGGCACTCAACGCTTCCAGTGCTTCTCCGCACCGGCTCTGACGGCGTTAAAAAAACCTACAATACCTCCCATCAGGTGCGATTCGTAAGAAACATAAGGCTGCGAAGGCAAAATGCCATAAAACAGGTAGCCATAAAACAACATGGTAATAATAGAGATCAGCAGCGACTTGAAATCTTTGCGGAACAGCCCGAAAAAGATGAGGAAAAAAGCTAACCCATAGATCAGTCCGCTGGCGCCGATGTGAAAAGAAGGGCGGGCAAAGAGCCACACCAGCGCGCCCGTCAGCAGATAGCATTGCAGGAATACCCGGCTGGCAATGCGGTCGTAAAACATATACAGCACCGTACCCAGGATGAGCAGCGGCATGGTGTTAGACACCAGGTGGCTCACGCTGCCATGCAACAAAGGCGCCGTAAAAATACCCACAAGTCCGCTCAATGTACGGGGCAGCAAGCCAAAGCGCGACAAGCTGAAATGAAAGGTGATCTCCAGAAAATAAACAGCCCACATCAGGAATACCAGGCGGGATGGGACGATGATACTGCTGCTGATTGGTTTCATGGAAAGCTGTTTTTCGGGCTAAGGTCTATGTACACAGGCAAATGATCGCTGAACCCTCCCTGGTAGCGATAACCGGCATACGTCCGCTTAGGTTTAAATCCGTGGTACTGCGGGTCTGCCTCCAGCAACCAGGAAGGATTGAATACTTTAGCCTGCTGGTCTTTAACGGATAACTTTTGAGCGTTTTGCTGCAAGTGTGCCGACACTAAAAACTGGTCAAAGGTAGCCCATTCGGCTTCAAACTTCAGCGTACCAGGTGAAATATCTTCACTGATATTCACCAGCCGTCCTGGCAAGCTTTCAGTCAGATGCGTCAGGCTTTTGTCTGTGGGGCCATCGTTGAAATCGCCCATCAGGATGATGTTTGCGTGGGGTTGGCCGGAAAAGATAGAGTCTATTTTGCCAGCTAAGATTTGAGAAGCCGTCAGCCGGTATTTTTCCGAAGCGGCGGCTCCGCCTCTGCGCGAAGGCCAGTGGTTTACCACCAGGTGAAGCGTATCTGCTCCCATCAACACACCTTTTACATACAGCATATCGCGCGTCCTGTCTTCCGGGTCAAAAGGAAACACTACCGGCCAGGCTTGGTCTGTCAGTACGGTGAACTGGTCTGCCCGGTAGATCAGGGCAGCGTCTATGCCGCGCTCGTCCGGTGAGTTGTGGTGTGCGACCTGGTATTGGAAGCGGTGCAGTGGTGTGTGCAGGATCAGGGCTTCCAGCACCTGCCGGTTTTCTACTTCTGCCATCCCTACGATCACCGGCGGGTTCCATTCCCCTAAAGCGGCGATGGTTTTACAAATGTGATTGAATTTCTGGTGCAGCTTAGTATAATTCCAACCTCTCATGCCGCCGGGCAGATACTCTTCATCAAGGGTCAGCGAATCATCTTCCGTATCAAAGAGGTTTTCTACATTATAAAAAGCGATCCTGTACCGGTCAGACGCAGATTCATCAGGACTTTGCGCAAATCCAGTATAGTTTATTAGCACAAAACAAATACAAAAGACTACTCTTTGAGAAGTGACGGTCAACAAAGCTGCAAAGTATATTTCTTTTAAAGACATGAGATCAGAAAAGCGATAGACAGGGTAATTAATCCGGCAAAAATGATCATTCAAATCATAGAAATCACTTTCTATTAGCACTATACCTTAGCCGGGTAAGAAAAACCAGCTACGCGAAATAAAGTGATAGAATAGCAACAAATTCGTTGACGCTGTATTATGCTATCGTTTTTTCTTATTAATTGCATATCATGTCAAAACTGCTATACACCTTACCAAAAACAGTTACGCTTCTCTTTGTTGTACTGTTTTCTTGCTGTATTACCCGCTCCCTGGCCCAGTTGGCGAAAGGGCATGATAAATTTCTTGGAAATACCCTGGCGGGATTTAAGGATCATGGCATGACGCCCGACACGCTTTTCAGCACTTACTGGAACCAGGCAACGCCTGAAAATGCTGGTAAACACGGTCTTTGCGAAATCGGCAGAAAGGTATACGAATGGAAGGCTTTGGATGAAATATATGCTTACTGTCGTAATCATCACATCCCTTTCAAACAGCACACTTTCCTGTTTTGGTGCTGTGGCGCAGAGGCTGATTGGTTACTTGATCTCTCTGAGTCCGAGATTCGGGCGGAAATGGAAGCATGGATCGTACGTTTTTTCGACAGATATCCCCATACCGCTTATGCAGAAGTGGTCAATGAACCTTTTCAGTCGCCTCCTCCGCCAAAAATCAGAGAAGCATTAGGGGGTGATGCAGATTTTGCCTGGGTACGATGGATGTATCAAAAAGCCCGGAAGTACGCACCAGCCGGTTGCGCATTATGGATCAATGAGAACAAAGTGCTGAAAGGAGGAAGCAGGGTAGATGACTACAAAAAACTGATCAGCTTGCTCAAAGCCGACGGCAACATTGACGGGATAGGACTGCAAGGGCATTGGCTGGAAAATGTGGCTGTAAGTACCATACAACACACCCTCAACCAAATGGGCGATCTGGGACTCCCGCGTTATATCACTGAATATGAAGTGCATGAAGCTGATGATAAAATCCAGCAAACCATATGGGCATTACAGTTTCCGGTCATGTGGGAGCATCCTGCGGTAAAAGGAGTTACGCTATGGGGTTACAAGCAGGACCACATGTGGAGAAGCCAGGGCTACCTGGTGCGCAACGATGGCAGAGAACGACCAGCGATGGTTTGGTTGAAAGATTACTTTTCACAAAGAAAGAACAACAACCTGAAGCAGAAATAGTAATCACAAAGGAATGTTGCCATGTTTTTTACGGGGCAGACGGTCTGCCTTGTTTTCCAGCATCCCGAAGGCACGAATGAGTTTCTGGCGGGTTTGTTCGGGAAAGATCACCTCGTCTACATACCCCCGGCTGGCGGCGGTGTAGGGGTTGGCAAAGCGTTCGGTATAGTCGTCTATCTTTTCCTGTAGTTTGGCTTCCGGATCTTTCGCGCCTGCAATTTCCCGCTTGAAAATGATCTCTGCCGCGCCTTTGGCACCCATCACGGCAATCTCTGCCGAGGGCCAGGCGTAGTTCAGGTCAGCGCCAATATGTTTGGAGTTCATCACATCGTAGGCGCCGCCATACGCCTTGCGGGTGATGACGGTCACGCGGGGCACGGTGGCTTCGCTGAAGGCGTAGAGCAGCTTGGCGCCATTGGTAATGATGGCGTTCCACTCCTGGTCGGTACCGGGCAAAAAGCCGGGCACATCTTCCAGCACCAGCAAAGGAATGTTAAATGCATCGCAAAACCGGACAAACCGTGCGCCCTTCAGGCTGGATTTAATGTCCAGCACGCCCGCCAACACCGCCGGTTGGTTGCCTACCACGCCAATGCTCCTGCCTGCGATCCGGGCGAAGCCTACGATGATATTTTCTGCAAAGTGTTGATGCACTTCAAAAAAATCTCCCTCGTCTACGATCCCCCGTACCACATCGCGCATGTCGTAAGGCTGGTTCGGGCTGGCAGGGATCAGCTCGTTCAGGGCAGGTCTTGTTTCATCCCGGAGTTCGTAAGGCTGGCGGGGCGTCTCATCGTCGCAGTTTTGCGGAATGTAGCCCAGCAGCTTTTTGATGTCCTGCAAACACACCAATTCGTTTGGGCAGGCAAAGTGCGTCACGCCGCTTTTGGTGCTGTGTGTGGTAGCACCGCCCAGCTCTTCGGCCGATACATCTTCCTGCGTCACGGTCTTCACCACGTTGGGTCCGGTGACAAACATATAAGAAGTTTTTTCTACCATGAACACAAAGTCGGTGATAGCAGGCGAATACACCGCGCCGCCCGCGCAGGGACCCATGATGGCAGAGATTTGCGGTACCAGTCCGGAAGCCAGCGTATTGCGGTAAAAAATATCGGCGTAGCCGCCCAGGGAAACCACGCCTTCCTGTATGCGGGCACCGCCCGAGTCGTTGAGCCCGATGATGGGTGCGCCGTTCTTCATAGCCATATCCATGATCTTTACTATCTTCTCGGCATGGGCTTCGGAAAGCGAGCCGCCAAAAACAGTGAAGTCCTGGGAGAATACATAGACCAGCCGCCCATGAATCGTACCGTACCCGGTGACGACGCCATCGCCCAAATATTGCTGCTTTTCCAGCCCGAACTCCTGGCTGCGGTGTATGACAAACTTGCCGGTTTCTTCAAAGGAACCTTCGTCTAACAGCAAGTGGATTCTTTCGCGTGCTGTGAGTTTTCCTTTGTCGTGCTGGGCAGCCATCCGCTGGGCACCGCCCCCTTGCAAAGCCTGTTCGTTTTTCTGTTGGAGCAAGGCATGTTTTTCATGATGGGAAGCTTGGGTAGGAGGTGTAGGGCTTTCGGCAGTGTCTTTCATCAGGTTTTCAGGTTAGGTTTTGCTTCAAATATAGGGAGGATAATATAAAGCATGTAATTTCGCATGTTTTTGTTTTAACACCCTACTAATGAGTAAAAAACTGGCAATCATCGACCTGGGCACCAATACCTTTCATCTGCTGATCGTGGAGGTAGCACCGAAAGGCAGCTACCGGATTTTGTCCAAAGAGCAAGTGCCTGTCATGATAGGCAAGCAGGGCATCAATCAGGGAACCATCATCCCGGAGGCGCAGCAGCGGGCGGTCAAGACGCTGAAAGACTTCCGGGCGATAGCAGACCGCGAGGGCGTAGCAGAAATCTATGCGACAGCCACCAGTGCTTTCCGCAATGCCAAAAACGGGCAGCAACTTGCTGATAAGATACAGGCAGCCACTGATATTGCCATAGACATCATCCCAGGCGAAAGGGAAGCGGAATGTATTTTTCTGGGGGTGAAAGAAGCCCTTGACCTGTCTGAAAAAGACGTGCTGATCATGGACATTGGCGGGGGTAGTGTGGAGTTTATCCTGGGCAACCGGCAGGCAATGCATTGGCGGCACAGCTTTGAGATCGGTGCCCAGCGCCTGCTCGATTTGTTTCCTATCCAGGACCCTATCTCCCAGGAGAATATCCGGCAGCTTAACGAATACTTTGAACAGAAGCTGACCAGCCTGGAAGATGCCATCCGCCCATACCAGCCCCATACACTAGTCGGTGCTTCCGGTACGTTTGATACCCTGAGTGACATCTATGTGTGCAAAGAAAACCTTACCTTGTCGGGTGAGGAAACAGAACGACCCTTGTCTTACGCAGGCTTTCTGGCAATCCACCAGGAGATTATCCATAAGAACAAAGAAGAAAGGCTGCAAATCCCCGGCATGATCGAGATGCGCGTAGAAATGATCGTAGTAGCAAGCTGCCTGATCGCTTATGTACTGGAGCGGTACTTAATCAAAAACATCCGCGTATCGGCTTACGCGCTGAAAGAAGGACTACTGAAAGAGATATTAGAGCGTTAAAGGTGTTATAGTGTTAAGGTGCATAAGTGTTAAGGTGTTCAAGCGGTCCGCCGCTGATGTGGTGTTGGTTACTTTTGTCCCTTGAGCATTGAGTGTTGAATATTGAGTGTTTAAAATATTCAACCGGGCGTCGGGCGCACTCAACAATCGACACTCAATGCTCAAGTAAAACATGTCAAAATAATCAACTTCTGCTGTCAGGGCATCGTTTGATCTTACCGGGTGTAGGACAAGTTTAGAAAAGAGCTTAATTTAGGGCAAAAAAAGACAAGACGGAAAAATCCAGGAACGAAGAAGCTCAATTTAGAGTGATGTACGAGCAATATTTGAGTTGGAAACAAAGTCAAGA
>JBBSNI010000322.1:0-6902 GCA_038232695.1 Cytophagales bacterium
AAAGAAGACTCGATAAAGACCATGAAAAAACCACAAATAGTGCAGAAGCTTGGATATACTGGGCTAACTGCCAAAGAATCCTTAACCGATTGAATCTTAAACCTTTAGAAAATTTTTAAACACGCTCTAAGTAATTTTTATGCTTCTCTTCTTTTGGCTTATTTTCAAAAAGTATGTTATCAATTTTTTTATATTCCGGGGAATCAGAAGAAACGATATAACTATATCCACCACATAAGATTCCAAATATGAACGAATAAGCTTGAAAAAATGCGTTTGCAATATTTTGAAATTGCTCAATTTCAATTTTCTGGCATGAATCTATAAATAAAAATTCTTGATCCGTTTTGGCTGCTTCTTTGCGATAACTAATTCTCAAAATATCAAATTTTAGATTCGCAATCTCTAAATTTAAATAACCAACACCGTACATAAGTTTTTGATCAGTATTTAAATCAATCGCATTTGTGAAATTTCCAACTTTAGAATAACCTCTCTTAATGGGTTGGATAAGCCGTAAATAGGTATTGCTAAAATCTTTTTTGTGTCCATCTAATAACGAATTTAGAGTACCTGAAACGTGCCCCTTGACTATGTGATATTTGCTTGTCTGAAGTGATAATGGAAGGCAACGAAATGTTCCATTCTGTGAAACTAGTGTGTATTCAGTGAAAGCCTTATCTAGACATTTAGTTGTTAACTCTGTTCTTTGATGCACAGGATTTTCCAAATCAAATGAAAAAAAGTCACCAGATTTCTCCACGGTAATTGGGTTCTCTGAAAGCCATTCTACTTGTGCTGAGGAATATAGAGTTTTGGGCTCATTAAAATCATCAACTCTCCGTAGCGTTGGCCTGACTATTTTAAATTTTGAAGGTCTTGCCATAATTAAATTTGATTGACGCTAACGTCTATACAACCGCCCTACGGCGGCTATTTCCTTGATAGAAATCTTTTCAATATCGAGTTCCGGTAGCAGTTTCTGCTTACTGTCCCCCTTTATGCGCTGATAGAACTGATAGACTTTAAAGATAACGTATTTCAGTGCATTTTGCCATATGCGCGCCCTGCTTTCTCAGGGAGATTGACCCCTTGGCCTCTATTAGGGAGCCTCTTTATGATTTTGCCAGGCTATCCGGCTGTCAGGCCATGCCCTGAAAACGTTCCGGCAGCCCCCCACCTGTTGAGGGGTGTGGCAAAATCGTTTTTTCATACCTCCCGGTTAGAGGATTGTGACAGAATGTCTGCAAAGTACACTGCCCAAGGGGTGGATAGTCAAACAAAACAGTTTTTCCTAACCTTCCCGCCGGTGGACAGTACACTATGTGTATGTTTTGATTGCTCCCCGTCACTGCTATGTAAGGTGTATTTAGCATAATAAACGGGAAATAGATTTCCAGCTTCGGTCTCCTGTCTTATGTCAATACAACAGCAGCTTTTTCTGAATAACGCGGTAGCCCTGGCGGACGGTGACCAGGTACAATCCGGGAGATAAATCCTCTTGCACCATCAAGTTGGTCTTCTCATGTTCCAGGCTGATCTCCCGGAGAACGTGGGTTCGCCCCAGGATGTCACTGACCATCAGCGTGGCTTTCCCCTCCGGGGTGGGCGTGGTGAGTTGCACGGACAAGCCTTCTCTGGCATAGGCAGGGTTAGGCGCCAGTTTCAGATCAAAAGGTGTGGCTAAGTTTGAGTAAAAATGAACGACCGGAGAGTATTCAAACTGCCCGTCAAAATCGACCTGTTTGAGGCGGTAATAGTTATTGCCCGTGGCAGGTGCCGTATCTATAAAGCGGTAGCTTAACAGGGTATGGCTTGTGCCGCCGCCTTTGACCTGGGCAAGGGCTGTCCACTGTTCGGCATCGCCGGAGCGTTCTACTGCAAAATAGTCATTGTTTATTTCAGAGGCGGTCTTCCATTGCAACAGGGCGTGTCCTTCTTCGGTGGCTTCTGCCTGAAAAGAGAGCAGCCTGACAGGCAGAGGAGCGGCTCCTTCAATATTGTTGCCGCCCGAAAAGATGCTGAAAGAACTGATGCCTATCGCAGATAAAGTATTGGTGCTGGTGTTGACTTCGCCACCAATCAGCCACCCGTCTTTGTCGGAATATTTGATCACTTTCAGATCACCTTCCCCTTTTCCGGAAGAGACTTCTACGTCGCTGTCGGTATACTGATATTTTACGTCGTACAGATAGTTGCTCAAACCTTCCTGCCGCAAGTCCCAATACCGGGAAAGGATGGGGTTGGCCGCTCCTGCCTGGACAGGCTCGCTGTCTACCACGCGCATAGAAAGCTTGCCATTGGATATACTGCCGGATTTGAGTACAAAAGTAAAAGGCGTATAGTTACTGGCATCGCCTACCGGAAAGACCAGGGGTTTGTTGACCAGCGTGCTGTTCACCTTAAAGACCAGGTCGCCCGGCCCGGTGGTTTGTATGTAAGAGGAAGCAGAACCTCCGGTGATGGCAGCCGAGCTTTCCAGCGTCAGAAGATGCCCTGCCAGGGCAATATCGCCTTTGGTAAGGGTCAGATTAGACGAAACGGTCACGTCCTGCCCCAGGCGAACGGTTCCCTGGTTTTTGTTGATCTTCAGCGTTTTGACGGCTGGTATGCCGGTCAGGGTCATGTCTTCATCGCCACTGAGCGACAGGGTTGCCTGAGCGGCTTCCAGGGTACCTTGAACGTCGAGTCCGCAGGTAGCCGAAAACTGGTAGGTTTTCAGGTCCAGCTTGCCGGTTTTTTCTATGGTCAACGCTGCAATGGTTACGTCGGCGCTCAGGCTGACGGTATGACCGGCTTTGATGATGACCTTTGCCTGGGCATCAGGAACAGCGTTGGTACTCCAGGTTGTTTTATCCGTATAAGTCCCACTCTTAACGGAGACATAAGGAGGGTATTTTTTGGCTACGGTTTTCTCCAAAATCTGTTGTTTCACCACCTCATCAAAGAGTACTTTATGTCCTGCTCCATTAAGATGAATACCATCTCCCAGCGCAAGCGCCGGTTTGATCTTATTGTCGCTGGTGGCTATGCCAGTCCAGAAGTCCAGGGCGAAGGTGCCGTAGGTTTGCCTGATAGCATCCCGAACCGCCAACTGGACAGCCAACCGCTCGCTGTTCAGTCCTTTCTCCCGGGGTTGGGTGGTCGTGATCCAGACGGGTACGCCCTGCGCCTGTGCTGCATCGTATATGATCTTAAAGTTAGCCATCTGCACGTCTTTGCTGTATCCATCCCAGGCGTCGTTGGAGGGTAGGTTGACGATGATGGCATCGGGGTTGAGCGACAAGGCTTTGGTAATGTTCCTTTCCGGCTCGGGTTTATCATCTACGGGCGTAGACATACCGCTAGGCAGCAGGTTGTAGGTGGTTCGTCCGCCTAACCCTAAGTTCACCACTTCGTGGGCAGGGTTGACAGACTTCAGGTAGCTGGCATACCGGCCTACCCACGACTCAGCTACGGTGACTCCAAACCCTTCGGCCGTAGAAGAACCAATAACAACTACTTTTACAGGGCCGCCACCGGCGCAGCCTTCCGATGCCGCTGTTTCTCCCGGTTTAGCATAGGCAGTTGTAAAAGAAATATACCAAACGGAGATAAACAGAACAAAAGTTGAACGGAGGTAGTGCTTTGACATAACAATAAGTAGCTTACAGGGTATAATAAGGTTCTTTATTTAAATATTTATGCATTATCATATAATATTATCAAATGTAAGCATATATAATATTTTATACTATATTTTGTCGCAAGATTTTTTTATGTAACATAAAGTTTGCCGGTTGCCGTATACTTTTACTTAACCCCCTTACACACCATGCAACTTATTTTTTTTGATGATCCCCTGGTGCGCCAGACTCTTAAACCCTTTACGCTGACCCGCCCGGTCGCCCAGGTCAGGGTAGGTATCTGGCAGATGGATGAGAAGTGGCAAAGGCGGCTGTCTGCGCAAGTTTCCGTACCAAATCCGGCATATCTGACAGAAACTTATCTGCAAGAAAAGTTTCCCTTTATCTGTCAGCAGGATAATCTGCTGCTCAACGGAGCGGTTTGCCCCGGCGATGCCCTGGCGGCAGCCGTTTCCCGCCTGCCTCCCCGGACGCTGCTAAAAGCAGGGCAACAAACCATTGCTGTACGCCTGACGGGCGAAGCCCTCACCCAACTGAAAGACCGCCTGGATCAAACATCTTATGCTGACTTCAACACGGTGTGGGAGGAACATCTGGCCGGCTATGCTACGGTTTCTTTTCAGGATGATGTAGTAAGCATACAAAACCTGTGGGATATTTTTCAGCAGAATGGTGCCCAGATAGAAGCGGATTTTTCTCACCTCAAAAAGCATCGCACCAGCGCCCCCATTACTGACCCGCACACGGTGGTGTATCATCCTGACAATGTATTTGCAGAAGAAGGTGTTTCGGTAAGAGCTTCGGTGATCAATGCTGAAGATGGTCCGGTGTATCTGGGTAAAAACGCTACCGTCCATGAAAATGCCGTCATCATCGGACCGTTTGCTATGCTGGAAGGCTCGCACGTCAACATAGGCAGCAAGATACGGGAAGCAACGACCATAGGACCTTACTGCAAAGTTGGCGGAGAGGTGAAAAACACCGTATTTTTTGCCAACAGCAACAAAGGCCACGAAGGATTTCTGGGCAATGCGGTCGTAGGCGAATGGTGTAACTTCGGGGCCGATACCAACGCTTCTAACTTGAAAAACAACTACAAACCGGTACAAATCTGGCACTATGGCACCAAAAGTTACCAGGATACCGGCACCCTGTTTTGCGGTCTGATGATGGGCGACCACAGCAAGTGCGGCATCAACACCATGTTTAATACCGGAACGGTGGTAGGCGTTAGCGCCAATATCTTTGGCAGCGACTATCCGCCGAAGTTTATTCCTTCCTTTACCTGGGGTGGTGTGCAACAGCAAGTCTATGATCTGGCAAAAGCCCTGGAAGTAGCCCGGGCAGTCATGCTAAGAAGAGGCTTGCCGCTGACAGAAGCCGACTGTACGATACTGACGCATGTTTTTAACAACAGAAAGGAGGAGGCGATACAAAAGGGCTAACAGACCCTTGTGTTAGGTACCCCTGTTTTGTACCTTGCTTAAAAGCCATGAAAAATCCGGTTTATGGTATTTTTTCTCCTACGGCTGCTTTACGCATTACCCGCCTATACCTTAGCTTTGTAATAAATGCTGATTTTTCACAATTTTTTAAACAATATTCCTGTCTAACGTTGACATGACAGAAGCTTACGCATTACAACGTAACACCTTATTTGAATAGTTTAAAACATTCCAATAAAAATCTAATTATATTAGATGGCTTAGCATTGCTTTTGTACCATTTTTCTGTTTTTACCAAAGAAACCAAATAATTATGTGTGGAATTGTGGCTTACATCGGACACCGGCAGGCGCATCCGGTCATTCTTAAAGGACTCAAAAGACTGGAATATCGCGGATACGACAGTGCCGGCATCGCCCTGCTGAACGGCAGTTTGCAGGTATACAAGAAAAAAGGCAAGGTCGCTGATCTGGAAAAGCATTTGCAGCAAGCGGCGCACCCCGCCAACCTGGAAAGCCATGTAGGCATGGGACACACCCGCTGGGCAACCCACGGCGAACCCAACGATGTCAATGCACACCCCCACTTCTCCGGCGACAAGCGGCTGGCCATCATCCACAACGGCATTATAGAAAATTATGATGCCCTAAAAAAAGAACTGCTTCAGAAAGGTCACCAGTTTGAAAGCCAGACGGATACGGAAGTATTGATCCACTTTATAGAAGACATCCGGCAACATGAGGAATGTTCGCTGGAAGAAGCCGTCCGGATCGCCCTGTCGCGCGTGGTAGGGGCGTATGCTATTGTAGTGATTTCCGCAGAAGAACCTGATCTGCTGATTGCAGCCCGCAAAGGGAGCCCTTTGGTGCTGGGCCTGGGCAAAGATGAGTTCTTCCTGGCCTCAGATGCCACTCCTATCGTAGAATATGCCAACGAAGTGATATATCTCAACGATGATGAAGTGTGTATCATCCGGGGCGATCAGTTTACGATCAAAGATGTAAATGATATACAGACCAACCCGTACATCCATACCCTGGACATCGAACTGGAAGCTATTGAGAAAGGCGGCTTTGACTATTTTATGCTCAAAGAAATTTATGAGCAGCCCAAGTCTATCAGCGACTGTATGCGCGGCCGCCTGAATGCCATTACGGGAACGCTGATGCTGGGCGGCATCCGCGAGTATGTAGACAAACTGGTCGAGGCCAACAGGATCGTGATCGTGGCTTGCGGCACTTCCTGGCACGCCGGGCTGGTGGCTGAATATATCTTTGAAGACCTGTGCCGCATTCCGGTAGAGGTAGAATATGCTTCCGAATTCCGCTACCGCAACCCGGTGATCCATCCCGGCGATATTGTCATCGCCATCTCCCAGTCCGGCGAGACGGCCGATACGCTGGCTGCTATTGAACTGGCCAAGAGCCAGGGCGCTATTGTGCTGGGCGTGTGCAACGTAGTAGGCTCTTCCATTGCGCGCGCTTCTCATGCCGGTTCTTACACCCATGCCGGACCGGAAATTGGCGTAGCCAGTACCAAAGCCTTTACCGCGCAACTGACCGTACTGACCATGTTTGCCCTGACCGTAGGCAGAAAGAAAGGAACCCTGACGGAAGACAGATACTTCAGTTTGCTGAAAGAAATGAGCCAGATTCCTCAAAAAGTAGAGAAAGCCCTTCAACTGAACGCCCAGGTGGAATACATCTCAGACTGTTATAAGGATGTGAGAAACGCCATTTACTTAGGACGCGGCTACAACTTCCCGGTAGCGTTGGAAGGCGCGCTGAAGCTCAAAGAGATCTCTTACATCCACGCCGAAGGTTATCCGGCC
>JBBSNI010000323.1:0-6861 GCA_038232695.1 Cytophagales bacterium
AACTGCCCCAGTGGAAACTGCCCCAGTGGAAACTGCCCCAGTGGAAACTGCCCCAGTGGAAACTGCCCCAGTGGAAACTACACCGCAGGTTGCCGAACCGTCAAGCCAAAAAGAAGAAAGACAAGAAACGGAAAGCCAGGAAACGTCAAGCCAAAAAGAAGAAAGCCAGGAAACGGAAAGTCTGGAAGAAAAGATCATTGCCCAATCCCGCCTGTTCAATGACGACCCTGCCCTTTCCAGGGAAGAAGCTTTGAAAGACTTTGCCCAGAGGGGGGGGATGACAGGCAAAGATTTGCAGCAGTTTCCCGATGAAGCGGCTAAAGACTTAGACCGTATCTATGTCAAGCCCATGCAGCAGACAGCACAGGCGATGTCTACCCTGCAAGAAAAACCCGCCCCCGATACAGCCCAACCCATCAAGCCCGTCACGATCAAGCGGGGCAAGAACGAATATGAGGTCAACAAAACCGATACGGGTATAGAAATAAAGTTGGGTGACAAGATCATAGACCCCTCTAACCGTTCCCATACCCGCGTGTTGCGCGAGTACGAACAGCAGGCTGACTATACAACAGGCAAACGCATAGACCAGATTCCAGACAGCATCAAGCCGGAAGAAGTAGAGCGATACATCGCTGACAACAGCGACAACCCCGCAGAACTTGCCGAGCAGTGGACGCTTTCAAAGATCAAGACCTCCACCGAGATTGACTACAAAGAGCGCATGATCGCCGATAACATCCGCCCTATCAAGCGCAGCAGCTTTGTCAGAAATGCAGACGAAAACCTGATCGGAGCCTCGCTTGCTAAGTCGTACCTGTCCAAAGATGGGGACAGCATGGACACGCTGGCGGCGGAAATATCTGAGACGGCAGGAGTGGAAATCACGGAAGCGGATTTGGCAGACTTTATGCTTAAACATCCTAACGGATTTAGCCAGGCAAAGCTTGAAAACAGCGAAGGGCAGAAAGCGTTAAGTGACAAATTCTACAAGCTCACCGGGCTGCAACTCAACGAAAGAACATCCAACATTGCCCTGAAAAAGCAATTAGAAAAAGCAGACATTGACTATGAAACTTACCTAAACCAGGAATATGAAACCCAAGAGCAAGCAGAACAAGCCTACTACGAACAGTTCAAAAATGATCTCGGAGAACGCCAAGCTGATAGCAATGTTGAAAGCCAGACAGCGCCTGGACCGGGATCGGACCGAGCGGCAGTAAGCATAGCAGATCCGCCCGTCGCCCCGGCGACCACCTCCCCAGTGGAAACTGCCCCAGCGCCCGGCGCACCGGTGGAAACTGCTCCAGCGCCGGTCGGCGCGACAACTGAAGGTAGTACGGTACAGTTCGTTTTTTACGATGGCGCCCGCCGCCGCGGCAAGGTGGTAGGAGAAGAAAATGGAATAAAGTTGGTAGACGTAGACGGCAAAGGTATTTACCGCGTCAGCGATGCTATGATTGCTGAGGCGTCAGAAGATACGGATGCCCCAAAGAAGCCTACGCCTAAGAAGCGTACGCCCCGTCCTACTCCTGCTGCTTCGGTTAAAGCGCCTGCCGGGGCATTGGGCTTAACGCCTGGCGTAAAGTTCTTGTCTGACATCGCTGACAATTTCAAAGCTTTCTATGAACGCTACGGGCGCAGCCGCGGACTGTTTACCAAAGAGACGTTCAAAGCCAAGCTACGCGCTGACGGTAAGGTAGCTGGCAACATCAAACGCATGGAAAGCCTCAACGCGGATATGCGTAAAGGATTAAAAGCTGTCTACAAAGATCAGGATGCTATCAAAGCCAAGCTGCCCCTGATCAACCAGGCGTTGCGCTCCGACCAGGCTGCCATGCAGCAGATCAAAAGAGATTCTCCGGAGCTTGCCGGTACGGTGGAAGAAATGCGCAGGCATATTACAAAGCTCTCCGAAGACATGATTAGCTCTGGACTGGCACAAGGAAAGCTTGCCGCCGTCATTAGCAGAAACTTAGACACCTATGTGCATACCTCTTACCGGGTATTCTCTGACAAGACCTGGCAGCAGCATGTGCCCGCCCAGGTATGGAATAAGGCTGTCGGTTATTTGCGATCAGAGTTTGACAGCAAGGCAGACAGGGTTGCCCGCCGGGCACTTGCCATGCAGAACCGCAGCCAGGCCTCAGAGATCAAGCAGATAGAACAGCAGATCGCTGGCGCAACCGAAACCAAGACGTTGCAGGCATTGCAAAAAGAGTTGATCAAACTACAGAACAGGGACTTCGGAAAGGAAGCTACTGACCTGCAAGCCAAAGCCGAGACGTATCAAAAGATCACAGACCAGCACCTGGAAAACCTGTTGCGGGCGTATCTTTCCAGCAAAGCCGAGAAGCCACCCAAAGGCAAAGGCGGCAAGGCGGGCAGCATGGACTTGTCTATCTTTAAAAAGAAGAAAGATATACCCGTTGAAATACAGGCGCTCTTAGGCCACATCAATGACCCGGTACTCAACTACGCCAAGTCTATCTATAAGATGTCCCATACGCTGGCAAACTTTAAATTCTTGCAGGAAGCCAGGCAGATAGGTCTTAGTGAAGGCTGGCTCTCCGACGACCCCTTCCCCCCCCGCCCTGATATGGTCCGCTTTGAGGGCAGCGATAGCATGGCGCCTCTCTCAAATGTATGGATGAGCAAGGAAGCCAAGGAAGCTTTTGAACTGATGGGCAAAGAAGGGGCAGGATCGGGAGATGGGCTGAACAACAAACTGTTTCGCATCTACCAGACAGCTAACGGGCTGGTGAAAGCCAATGTCACCGTGTACAACCCGATCACGCATGTACGCAACTTGCTCTCTGGTTTTTTCTTTACCACTGCCAACGGACATTTTTTATCGGGGGGGGGTGACTTCGCCCAGAGCTTTGCCGATACCTGGAGCGACTTGAAGCAGGGCAGCCGAAAAGATAGGAGGGTGTATTTGGAACGCATGGCTACCCTGGGTGTGATAGATCAGTCTGTCACTGTCGGGTTGTTGAAAGACATTGAGGCAGACGCCTTCGGGTTGGGGGACAACCTGATCTCTGCTGCTGGCGGCAAAAAGCTTTCCAATGCGCGCAAGAAGTTCAACGACATGGTACAGCGCGCCTACCAGAACGAAGACAACCTGTGGAAGCTGTATGCTTTCTCCAAAGAGTTTGACCGCTACCGCAAGGCGTACAGCCAGGCAGAGAAAAGCGATGCTGATATACAAGTGATGGCAGCCGACATCGTGAAAAGCACGATACCCACCTACAGCCTGACGCCCCTGATTACCAAGGTGCTGAACAAAAACCTGGTGGTATCGAGCTTCGTTTCTTTTCCCTCTGAGATCATCCGCACCACCGTCAACATTGCCCGAACGGCTTACCGGGATTTGCAGTCAGACAATGCAGTCGTGAGGGGCATCGGAGCCAGAAGGGCCGCCGGGCTGATGGCGACCATGACGGTGCCCGAAACCATTGCCTTCATGTTCAACAGGATGCAGGCGGGGGTGGGAGAGGAAGAAGAAGAAGACCGCAGGCGCTTTGCTGCCCCCTGGGATAAGAACGGAACGCTGTTCTTTTTGTCTAACACCAAAGACGGGCAGTCGCGCTTTGTCAATTTCAGCTACTTAGACCCCTATAACTATTTGAAAGAACCTGTTATGATGATGCTCAGGGGAAAGTTTGACGGGGAAAGTTATAGAGATATGGCCGTGAACATTGCCAAAAATCTATTTGAACCCTTCCTGGGCCAGGAGCTATTGTTTTCTGCTGTAGAAGACGCGAACAACAATCAAAAGCAGGGCAGCAACATCAGAATCTATAATCCGGAGGATGATGCAGGTAATATTACCCGCGACATCATGGGCTACTTCTTTGACAAGATCACGCCGGGTTATGTGCGCACGGCAGACAGGTTTTACAAGGCTATCAAAAACGAGGTAGGGCAGGAAGGCAAGAACTATAACCTCAAATACGAGGTGGCAGGGCTGCTTTCCGGTACGCGCCCACAGAAGATAGACATCGCACAGGCGTATGGCTTCCAGCAGCGGGATGATCTTTCAAGGCTTAACAATGCGCGCATATTGTTTGCCGGAAAGCTATACAAACAGGGAGACATTCCCGAAGCTGACATACAAAGCGCTTACCAGCGCGGGGAAAGTGTACGCAAAGAGATTCTGGAAAAGATGAGAGAGGATTATCTGGCAGCCCTGAACACGGGGGTAGGCAGGCAGAAGCTGATCTTAACGATGGTGGCTAACAGGGTAGGGGACAGCGACAAGGTATATATCCTGACAGGCAAGTACATTCCTACCGTGCCTGTCAGGACCTCATCAGGCATCGTGTTGCGGGATGCCATCAACAAGATGCGTTAATGTTCAATAGTTTTTAAAAAGGCTGTTAATCTGTTTTTTGGCAGAGATAGCCAACCCAAACAAATCATAAGCAATCCTTTGGCAAGCATCACTGATCGCCTCATCCTCTTGATCAGAAAAAATAAGCTGTTCTGCCTTTAGTATCAACGTGCGCGTTTCCTCTTGGTCGCCTTCGTAGATAAGCAGGACCACCATTGTGTCAGGCTTATCCTCGAGATCAAGGAATTTTTTGGTTTTCATAATTCCCTGCTTGATAAACAAGTGGTTTTCGGGGTTATCTATTCCCTCATTGTAGCTATCTACAAAAAATTGCAGAGCCTGTAGAGCTTTATTGTCTGATGTCATGGCTTTTAGTTTTATGGGTCATACAATTTTTAAGGAAAATTATTACAAAACGATTACGGAATGCTTTTTAGAAATACATCGTTGAACATATCATCTACCTTTTTGCAAAACGCATCATCTTTCCAGTATGGCTTCGGATCGCTAAAGGTAGGCAGCCCGGCAAAAGCCTCGTAGCCTTTGTAGGGCTGCCCGTTAAGGATGATCAGCAATTTAAACAGCAAGGTGCGTAGCCTGGCTTGATCCTGTCCGCAACACCAGTCCAGGAAGTAAGTAACATCTTTGTATATACCTGCCTTGATGCGTATGCCGCCATAGATGGTGGGCACTAAATGAATTTGTACATTCTTTTCAGGATGATAAAAGGCATGGAAGATATTGCTATCGTAGCAGGCATCTTTTTCTGCCATGCGCTTCACATCAATTTCTTTCCATCCGGCTAAGTGATTAACGGTTGCGTGGGTATCCATAGCCTTACCATTCAAAAGTAAAAGACTTTACTTCATCATACAACTGGTAGCCTACCTTTACATTACTGGTCGTATCGGTAGGTGAGGTAGGTTCTTCTTTATTGACAATGGTAATAATGTAATCCATAATCCATAAACCTTCTTCATCTGTTTGTCGCTCGACGCTGTAGCGTTTTTGTTTGCCTTGATAATCAACGACAACCTCAAAGCTTTGCTGGTTTAATAAAACAAAGCCGTCAGGGTAGGCAGTAACGGGGTCGTAAAAATCGACTTCTGAAGGCGTAAATCCCTGCTCACCAATATATATTTTAGCCTCTGGCATGTTTTCAGTATTTACCACTATATTAAGATTATAGCGGTGCATCCCAACGTCTAATTTTGTAGTTTCATTAGCTACAATGTCAAATTCAAGGCTTCCATAAAGTTCTACTTCTCCTTGATAAATGCCTCTATCATAAAACTTATTAATTTCAACATTGTAAGTACCGGCAGGCAAAGTGACTGTTTCTTCTGCTGCTTGTATATAAAAATCATCTACAACATCTTCACCTTCATAGATATAAACCCGCAAGGGTAATTCTTTGCTTTGCAATTGCCTGGCATTAGTCAGACGGACAGGCGTACTTTCTTGCTTGAAAGCAGACAAGATCAGTTGACCTTGCTTAGTGGCGCTGCCGTCAGGGGTTACCTCTTGTTCTTGGCAACCCCATAGCAAGCTGCTGAGCAAAAGAAAGCAAACCGGCGACCAATAGCCTAAGATGCGTGCAACCTGATTAAGCGGATTGCCGCCCAGCGGATTGCTGTCCCGGTGGTGCGCCACCAGCGGGGTGCCGCAGAAATGTAAGTTTAATTTCAATAAGTTTTTCATGGTGTACGGTGTTGAGTAATTGTATTAATTTGTTAGTTACCATTCAAAAGTATAAGAGGCGATTTTGCTAACAAGATGATAAGTGATCTGCACGCCGCCTGTCCCTGTAGTATCAGTGGGGACTTCTTCTTTTTTATTAATGATGGTTACATCAAAATTTTTGTACATAATTTCATTATTTTCATCAAACCTATCTACTAAAAAAAGCTTCATTTTATTTTGATACACAACCGTTATTTGAAAAGAGTATCCGTAATAGTTATAACCTACGGGTTGGAAAAAGTAACCGTCAGGATACTTTTTAAAATCGTACAATTTCTCTGGTGATTGTTCGTCTTCCCCTTCGTCATCTACATAGATCAAAGCGCCAGGCAAATTGACTGTGTTAATGACTAACTTGGTGAGTGTGCGATGTAAAATAACTTCCACTTGGGTTTGCTGCCCTTCTTTTACGTCAAAAAGCACTTCATCACCAAATTCAGGGTCTCCTTTCCAGGGTCCTTTATCAAAGTTCTGCCACATCTGGATAGCATAGGGCCCGGCTTTTAACTGTAGCGTTTTTTCTTCACCTTCTCCCATTGTAAATCTGCTTAAAGTATCTTCTCTCTGATAAATCAAGCACTCTACAGGCTGTGCTTGTTGCCCGAATAGTTTAGCATTAGTAAGCTTTAAAACCTCATCGTTTTTTAATGCAGTAAAAGTGACGCTTCCTTCTGCAACAGACTGGTCAGGAGCTACTATTTCATCTTTTTCTTGGCAGGCAAACAAAAGAACTAAAAGCAAAACGGCGGTGTGCCTGCCTGTCCGGTAGGCAGGCCGCCCAG
>JBBSNI010000324.1:0-6861 GCA_038232695.1 Cytophagales bacterium
TGTCCAGTTAGCCTACCAGACCAACGGCAAACATTGGTGGGAGCGGCTGTACAATTTTCCCAGATGGGGCGGAGGGCTCTATGTCGGCGACTTCTTTAATAAAGTAGAAATTGGTTATCCCATCGCCCTTTACGGATTTTTTATAGCCCCCTTCAAACGCTGGCCAAGATCATCGATCAACTACGAGCTGGGATTTGGTTTTACCTTCAACTGGGAGGCCTACAACGCCTCCGATAACCGGTATAATATTGCCACCGGAGCAGGTGAGACCGTCTATATAGACCTGGGCATGAACTACGAGCACCATTTTACCAACAGGCTCAGTGCAGATATTGGGGTTTCCCTTAGCCACTTTTCCAATGGTGCCCTGAAAAAGCCCAACTTCGGGTTCAATACCCTGGCACCCCGGCTACGCCTGCGTTATGATCTACAAGAGGATGGGCCAACATTTGTCAGACAAACAATAGCGGCTTATGACAAACACTTTGAATATAATTTCTCCGCATTTGCCGGTACCAAGCAAGTATTTTTCGATACGGTTAATGTAGATCTAAAAAAGAAATATGCCGGTGTATATTTTCCGATCTTTGGTATTTCAGCGGTGGCTAACTATCAGGTTTCCTATAAGTCCAAACTGGGAGCAGGTATAACCTTTGCTTACAATGGCACAGTCAACGCCCAGTTGGATGTCCAGGACGGAGAGGTTGATGAGATAGAGGTGCCTTTTACAGATCATGTAGCCGTAAGCATCTATCCTTCCTATGAATTGGTAGTCAACCGCATGTCATTGATCCTACAGCCAGGATTTTATATCATCAGGAAGAGAATTCCTGGAAAAGATTCATTTGTTTATTATAGGATCGGGCTAAAATATCATATATCAGAACAGTTTTTTGCTGGCATCAACCTGAGAGCCAATAGCTTGAAAGAATCTGATTTTATTGAGTGGAGCGTAGGATATCGGTTACAGAGAAAGTAGTAACCGGCAATTTTAAAAATGATATCTGAATACACCTACCATGAGTTGTCAGAAAGGCGGGATTTAAAGATAGTGGGTTTTTGTATATTTCAACGCTATATTTAGTTACTGACCTTTCGCTTGCGAAAGATTTTGATGAATGATAATTTTTGTTACCAAGGAGATCAAGCTGCTTGTAACCTGTTCAACTCATCAAAAGCAGCTTTGACCATTTTCAAATACAATTTTGCTTTCAGGGCAAAATGACGGTTCGCCGCGCAATTGAGACGTTCTTTGACTTTAAGCGGTTCCCCGCCGGGACGTTCGAGCTTGACAAAAGCAAGCATAGAAGCAAATATATGATTGCATTGAGTAGATTCCATCTTGGTAGGAGATTTGCCCAATAGCGTGTTCTGCTTCAAAGATTTATGCAGTTCCTCAACCGCCCGGCGGCCCGGTTTCCATCGTTTTTGATAGATTGTCGTGATTTGGTCATAATTTAGTTTCGTATCATTAGTTACCAGGTATAGTTCGGCAGTAGAGCGATCCGGGCCCCGGCGGCTTTGTTTATAAAGACCTGTCTGAGAAGTTGGACAGGGAAATCCAATCCCTTTATCCAGACTTCTCTGACCTCATTGCTTTCTAACTGGACATCTGATACGTTCACAAAACGACCGTGCATCTTATCTTCTTTGCTAAGAGCTATTAGCCTATTGCTTTTCAAAGGGCAGACAAACACCTTTTTGAGTTTGTCATGAATATATTTGAATGTCTCTGAGGCAGCAAACCAAGTGTCAAACAAAAGGTATTTGAACTTTACCTTATTGAGGAAAACAACCCTATGGAGATGTTCCAATACTATTTCATTCTTGGTTTTGGCACTACTTCGTTTCTGTTTACCTGTTTTCTCATCTGTATACCACTGCGTTTTACGAATAACTTCATAAGCAAGCGGGCAGTTGACCATCTGTTCCTGGTAATGACTGCTGAGTAGAAAATTCAAGATGTTTATTCCTTTGACAGCTTTGCCTTTAGTGTGATCATAATGATAGGAAATCACTTCATTCTCTGTTGAATGAGGCTTTTCTACGATCACATCATCAATACTAAGCCAGGACTCCTGGGTTTCTATTTGGCGCACAAAAGGTTTAACCTGTTTCCAAAAGGCTTGGCTATCCAATTCCTGTTGAGCAAGGCAATCACTGATGTAGTCATGTTTAAGCTGATTGTCTAAAACCGCAGATAGACCCGTAGCTGTAGCCGTCTTGGGGGAAGCTATCAAATAATCAATGTAGAATTCAAATGCATCTCCTCTTTCCATAGCCAAAGCTAACGCCTTAATAAATAAAACTCAATCTTCAAAACCTTTCGCAAGCGAAAGGTCAGTTAAGTAAGGAAAAACAAAATCTATCTACAGGCTATAGCTTCTGCGTGTATCGTAATAGCTCGTCGGCTATCTTGCGGTCATTGGCCAACCGGGGCACTTTGTTTTGTCCGCCTAATTTTCCCTGGCTTTTCATATAATGGCGAAAAGTTTCTTTTTGCAAAGGCACAACCTTTAGTCTGCGAAGGATGCTGCCTCTGACCAGGTCGTCGTAATAGGTGTTTAACTTTTGCAAATGCTCATTCAAGGTGCGCTCAAAGGCATTCATGTTGTCTGGCATACGGGCAAATTCTACGTACCACTCATGCAAAGGAAGTCCTTCTTTGGGATTCACCTGCGGGGCTACGGTAAACTCCATAATATCGGCTTCTTTAAACTGCTCTAAAGTCAGGTGCATCGCTTTTTCTACTTCTTCGCCGATGACATGCTCTCCGAAAGCGGAGATAAAATGCTTGGTACGTCCGGTTACTACCAGCCGGTACGGGTCTTTGGAAACAAACTTTACCGTATCGCCAAGAGAATAGCCCCACAGCCCTGCATTGTTGTTGATGATCAGCGCATAGTTGACGCCTGTTTCTACCTCATGGATGTTCAGGCGCGGCGGATTATCGGAGAAATACTGATCGGCAGGAATAAACTCGAAGAAGATGCCGCTGTCCAGCAGCAACAGCAGTCCTTCGGCTTGCTGCGAATCCTGGTAGGCGATGAAGCCTTCGGAGGCCGGATATGTCTCAATCGTATCTACAGGCCGGCCGACAGACTCGAAAAGCTTCTGGCGATAAGGGGCAAAGGCCACGCCGCCATAGACCAGCACCGAAAGGTTCAGGAAAATCTCGCCTACCGGTTTGCCACTACGTGCCATGAGCCAGTCAAAATACATCTGCACCCAAGGCGGGATGCCCGAGATGAGCGTCATGTCCTGGTGCAAGGTCTCTGCTACCACGCACTCCAGCTTGGTTTCCCAGTCTTCTATACAATTGGTCTCGTAGCTGGGCAGTTGGTTGGTACGCAGGTAGCCCGGCACATGGTGGTTGACAATCCCCGACAGCCTGCCGGTCGGGATGCCGCCCTTTTCGTCCAGCGTAGGACTGCCCGACAGGAAGATCAGCTTGCCATCCAGGAATTTGCTGTTGCCTGTTTCATGCACATAGCTCAGCAGGGCGTCGCGGGCGGAGTTAATATGGTTGGGAATAGAAGCTTTGGTGATAGGAATATATTTGGTGCCGGAGGTCGTACCGGAAGTCTTGGCAAAGTAAGCAGGTTTGCCTGGCCACAGCACGTCCGGTTTGCCTGTCAGCACTTCTTCTACATAAGGTTTCAGAGCTTCATAATCCCGGATGGGAACCGCCTGCTTGAAATCTTCATACGTCCGGATAGCGGCAAAACCATGATCCTGCCCGAAGCGGGTATCTTTGGCTTCCCGGACAAGGTACTTAAAAACATTGTCCTGGGTTTTTTCCGGGGTACTACTCCACTTTTGCTGCTGGTGCGCGACACGGGCAGCCAGGGGTTTGCTCAAAACTGATCGGATTCCCATGCAGTTAATTCACTTTTTATGATGATCTTTAACAAACCGTAAACATAGTTATACCGATTGTTTTTAAAAAAATTTGATGTCATGAAAAATATCCCACAGCAAAACCTCGAAGAATTGACTTTACTGTTAGCCGAGAAGTTTTTAAGCATTGACGATAATGACCTTCCCTGAAACGATAAAAATACTTATTGACCATAGAGAATACAAAAGCAACGTCGCTGATTTCCTTCGCCAGGAAGAAAATACAGAAGTCATGGAACAGCACTTACTGGCAGGCGACTATGTGATCGATGACCGTTTGATCTTTGAGAGAAAAACGCTGCTTGACTTTGCTACTTCTGTCAAAGATGGTCGCCTGTTCCGGCAGATGCATTGGCTCCTCCATACCGGAAAAAAATGTGCACTGTTGCTGGAAGGCACGACCCAAGACCTGGAAAACAGCCAGATGCGCAGAGAAGCTTTGCAGGGAGCGCTGATCCATATCACCATGTTCATGGGTGTTCCCGTGCTGAGAGCGATGGATGCCCGAGAAAGTGCCCGGCTGATGCTATACGCTGCCCGTCAGGACTCGGCGTTAAATCAGAAAAATCCGATGGTCAAACGACAGCAACCTAACCGGATCAAAGGCAAGCAGAAAAGACAGTTGTATTTACTGCAAGGTCTGCCGGGCATCGGTCCTCAGCGGGCCCGCGCTCTGTTAGAGAAGTTTGGCAGCATAGAAAAAATACTGTCGGCAGATGCCAAAGACCTGCATGAGGTACCTGGCATCGGCTATCATACGGCAGAAAATATACAATGGATTTTAAAGGAAAGTGAAACGGCTTACGGCAACTGGTTTCCTGACTTGTGAGGTGTTCACAGCAGATCAATACAAGCTGAGGCGGGGCTAAATTTTGTCTGCAAAAATTTGTTATATTTACGTAAAAACCGGTTTTATGGAATCAAGAGAAGTCTTATTAGACAAACTAAAAGCGGCCCCTGACCGTGCTATTGCTGATCAAAGAACTACAGGACAGTATAGAGGCCGAGGCTAAAAAGAGACAGGATTTTATGACCTGGTGCATGAAAATACAAAAGCGGAGTTTATCAACGGGGAAATTATATTCCATTCGCCGGTGAAGAGAAGGCATTGGCTTGTTTCCATGCATCTTTCTTCCCAATTACATGAGTTTGTAAAAAAGCATGATCTGGGTGAAATAGGCGTAGAAAAAGTTATGATTCGTCTGACCCGTAACGACTACGAGCCGGACATTTGCTTTTTCAGTAAAGAGAAAGCAAAAGATTTTACGCCCGATCAGATGCTGTTTCCGGCTCCTGATTTTGTGGTAGAAATTATCTCTCCTTCTACCGAAAAAACAGACCGGGAAGACAAATTCATTGATTACGCTGCCCATGGCATCCCGGAATATTGGATCGTAGACCCTGAAAAGCAAACGGTGGAGCAGTATGTGCTGGAAGGAAGAAGCTACCAGCTATTGCAGAAGCTTAGAAAAAATGGCACAGTAGCCTCTACTGTCATCCAGGAATTTCAGATAGAGTTATCTGCTGTTTTTGCATAAAAAAAGCGATGCCAAGCCTGGCAACGCTTTCAATATACATTTTGCAAATCTCTTATTTCAGTTTGTCTACGACCGCCTTGAAAGCGTCCGGGTGGTTCATCGCCAAATCGGCTAATACTTTCCGGTTCATCTCAATGCCTGAATTTTTCAGGGCGCCCATAAACTGGGAGTAAGACATACCGTGTTCGCGGACACCGGCGTTGATCCTTTGGATCCAAAGTTTGCGAAACTCTCTTTTTTTAGCTTTTCGGTCGCGGTATGCATATTGCATCCCTTTTTCTACCTTGTTTTTAGCAACCGTCCAGACGTTGCTGCCGCGGCCCCAAAAACCTTTGGCTTTCTTGAGTACTTTTTTTCTTCTGGCTCTGGAAGCCACACTGTTGACTGATCTTGGCATTTTATTTTTACGTTTTTGAACTTTGGCGTCCCTTGCAGGCACTTACAAGCCAAACTTCTGGTGAACAAATGGAACCTATTATTAAATATTGAGCATCTTCTTGACCCTGTCTTTGTCGGCATCGTGTACCAATCCCATGTGGGTCAAGCCTCGCTTTTGCTTGGTACCTTTTTTGGTTAAAATATGGCTCTTAAAGGCATGCTTTCTTTTAATCTTCCCGGTCCCCGTCAGTTTGAATCTTTTCTTTGCTCCTGACTTGGTTTTTACTTTCGGCATCTTTTTTATCGTTTAATAATGAATTAGTTGGTTTTTTCTTCATGGGCTTAGGCGCGATCATCACATACATTCTCTTTCCGATCAGCTTAGGCATTTCCTCTACCTTGCCGTAATCTTCAAGTTCCTGCGCCATTTTGAGCAGCAGCAGTTCGCCCCTGTCTTTAAAGACGATGGACCGTCCGACAAAATGCACATAAGCTTTCACTTTAGCGCCATCTTCCAGAAAGCCTTTGGCATGTTTGAGCTTAAACTCAAAGTCGTGATCGTCCGTGTTAGGACCAAAGCGTATCTCTTTCACTACTGTTTTCTGTGCTTTGGCTTTGATTTCTTTTTGTTTCTTTTTTTGTTCATACTTGAACTTGGAATAGTCGATAATCTTACAAACCGGCGGGTCAGCCGATGGAGAAATTTCTACCAGGTCCAGGTTTTGAGCAGCCGCCAATTTCTTGGCTGAGCTGACGTCGTGAATCTCATTGTCGGCATTTTCGCCGACGACACGTACAAATTGCGCCCTGATGCGGTCATTGATCCGGTAGGGCTCCTCTCTGCGAACAAAAGTTCTTTTCTTAAATTTGTTAATAACGCTCTTTTTTTTAGTTAATAATAATTTCGCAAATATCGGGATTATTTGAATTTATCAAAACCACCTTTCTATTTAATACTAAAAATGATGGATGAAAGTTCAGCTTACGCCTCTGTCAGGCCAAATTGAAGAAACTTTCCGGATTGTTCTTTGAAAAGATCGGCAAA
>JBBSNI010000325.1:0-6856 GCA_038232695.1 Cytophagales bacterium
ACCAACAAAGTGGAAGTAGTTGGGTAAGCATCTGAGGGTTAAAGCATCGTATGGAACAGCCGGATATTCGTTGGAAACAGCGTTTTCAGAATTTTGAGAAAGCCCTTCTTCGGCTGAAAGAAGCCGTAGAACAGGAGGCGCTTTCCGAACTGGAGAGAAACGGACTGGTACAACGTTTTGAGTTTACCATAGAACTGGCCTGGAAAACGCTGAAAGATTTTTTGGAAAACGAGGGCTTCGTGGTAAAATCTCCCAGGGAAACCATTCGGGAAGCGTATCGCAACCAACTCATTGCTGATGCGCAGGTATTTTTAGACGCTCTCCAACGACGGAATGAGCTTTCTCATGACTATGACGAAGATACCTTTGAAGCAGCCGAAATAGAAATCAAAGAAAAGTTTTTTCCTGCACTCAAAGAACTTTACCGTTTTTTTATCCGTCAGATGAATAGAAACCAGCCGGACCTTCTCGATGGGTGAAATAAGCAGTTCTTTTGGTCTGACTATCCGCGACATGGAAACGATTGTGGATATTTTCAAAAAGCATCCTGCGGTGCACGAAGTCCATGTGTTTGGCAGTCGCGCCAAAGGGAGCTATCAGCCCGGCAGCGATATTGACCTGGCCATTATGAACGAAGGCGTCAATACCCAGGAACTTAGCCGCATGAGGGCTGCTTTTGAAGATTCGCTCCTGCCTTATTTTGTAGACCTGGTAAACTTTCCTCAACTCAAACATGCCGAACTCAAAGAGCATATACAGCGGGTAGGAAAGGTCATTTATTCAAAATGCTAATTCCTGATCTTTAAAATGAAAATACTTGGCATCATTCCCGCACGGCTGGCTTCTACTCGTTTTCCGGAGAAAGCCCTGGTCGACATCAAAGGCAAAAGCATGGTGCAGCGCGTTTATGAGCAGGCCAAACAGGCCCGCTCGCTGGAGCGCGTCGTGGTAGCCACCGACCACGACAAGATATTTAACCATGTCATAGACTTCGGCGGCGAGGTATGCATGACCAGCCCCGACCATCCTTCGGGTACCGACCGTTGCCGCGAAGCGCTGATCCTGCAAGACTGGCGATACGACTATGTGATCAACATACAGGGCGACGAGCCTTTTATCCGGCCGGAAGCCATCGACGAATTAGCGGCACTGTTAGACTACCAGGTGCATCTTGCTACGCTGGTCAGCAAGGTCAAAGAGGCTGAACTGCTTTTTAATCCGAATATTATGAAGGTAGTGCTCAACCACAAGCATGAAGCCTTGTATTTTAGCAGGGAATGCATTCCGTATATCCGGGGCGTACGCCGGGAAGACTGGCTGAGCCGCCATACCTTTTATAAGCATGTGTGTATGTATGCCTACCACACTGACATTTTGAAAGAGATTACCGAACTGCCGCCCTCTCCGCTGGAGCAGGCGGAGTCTTTAGAACAGTTGCGCTGGCTGGAAAACGGCTACCCGATCAAAGTAGGCGTCACCACCCACGAAAGCATCAGCATAGACACGCCCGAAGACCTGACCCGCGCCCTGCGAGAGATGGGGATGGAGTGATACGAAGATTGGAAGGTATGAAGTAATATGTGAAAACAGTCTATACGCATAACCTCTTAATTCTTCCGGTTGTAATTTGCTTTTTAGGAAAATAGTATCTTGATACTTATCCATTTCAGTAAGAGCAAAGGAAGGCGTGTAGAAGTAATAATACTTAGCAATAGTATGGTAACTGGACCGACCACTTATCAACATACTGATCAGTACATTAGCATCAACAATGTAATCAATCATATGATCTCTTATTTTGCCGCTCTTCCCGGGCTATCTGCCATTGGGGGTCATTCTTTAAATCTATCTCCTGCAAGTTTTCCAAAGCATCTTGCGCGGCTGCTTTCAGATTTAATTTTTCTACAAACTGACGCAACGAAAGCGTGATCTTTTCTTCTCCTAAAGCAGCTACCAATTCGTCTTCTATGGTTATTTTGAACTCAGTCATAAATATTTAAAGTTTGTTGATCTACACTCGTACAACACTTTTGGGTTAATTCAAATATCCACTTTTTGTTTCTCTACTGCAAGTTTGAGCGTCAGAGAGGGTAGTTGACCCCTTTATCCAGCCGCTCACCCCTGCACCCACACCGTCTTCTGATTGACAAACTCGCGGATGCCCAGATGCGCAAGCTCGCGTCCGTAGCCGGAAAGTTTCACCCCGCCGAAGGGCACTGCCGGATGCGAAGCCATCATCTTGTTGATATATACCGCACCGGATTCTACCTGCCGTACTACTTCTTTTCCTTTTTCTATGTCTTTTGTCCACACAGAACCACCCAATCCGTAGGGCGAACTGTTAGCGATGCGGATGGCTTCCTGCTCGTCGGCTACCGTAAACAGCGCGGCTACCGGGCCAAACATTTCTTCTTCGTAAGCCGGTGTGCCGGTTTGTACGTTGGAGAGTACGGTGGCATCAAAGAAAGCGCCTTTTTTATCGGGACGGGTTCCGCCCAGCAACACTTCTGCGCCTTGCGTTACGGAATCTTTTACCTGTTGGAGCAGGCTGTCGGCCAGGTCTTCGCGCGCCATCGGACCGTAGTCTGTCCCTTCCTCGTTGGGGTTACCCTGGCGCAGGGTACGCATCTTTTCTACGAAAAGTTTGGTAAACTCATCGGCAATGTCCCGGAGCAGGATAAAACGCTTGGCAGCAATACAGCTTTGCCCGCAATTGATCATCCGCGACTTCACGGCTACTTCGGCAGCCTGAGCAACGTCGGCGTCGGAGAGGACAATAAACGGGTCGCTGCCGCCCAGTTCCAGTACGGTTTTTTTAAGGTGCTTTCCGGCGGTTTGTGCCACATGGCTGCCTGCTCCTTCGCTGCCGGTCAGCGTAGCGGCCTTGATGCGGGCGTCAGAGAGCAACGTGTCCACCTTTTTATTGTCTATCAGCAAGGTCTGAAAAGCCCCTTTAGGAAAGCCCGCTTCCCGGAACACTTCTTCCAGGTCAAGCGCACAGGCAGGCACGTTGGAAGCATGTTTGAGTATACCTACATTGCCCGCCATCAGGTTGGGTGCCGCAAAGCGGATGACCTGCCAGAAGGGAAAGTTCCAGGGCATAATTGCCAGTACCGTACCGATAGGGTCGTAGGCGATGTAGGCTTCGCCTTCGTCTACCGGCAGCGGCTCATCGGCCAGAAAATCAGCCCCGTGTTGGGCATAATAGTCGCAGGCCAGGGCGCACTTTTCTACTTCGGAAATAGCCTCTTTGCGCACTTTGCCCATCTCATCGGTCATATGCTGTCCGTATTTTTCTTTGTTCTTACGGAGCACGCCGGCTGCCTGCTGCATCAGGCGGCTGCGTTCGGATACAGAAGTTTTGCGCCACTGTTGGTAAGTATCGTCTGCCTGCGCTAGGCTTTCTTCTATTTGCCGGTCGGTATACGTTTCGTACTCGCGGATCGTTTGATTGGTCAGGGGGTTGATGCTTTGTATAGCCATGAGGTAAAAGTTAAGTTATGGTTAAAATGAAATAGCGTCTCCATAGAAAATAACATACTTAGCGGTGGATGTTCTTAAAAAACTTTTTCTTTTAAGAACCTAACCCCTGAAGAAATTGTCAAGATAAAAATTTACAGTCTGACCACTCTCTTAAAAAAAAGCAACCGAAGATGATGTACTTATTGAATCGCTCAGGCAGCGCCTCTCATGGCTATGGGTTTCGTCACAAGCTAAAGTCAGCAGCCTGTCTGCTGTTGATAGGCCTGCTGGCCAGCAGTTGCCAGCCGCCGGTAGCTCCCGACTTTGAGGGCGTCAAAAATCTCAAGATTAATGTGGAAGGCTTATCGGGTGCGCGCATCAACGGCGATGCTGTTTTTTTTAATCCCAACAACAAAAAGATCAAGATCAAGGGTGTAGACGTAGAAGTGTCGGTAGACAACCAGAAGGTAAAAGACATCAGCCAGGAGTTTGACATCACGGCGATGCCCAACAGCGAATTTGTCGTACCCGTTGATGTTACCTTGTCGCTGAAAGACCTGAACATGAGCCTGTTAAGCACAGCCATGAGTATGCTCAACGGGGCAGAAAAGCGGGTACGCTACAAAGGCAAAGCCAGGGTCAACGTCTACGGCGTTAGCTTCAACGTCCCTTTTGATTATGAAGATGATGTAAAGATCAACCTTTGATACAAATATTAGCTAAATAATTGGTTTATAGCAATGGCAACATTGTTTTCAGATCATCCGCCTCATCCACATCTATCAGCGTAGGCAGCAGTTTGTAACGCAGCTTCTCTTTTTGAATGTCTGACAATGTATCGTTCAGCACAGCAGCCGTACTCCACTGCTTATTTTTAAAAACAGCCTCGTGCAACCGGTTCATGCCCAGCAGGTAATACCCTCCGTCTTCAGAGGGGCCAACGACCACATCCTGCCTTTTCAACTGCCCGAAAGCCTCTTTCAGAATATCCGTTGTAAGTTGATAACAATCGCTGCCGATGATACAGATATGCCGGTAACCGGTGGCAAAACCTGCCTGGAAAGCCTGCTGCATCCTTTCTCCCAAATCGCCTGCTGATTGCTGTGCTTTCTGAAAATCACCTTCACTCCACAAGTCGTCCTGCTGTATCTCCGGCGTATAGTAAACAACTTTATCAAAGGCTAAAGGGCTGCTTATAGCATGGGTATGTTGCAGCAACTGCTGGTAAATCTCCAGTGCCCGCTGCTCACCGATGCTGGCTGCCAGCCGGGTTTTTACTTTTCCCAACGCCGGTTTTTTGACAAAAATGATCAGCAGTTTGTCAGTCATGCCTGGTAGGATAACCTTTCTCCTGCCAGGCGGTGATACCTCCCGTCAGACTTTTTACCCGCTTGTAACCAGCGTCTATCAACTGTTGGGATACCTTGTCGCTGCGCCCGCCTTTTTTGCAGTAGACAATGATCTTCTGCTCTTTGGAAAGATCGGCAACGTCTTCCAGCCGGAAGGTTTCATAGTTGACAAAGCGGGCGTTTTCCAGATGCCCCTGCTCATATTCTTCGGGCGAACGGGTATCCAGGATCACCAGGTCCGTATCTGCCTGAAGCTCCACAAGTTCTTCGGGCAATATCTTCGGCAGCGAAGGCGCCTGCGGAGCTTGCTGGCCGTAGGTGATGCTACAGACATTCAGGATCAGGATGCATAAGATGGTAAAACGGTATGTGTTCATGGACAGAAAGTGTTGTATCAGGAAAAACCGGAACTGTCATTCTCAATAACAAAGAAACAACGCAAAAGATTTTCAACACTTCGTGCTACTTTGTGATTTCCTCATGCAAAGCTATTTGGCCCGAATTTAGCGTAGGTAAAAGGAAAAATTAGTTACTCCTACCATGTTAAATATACAGACCCTTTTGCGGATATGGCTACTATGTATGCTTGCTGTAAGCTTGAGCTGTACTTCCAGTAAAAAATTATTAAAAAGAGGAAATTATTATGAAGCCGTTGTGGCGGCTACCGACCGGCTGAAGAAAAGTCCGGGCAATAATAAGGCACAGGATGCCTTGCGGACAGCTTATCCGCTGGCTGTTCAGTATTTTAAAGATGAGATTCAGAAAGCCAAAGTTTCCCGTGATCCCTGGCAATGGAGCATCACAGCCGACGCTTATCAGTCGCTGAACGCGCTCTACGAAGCTATACAGTCTACGCCTAAAGCCAGACAGATTGTAAGCAAACCACAGTCTTTCTACAAAGAGTATGGACAAGTCAAAGATAAAGCAGCCACAGAACAATACCAGGCAGGAGAAAAAGCGATGCGTACTAACTCCCGTGAAAGCGCCAAAGAAGCTTATTACCTATTTCAGAAAGCCAACATGTATTTGCCGGGATACCTGGATATAGATAAAAAATTGATAGAAGCCCGAGAGAAAGCTACTCTGAAAGTAGTCCTGGAGTTTGTGACTGTACCTTCCCGGTTTTACAAAGTAAGTGCCGATTTCTTCTATGACCAGGTCGCTAATCATCTGAGAAATCAGAACCGGCAATATATGTTTGTCGCTTTCTATACGCCGCGTGAGGCAAAAAGCCATAAAATAAAAACGCCCGATCAGGTGCTAAGGCTAAAATTTGAAGATTTTGTGGTAGGACAAACCAACACACACCGCAACACAGAGACAGTAACCAGTGAAGACAGTGTAAAAGTGGGAGAAATTACCCTGGAAAATGGAAAGAAAAAAACCATTTATGACAGAGTTACCGCCAAGCTGGTGACTACAGGCACAGAAGTGATTTCAGGAGGAATATTAAGTATGGAAATCCTGGATGGATATCATCAGTCTTTTATTTACCGGGATGAAATGAAGGGAGAGTTTATCTGGTCTCAGGAATGGGCTACCTATCAGGGCGACGAAAGAGCACTGAACGCCAAAGAAAAAGCTTTGTGCAAACGGCAAGCTACCGTACCTCCACCCCCACAGGCACTGTTTGTAGAATTTACCAAACCGATTTACGATCAGCTTGTGAGCAGATTAAACAGATACTACCGGGATTTTGCATAATAGATTTTATATTGATCTGCTTTAGGGAATGATAATGGCATTGAATGCGCACCAGGCAATGATTTGCCTGTGAAGGATGGCCTGACAAAGTAGCCTTAGACCGTAGACCCGCCGCAACTCGAGCCCGCACCCGCGGTGCATCCGTAGCAGTGCTGGTTGATGACTATCTCCCGTTCCTCTAAATCAGCAAAACTACACCGGCTGACGTGCTGGCTGTGCGGGTTTTTGACTTTCAGATCCAGCATCTGGTTAAAGTCACAGTCGTAGAGGTAGCCGTCCCAGCCGACAGAGATCGTATTGCGGCACATCACGCCGGCGGCGGCAGACGGATTAAAGGCGTC
>JBBSNI010000326.1:0-6846 GCA_038232695.1 Cytophagales bacterium
AAGTAAGTGAGCAGATAAAAATAAGGCACTACAGCAGAAGAACTGAAAAAACTTATCTGACCTGGATAAAAAAATATATGTATTATCATTTGTTCGCGCAAAGAAAACGAAACATATTCCAGCGGTATACACCAAACAAAATTTAAACAACATATTTCTAAAATTGCGGACTTAACAGAAACTGAATGGTCGGCATTTCATTATTTTTGACTAAAAGTTTGCCTGGATATGTTTTTATATTTTACTTTGTAATTCAAAGTACTTTCAATGTATTCACCTAAAAAACAATGGTTATGATTACGCAGCACAAAAGACTTATCCTCATTCTACTGTGTGGTCATTCTGGCAACATTCTTCCTCATTTGGGCAGAACTTGCCGTCGGCATCTTCGGGACACCCTTCGCAGGAAGCTGAATATCATAAAACTGGCAGAAAGGTTCCGGAATTAAAAAGACCGGAAATTAAACCTTTTGCTTCTCCTTGTCTTTTTTGATCTGCTGCTCCAGCTTTTTAAAGTCTATGGCGCTGCAACTACCGCAGCCTTTATCACACACGCCGTTTTTAGGTTTGAAGCTGCGGTAAATGATCTTGCCGATATAGGCTAAGGCGGCCAGAAAGATCAGGGCTATGATGATTTCCTGTATCATGTCAGGACAGGGTTTGGTATACTAAAAAGGCAGAGACATAGGCAAGTGCCGTCATATAAGCCATCTGCAATATCGGCCACTTCCAGCCTTTGGTCTCCCGGTAGACCACCGCTACGGTGCTCATGCATTGCATCGCAAACGCATAAAATACCAAAAGGGAAAAAGCCACGGCCAGCGTATAGCGCGGTCCGCCTGTCTCCGGGTTGACTTCCGAACGCATCCGGCTTTTGATGGTGCTGTCGTCTTCAAAATCTTCGCCTACACTGTAGAGCGTGGCCATGGTGCCTACAAACACTTCTCGGGCAGCAAAGGAAGTGATGAGTGCAATACCTATCTTCCAGTCGTAGCCCAAAGGCTTGATAGCAGGCTCCAGCCCTTGCCCCAACACACCGGCGTAAGAGTGTTGCAGGCGGGCGGCCGCCACCTGGTTTTCCAAATCCTGCGAACCTATGGTAGCTTCGGTTCTTAGCTGTTGTTCGGCCTGCGCCATGCGGTCCCCCGGGCCATAGGAGGCCAGCACCCACAACACAATGGAAACGGCCAGGATGATCTTACCGGCTTCCACCACAAAAGATTTGGACTTCTCGTAAGAGGTTATCAGCACATTGCCCCAGCGCGGCCAGCGGTAGGTAGGCAGTTCCATGATCAGAAAGCCGCTCTTACGCGCCCGGATCACATACTTCATCAGCAAAGCCGATCCCATGGCTGCGGCAAAGCCTAACAGGTACATCCCCATCAGCGTGAGCCCCTGCAAGTTGATAAACCCCAGCATCGTTCTGTCAGGAACCACCAGGGCGATCAGGATGGTATAGACCGGTAAGCGGGCAGAGCAACTCATAAAAGGTGTGACAAAAATAGTGATCAGCCGGTCTTTCCAGTGGTCGATGCTGCGGGCAGCCATGATGGCAGGTACGGCGCAGGCCATGCCGGAGATAAGCGGCACCACACTGCGTCCGTTCAGCCCGGCTTTGCGCATGATCTTGTCCATCAAAAAGACCACCCGCGCCATGTAGCCGGTCTCTTCCAGCAGGGCAATAAAGACAAACAGGATGGCGATCTGGGGCACAAAGATCACCACGCCGCCAATGCCGGGCAGCACACCTTCGGCCAGCAGGTCGGTAAGCAGCCCGCCGGGCAGGGTGTCTTTGATCCACTCGCTGAGTTGAGAGAAGGCAAGGTCAATATAGTCCATCGGGACGGTGGCCCAGGCGAAGATGGCCTGAAAGACCATGAACAAAATGCCCAGGAAGATAAAGTAGCCAAAAATACGATGGGTAACGATCCGGTCTATCTTCTCTGAAAAAGACGCCTGCGAAGACTCTTCCGGCAGGGTCAGCACCGTATCCAGCAGGTGTTGGATGTGGGCATAGCGGGCTTTGGTCTCCTCCATCTGCAAGGCTGCGGTATCTATATTGCCCTGGCTTCTGAGCCGGGCAAGCTGCTCTTTTTCTGCCGGGGTAAGAAAGGTAAGGTGCTCACCGTGGTGCAGCAATTGGTAAGCCTCATAATAATTGTGCCGCCGGAACTGGTATTTTACCTCGGCAATGGCTTCCGGCGCCAGCTTGTATACTTCATAAAATGGCGTGGTGCCGGGCTTGATATTTTCTGTTAAACAAGCTTTCAGTTCGGCTAATCCTTCCCCGTTGCGGGCATTCATCGTGACAATAGGGGCGTTGCCCAACGCCTGGCTTAATTTGCGGGTATCAATGTGCAGCCCTCGCTTCTGCGCCAGGTCAGCCATGTTGAGCACCAACACCGAAGGCAAACCCAAATCCTGTACCTGGGTAAACAGCAGCAGACTTCTTTCCAGGTTGTTCAGGTCAGCCACCACCACCACCACATCCGGGTAATGCGGGCTGTTGCGGTTGAGCAGTACATCGACGACCACCTGCTCGTCGGCCGAGCGGGGATAGACGCTGTAGGTGCCGGGCAGGTCGATGATTTCGGCAGTGGTGTGGTTGTTGAGTGTGGTGCGTCCGCTTCTTCGCTCTACCGTCACACCAGGATAGTTGCCTACCTTCTGGTTGAGCCCGGTCAGTAGGTTAAACAGGGTAGATTTACCGGCGTTGGGGTTTCCGGCCAGGGCAATGGTGAGGTGTGTTTTTTGAACCTCTGGCGTAGAAGCGGCCGTTTGCGTACTCATGCCAACTCAATTAAATGCGCTTCGCTCAGGCGCAAAGACAAGCTGTAACCGGCAATTTGTACGGAGATGGGATCGCCCAGGGGCGCTTTGAAGTTAAAGCGTACCGTTCTGCCGGGCAGCAATCCCATTTCCAGCAGTTTGGTCGTAAGGTCTGAAGGCTTCAGGTTGGAGATCATGGCTTTGTCTCCGGGTTTAAGCTGATCTAAGGTTTTCATACATCAGGACGGGTTAGGTAGCTTTCTGGCTGCAAAGTAATAACAATTTAGATTACTTCTAAATAATTATGACATATAACGCACACAAAGTGGATTAAGTTTTGAATTTCACCGGGGATTTCGTGTGTCGGCGTCTTTGAATAATGGGCACGAACACTGGGATAGTTTACGTGTTAAGTAAAGTGGAAATAAACAAGACCCCGCTATTTTTCAAGTTCCACTTTTTTGCATGAAAGTAAGCCGCAAGCGTACATACAGCTCCAACCTGCTGATAGGCAACTTCCCCATCCACGGATGGATCGGTTTGCTGCTGCTGAGCGTGTTTTGGGTACTCAACTGGTCGCTGGACGGGCTGCGGACGCACTGGAGCTTTTTCCCCCTCTGGCTGGGCTATGCGCTGACCATTGATGCACTGACGTATATGCGGAAAGGAAATTCCCTTTTTACCCGTAATATCAAAGCGTATGCACTGCTGTTTTTTGTATCGGTGCCGTCCTGGTGGCTTTTTGAGGCATTCAACGAGGGAGCGCAATATTGGACGTACACCCAACGGGAGGCTTTCTCCGATGTAGAATACTTTTTCTGGGCTTCGCTGAGCTTTTCTACCGTCGTGCCCGCTATGTTCGGCACCGCCGAGTGGATCGGCACGTTCCGCTGGTTGCAGCACCTGGTCAAAGGTCCACGGATTGGCAGGTCTCGTTGGATCAGGGTAGCGATGTTCGTATTAGGGGTAGTACTGCTGGTGTGTGTGCTGCTTTTTCCTGCGTATTCGATGGCTTTTATCTGGATGTCGCTCTACTTTATACTGGACCCGCTAAACTACTGGCTGGGCAACCGTACCCTATTGCAAAACACCGCCTACCGCGACTGGCGGGAGGTCATTGCCCTGTGGACGGCCAGCCTCCTCTGCGGCTTCTTGTGGGAGATGTGGAACTATTATTCCAGCCCTCAATGGCTGTATACCCTTCCTTATGTAGATTTCTGGCATGTATTTGAGATGCCTTTGTTAGGCTATCTGGGCTATCTGCCTTTTTCCCTGGAACTGTTTGCTTTGTTTCATCTTTTTGTATCGGGTAAATCGAGGTGGCAGTATTACGTGCAGATTCTGCCGGAGTGAGGGGTGAGTCTATTTCAGCCATCTTCGGTCTATCAACTACCGCCTTCTGTCTTCCATCTTCCATCTATATCCGCCGCGTCATGAGTATGCGTTTGTGAGGGATAAATCCTTTCTTCTCATACAGCTTATTGCCTTTTGTGTTATGCTTTTCTGCTTCCAGGTGAACGGCTTGAATGCCCAGCAAGGCAGCCTGCGTCAATACGAAGTCAACAGCCTGTGCGCCTATGCCCTGGCTTCTGAACGCTTCTTCGAGATAAAGCTCATCCAGAAAGGCGTTTCTTCCCTGAAACTCAAAGCTATACCCAAACGTCAAAGCCATATAGCCAATGACTTCCTGTGCGTGTTCTATGATCCAGAGCCTGCCTAAGTGTGGATCGTTGATAAATGTCAACAGGTTCTTCTCTGTAATATCTTTGGAAAAAGCATATTGGTCAATGGCATAAAAAGATTCCATCATCTCCAGCACTTCGCTGATATCGGTCTCATTAGCCAGCCTGATATTTATACGCATAGCTTTACTGATTAGGGTTAGGGATATTTTCTCTTTCAAACCAACGGCTGCCTGGGATATACTACCACAAAGCTGGTGTTGCGGAAGTGTTTGGACAAGTAAGTCGGGATCTTTTCCAGGTAAGCATGATAAGAAGGTGTATTCTGGCGGGCGCTGACCAGGATGAGCAAATCATGATCGCCTATTTCCCTGGCAAGCACCAGGAAGTCTTCCCAGTCGTCGAACTCCGTAGCAGTGGTTTCTACGGTGGGCTTGCCGGAGGCGGCCTGCTCCTGCATCGCTGCCAGCGTGGTGCGGTCGCCGAAAAGCTGCATACTGCCGGTCGTCTGGTGGCAAAGGACGATCACGGTCTCCATCCAGTTTTCAAAACCAGGCTCCACCGCCGCGTTAGGCGGCGCGATGACGATCATCTTATCAAACGTATTGACAGGATACAGCAGCCTGGTGACCAGCACCATTTGTTCGGTATGGGCTACCACATAGTCGAGCACACCGCCGAAAAAACGGGTCCTGGCAGTCACTTTGCCGTTCCAGCCTAATACAATCTTGGTGATCATCAGTTCCTTCACTGCCCGTACAATGCCACTGCTGGCGTTCAGGTCAACCCGGGAGACAGGATGCAGCGTATGGTTGGAAGCCGCCGCGTATTTGACGATCTTCTCAAACATTTTCTGGTGTATCAGCACATTGTCCTGCGCCTGCTGATCATCCAGGATGACAGACAGCGGATAAATAGGGGTATCTGCCTGCGGCTGCCGGATCATGATGGCCAGGTCGATGAGTCCTTCCAGGTTGGCAGGATTGGCTACCGGCACCAGTATCCTGTCCTGATACCCGGTAAGCTCCGGTTTCTGGTGGGTTTCCTGCACTGCCAAACGGCGCCCCGCCCGGTCGGTCACCAGCGAACTGACCATGCAGGTGACCAGGATGAGCAGGATGGTACCGTTAAGGACGTTTTCGTCCAGAATACCCAGGTTGAAGGCAATGAGTATAATGGCAATAGTGGCTGCGGCATGAGAACTACTTAGCCCGAAGATGATGTTGCGCTGCAAGACAGAGAAATGAAACACCTTTTGTGTGAGAAACGCTGCCAGCCATTTGCTTCCTAAAGCTACGGTCGTCAGCGTCAGGGCGACTACCAGTGCCTGCGGTCCCTGAAACAACACGCTCAGGTCTACCAACATGCCCACACCGATCAAAAAGAATGGAATAAACAGGGCGTTGCCGATAAACTCAATACGGTTCATCAGCGCAGAAGTATGCGGAATGAGCCGGTTGATGGCCAGCCCCGCCAGAAAGGCTCCGATAATAGGCTCCAGCCCGGCGACCTCTGCCAGGAAGGCAGCGGCAAAGACTACCATCAGAGCGAAGATATACTGCACCACATCTTCTTTTTCTGCATTCCGGAAAAACCAGCGGGCTATCTTGGGAAAAACCCATAGTACAATGAAAACAAACAACGTCATGGAGATGACCAGCCGTATCCAAAATTCAGGGGTAAGCTCGCCTTTTACCGAGCCGGTAATGACTGCCAGGATCAGCAGCGCCAGCGTATCGGTGATGATGGTGCCGCCCACTGTAATAGTAACGGCTTCGTTCTTAGTGATGCCCAGCCGACTGGCCAGTGGGTAAGCAATCAGGGTATGAGTAGCAAACATGCTGGCCAGCAGAAAAGAAGCGCGGGGCGGGTACTGTAAAATAAAATGGCTGGCCAGCGTACCCAACACAAGTGGAATGAGGAAGGTGATGCCGCCAAAAACCATACTTTTGTAGCGGTTCTTGCGGAAGTCGTTCATGTCAACTTCCAACCCAGCCAGAAACATGATGTAAAGCAGCCCTACCGTGCCAAACAGAGTCGTCTCATTACTTTGCAACAGGTTCAGCCCATGCGGACCCACCAGTGTACCGGCCAGGATCAGCCCCAGGATGCCGGGAATCTTAAGCTTGTTCAAGAGCAGCGGCGCCAGCAAAATGATCAGCAGTATAACCGAAAAAATCTGCACAGGATCTTTCAGCGGAAAGGTAAGCTCAAAAAGTAGTGGCATAGGCGGAGTTTGGGTGTTCAGGTGTTAATGTGTTCAGGTGTTTGAATTAAGAAACTGGCGGGCGTTTCCGTTGCACTCAAACGCGCGCCAGACAAGTTAGGGTGAAGGCTCTTTAGTGGTTCATACTTGAGCATTGATTATTGAATATTGATTATTGAATATTTAAAC
>JBBSNI010000327.1:0-6804 GCA_038232695.1 Cytophagales bacterium
ACCGGGTCTCGCCAGACCGGGTCTCGCCAGACCGGGTCTCGCCAGACCGGGTCTCGCCAGACCGGGTCTCGCCAGACCGGGTCTCGCCAGACCGGGTCTCGCCAGACCGGGTCTCGCCAGACCGGGGTTCTTGGGGCAGTCCTTGTACAGAAAATTCACGCGGTTTGCCGCCCACTTGCCCATCCAGCCGTTGCAAGGTGAGTTTGGTATAATGGGTAGTACGGCTGGCGCCATTAGTGCGGGGGTTGATGCGGATACCTGCCAGGCGAAGCTCCGGCTGCGCCAGCACTTCGATGGAAGGATAGCCCGGACGCTCCATGAGCAGCAACCAATCGCCCGTGCTGTTGACGCTCACGGCGGGCGTCTGCGGGGCGTTGACAAGGTCTGCCATCACGGGCGGCGGGGTTTGGTAGCTCTGCTGTGCTTGTAAAGGGTTGATCATAGCGATTAGTAAAAACAGTAATAGGAGTTGGCGGGCAAAGATAGTTTTCATAGGCATAGGGTTAGCGGGTAAGAACTGGTTTATTATGTCTTAGACTATGATGAAATGATTTTATGATTAGCATGATATGATAAGTGAGTAAAGGCAAAATTTTTGTAAACCATTTGAGAAAACAGTATTTATGAAAAAGACCCTATTCGTTTCTGCTTTGCTTGTTATTCTATGCTATGGGGCTGCTGTTCAGCGTGTTGCTTCTCAGTCTATTGGTAAGTCTTTTCCGGCGATGCAGGTAGAGACGATGGACGACAAAGTAATGAATCTGCCTGAAGATACCAAAGGGCGGGTGACTTTGATCGGGATGGCGTATTCTAAAAAGTCGGAAGAAGACCTGAATACCTGGATGGCGCCGGTGTTTCAAACGTTTATCCAGCAAAAGATAAAAGACGGTGGTTTATTTGCCAGCTTCGCCCACGACATAGACGTTTACTTTATTCCTATGTTTACAGGCATCCACGCCGCTGCTAAAGGCATTGCCAAAAAGAACGCGGCCAAACACCTGGATAGCCGCCTGCTTCCCTATGTACTGTTTTACCAAGGCTCCCTGAAGCCTTACAAAGAAGCCCTGGATTTTGAAAAGCGCGACGTCCCTTATTTTTTCCTGCTGGACCAAAACGGCAACATCGTCTATGCCACCTCCGGCACGTATACCGACCAGAAGATGGAAGCGATAGAGGAGGCTATTGATGGGCTTTAGTTGAGACTGCAAAAAATAAAACTGAAAAAACTAACAAGTGGTAAGGTTGCCTATCTCATTTGCAAAACAGGGTTTCCGTACCAAAACAGGGATATTTTGTCAAGGTAGTTACCTTTGTGAATGCAAATACCAAGATACTTTTCAAAAGTCCAGGATTTTCGGGTTCAAGGGCGTTGCCACCATCAGTTGGGGGACATTTTAGGATTGATTCTATGCGGCATGTTAGCCGACTGTGACGACTTTTCTGAGATAGAAGACTATGGCAGGGATAATATTGCTTTTCTACGGGAAGAGTTAGGCTTTGCTTTGACCAACGAGATTCCTTCGGAAGACACCTTGTTTTTGCCTTTCAAAACAAAAGGCTATTGGTAGTAGGTACCTTTTTGCAATGTTTGACCTTGCAGCAACAAAAATGTTTTTGTTTCCCAACTACGTAAAAATAAAACGCAACTACTTGAAGATCAAGCAGTTGCGTCAAATGAAAATAGCCCCGACAGGAATCGAACCTGTATCTAAAGTTTAGGAAACTTCTATTCTATCCATTGAACTACGGGGCCAGATTCTTTAAAAATATTTTCCCTAAACCGCTTTTATAATATTTTTCTTTGCCCTGATGGCTTTGTGCAAAAGTAGGCTTTTCAGCTTCTTTTTCAAATGCTTTGACAGAGATTTGTCAAGGCTGCCCGCTTTGTTTTGGTTTTTGAACAATGCCCGGACTGGTACGTTTGGTTATAAATTAACGTTGATACATGACGACTATCGAAGAAAACACCATTGTGACGCTGAGCTATGAACTGAGAGAGAAAGATGGTGCCGGACCGGTTATGGAAGTGATGGACATCGCTTATCCTTTTATCTTCTTCTATCCATCAGACCATATCCTGGAGGCTTTTCAGCAGCATCTGCGGGGACTTGCGGCTGGCGATACTTTCGAGTTTATCCTGCCCGCCCGCCAGGCCTATGGGCAACGTCAGCAAGCCCAGATAGTAGAGATTCCTATCGAGCGCTTCGTCGTAGACGAGGAAATGGCTGACTCTATCCGCGACGTAGGGCAGTATGTAGCGGTTACCGACGACCAGGGACGCAAACAAAACGGTAAAATAGTGAAGAAAACGGCTACCTATCTTGAAGTAGACCTCAACCATGCAATGGCTGGCAAAGACCTTCACTTCCGGGGGCGCGTGTTACAGGTGAGAAAAGCCTCTGCCGACGAGATCATCCAAAAACGCTATATCATGCCGGATGGAATCCGGTTCTGACAGAGCCATGCCCGGCCGGGACCGGAAAGCATCCATAAACCACCCATCGACATCTAACTATGTTCAGACATTTTTACCTGTTATTATTTATTCTATTATCAGGACAAACCCTTTACGGTCAAATACTAAATGTAGAAAAGAACAGGCTGAAAGGTGACTCTGCCAACTATTTTGTAGGCAGCGTTGGGGCAGACTTTAATATCAACAACCGCAGTATCAATGATGCGGGTCAGACAGTGGTCTTTATAGGGCTGACCGCCAACTCTGACGTGGGCTACATCTCCGAATACCACAGCTTTTTGCTGCTGACCCAGTTTCAGTACAACGCGACCAACGACCAGTCGATCAACAGCACCGGGTACGGGCATTTTCGTATCAACTGGCTGCGAAAGCAAAGGCTTTCTTACGAGACTTTCACCCAGCTTCAGTACGACCAGGGGCGGGGGATGCAGTTGCGCTGGATTGGCGGCGGCGGCATCCGCTACCGGGTATACGATGCCGAAAATTCTAACCTGTACATAGGCATAGGCGCCATGCGTGAGCGTGAGGTGTGGGAAGTGCCCGCCAGCGAAGGACTGACCCGCGACATTAACATCTGGCAATCAACCAACTACATTGCCAATCGAGTGAAGCTTAGCGAAAATGCAGACTTTAACATCATTGCCTACTACCAGACAGGCTACGACCATGTACAGGAATTCTTCCGCCACCGCATCAGCGCCGATGCCAACCTGCTGGTGCGCATCACCTCCCGCCTGGCCCTGCGGACAACCGCCGGCGCCACTTACGAAAACCAACCGATTGTGCCCATAACCAAGCTGGTATATTCGGTGACAAACGGGATACAGTTAAGATTTTAGAAGCGGGAAGCGGTGCCCCACCGGGACCGAAGCAGTTTTTACTTCCGTCTTCGGACTTCTGACTTCCCGCTTAATAATACGCCCAGACTTTCTTCTCGTTCGGGTAGATGGTAAAATACTTGTCGGCTATTTTATCGTACAACGCCTTTCGCAGTTTATCTATGTTGATCTGTTTGGAGGCTGAGATAAAAACGGCTTCGTGCTGCCCGTCGTTGACATACATCTTTTCCAATTGCGCCAGCGTCAGGGGTGGATGATGTTCTGTGGCTTCAGGTTCGTGTTCTTGTCCGTTCTGCCCGTTGTGGTGTATGAGTTGGTCAATTTTGTTGAACACCATGATGGTAGGCTTATCGGCTGCCTTGATCTCTGCCAGCGTAGCGTTGACCACATGGATTTGCTCCTCAAACGAAGCGTGAGAAACATCCACCACGTGCAGTAGCACATCGGCTTCGCGGATCTCGTCCAGCGTAGACTTAAAGCACTCTATCAGCGCGTGCGGCAGCTTGCGGATAAACCCTACCGTATCGGTGAGCAGAAAAGGAATCTGACCGATCACCACCTTGCGGACGGTAGAGTCTACGGTGGCAAACAGCTTGTTTTCTGCAAATACATCGGTTTTAGAAAGCAGTTGCATCAGCGTGGATTTGCCTACGTTGGTGTAGCCGACCAGGGCTACCCGGACGATCTTCTGCCGGGCTTTGCGGCGCGTAGCGCTTTGCTTGTCAATCTTTTCGAGCTTTTTGTTGAAAAGAGAGATCTTATCGCGCACAATACGGCGGTCGGTCTCAAGCTCTTTCTCACCCGGCCCGCGCATCCCGATACCTCCCTTTTGTTTGGAAAGGTGCGACCACATCTTGGTCAGGCGGGGCAGCAGGTACTGGTACTGCGCCAGTTCTACCTGCGCCTTAGCCTGCGCTGTTTTGGCACGGATAGAAAATATGTTGAGGATGAGCAGGCTTCTGTCCAGGATTTTGCACTCGAGTGTCCGCTCCAGGTTGCGCACCTGGGAGGGCGTGAGGTCATCGTCGAAGATGACCATATCCACCTCATGCTGCTGCACATAGCTGCGGATCTCTTCCAGCTTGCCTTTGCCTACGAAATAGGCAGTATCCGGTTTTTCTAATTTTTGTGTGAAACGCGCCAGAGTCACCGCCCCGGAAGTCATCGCCAGGAAAGCCAGTTCGTCTAAGTATTCTTCTACCTTATAGACCGGTTGCGACTGGTTGATCAAAGCCACCAGCACGGCGGTTTCTTTCCTGGTAGCCGTTGAGAAAGTGTTTGCCATTGAAAACAATTTAAAAAATGAACAGAGAGCCCTTTCCGAAGGACTAAGCGTCTGCTTATGAATAAATAATTTACAAAAAAATAAAGTTCAAAACAAAGTTCTTTGGTGTCTTTTTGCCGGGCAGGCCACTACGGGTTGATAAAACGCAAATTATGCTGGCGCACGAAGGCTGGCTGCCCTTCCCACTCAATTTTTGTCCAGACATCCTGCTGCCCTTCTACCGTGACGCGGTGACCCTTCCCGCTGACGGACACTACCGCCGCGCCCGCCGACGGACCTTTCATGATGTAGGTATTGTCAGCGGTGATAATAGCCTGCCGGGGGCTGACAGAGAAATTGGTGATAAAGAACAACAAGCCCAGCAGGATGACATAGCTGACCCCAAAGCCATACGGATGCTCGATGCGTTTTTTGCGAAGGGCGACGTACGCCAGTCCTGCCAGCGCAATAGCCAGCAGCCCGTACAGGAACAGGAAGCGGTGTTCTCTAAAGAAGCGAAGGAACAGATCGTAGTCCTGGTAGGTGTAGCCCCGCAGGTTATGCGCTTCGGAGAGTTGCTGTATTTTCTCTACGGCTCTTTCGTCAGAAGTAAGGATATAATACTCGTTGAGGTAATACAACGCTTCGCTGTAGTCGCCTAAGCCTTCCTGTATAAAAGCCATCCGGAGCAGCATAGCGGGCGACCAAACGCCTTGCTCCCGGTAAAGCGCATCGTAGAGTTTATAAGACTGTGTATACTGCCGGGCTGCATAGAGAGAATCTGCCGTTTTTAACAATTGTGCCTGGTCAGTCTGCGCCAGAACCATTTGCCCTGAATACAGGTTAATGAAAGACAGCAAGAGAATTTTATGGATTACGTTTTGGATTTTCATACAAGCCTTTTACCTTTGCAACGCAATTACGGGGAAAGCCCGTATAAAAGCAACCGCAGCCATCCTGTGGCGACCATTCCAGAGTGATCAATCACGGTAATTTCATATTAAGATTCCGTAGCTCAGCTGGTAGAGCAATACACTTTTAATGTATGGGTCCTGGGTTCGAATCCCAGCGGGATCACTCCAACAAAAAGCCTTAGCCTAATCGTTAAGGCTTTTTTTGTTTATAAAATAAAACACTAAAACAACCGTTTGTTGTGCTGAAAGATTATTAACATCTTATGAAAATACGTTTCATTCTGACAGCTTTGTTTCTTGTCTGTTCCCTTGTAAGCTGGGGGCAGCAGGCAGAAAAAGATTCTGTAGCAGCAGATACGACCCGGGGGTTTATCATCGATCCTGCGACGACCATACCGCTTACCATTAATCTGGAAGCCGAAGAGGAAGCTGCAGAAGATAGTGTAAAGACAAAAAAGAAGAAGCGCAAGAAAAAGGTTTTCTATGGCATTAAGACCAAGAAGGGCTTCACCAAGTCAGGCTACGGCGGGCAGACCATCATTGAGCAGTTCTATTATCTCAAAAAATACGAAGAACCCGATCCTTATGTGAGGGATGTCTACTGGTTTGATACCAAACGCAACCAGATCCGTACCACACACAACATCACCAAAGATAAAGCGCTGATCTTGCATGGCCCTTATAAGAAGATGACCGAAGAAGGGGAGATGCTGGAAGAAGGTATCTTCTACAAAGGTACCAAACATGGCCGCTGGACTACCTACAACAAGAACAATATCCTGATGGATAAAGAAAAGTATACCCGCGGCTGGCCCCGCGAGTCGGAAGTAAGCTACTATGACAAAGACAAGCGGGATAAGATCAAAGAAGTTGTTCCTATTGAATATGGAGAAGAAGAAGGCTATTATTTCTATTTTCATAAAACCGGACGTGTGGCCGTAGAGGGCGAATACCGCAATGGCAAAAAGGTAGGCGTCTGGACAGAATACTACGACTTTGAGCGCCGCGCCAAGAAGCAGATCAAATACCCCGACGACCCCTTCGAATATAATACACCGCCCTACACCATGAAAGAGTGGAACCCGCAAGGGCAGGTCGTATACGAATACAAGAAGAGCTAATATCTACGGTATATCGCAATCGCTCAACGTTATCTTACTCAATGTCTCATAAAGCAATAGTCTGTAGATAAATCAGGCAGCCATTCTACCTATGTGGTAAAGTGATTTAATTTTATTGTAATTATCTTCATGTTCGGGGTCAATCCCGAACACATCAATAAATCTGTTGAGCAAAAGTTCATTGATATAT
>JBBSNI010000328.1:0-6803 GCA_038232695.1 Cytophagales bacterium
CTCATGCTCAATACCCGTAATATTGTCGGGAATAATTTTTCCTGGTCATCAACGCTGACCTATACACAGATCGATAACCGGGTGACCAGCCTGGGAAGTATTGACCAAATTTTGCAGGGGGGGCTTCCTTTTACCCCCGATATCTCTATCGTTCAGGTAGGCTTACCGCTCAACAGTTATTACGGGCTGCTTGTAGACGGTATATGGCAGGAGGGAGATGATATTGCTAATTCTGCCCAGCCCAATGCCCAACCGGGATATCCTAAATTCCAAGATATCAGTGGGCCTAATGGTGAGCCTGATGGGTCTATCACCAGCGATGACAAGACGACCATCGGCAGTCCCTTTCCGGACTTTTCTTTAGGGTTTAGAAATTCTTTAACCTATAAAAGATTCGGGTTGGATATATTCTTTGCAGGTGATTTTGGTCAGGAATTGCTGAACCAAAACCTGTTGTATACGATCTATCCTATTGAGGAGCGAAGAAACAGGCTGGCTGAACCGACACTGAACAGATGGACGCCCCAGAATCCCACCAATCAATGGCCTTCGGGTGTCAATCCTAACAGTTATGGAGGAAGTACTGTCAATAGTCTGTCCATTGAGGATGCCACCTTTTTCCGTTTGAGGAACGTGCGGCTAAACTATACGCTCAATACAGAAGCAATCCGTTTTCTCAATGCCGTGAATGTATATTTTCAGGGCGACAACCTGCTGCTGTTTACCGATTATCTGGGATTTGATCCTGAAGTGAATTCATTAAGCAACAGCGCCAACTCAGCTCGGGCGGATTACAATGCTTACCCCAATGCCAGAACGTATACCATTGGGTGTCAAATCACATTTTAAACTACAATCACTGATCTTATGAAACTGCTTACTACATATAAAATCTGGGTGTCAAGCGCATTGTTCATGTTGTTTACTTTTGCCTGCGAAGAACAATTGCAGGAAGAACCTTTTGATCAGCTTTCCCCTGAAAATACCTTGAGTACAGAAAATGGGCTGGAGGCGCTGCTGGTATCAGCTTACGGTACCATGCAATGGCACCGTTTCTCGTTGATACAAACGCATTATCTGGAAGAAGGACCTACGGATTTGTTCTTTGAAACAGGCGGCGGACAGGGCCGACAGGCTGCTTTGATCCAGGATTTTGCCTACGACCCGGAGCATCCCTGGATAGAAGGGGTTTACAACCGGCTCTGGAATCCTATCCGCGATGCAAACCTGTTTCTGGAAAATGCTGAAAACGTGGAATTTGAAAATGCCGACCGGCAGGTACGTATCGGGGAAGCTCGATTTATCCGGGCCTTGCAGTACTACTTGCTCACCAAATGGTTTGGGGAGGTTCCCTTAATCACCAGTTCTACGGATGAACTTTATCCTGAAAAAGAAGCATTGTCAGTTTTGAATGAATTTATTGAAACTGAGCTGAGGGCTGCTGCTGAGGTGGTTCCTCTCGAGCAGATGCAGTACCGCATCACCAAAGGGGCTGCCCTGGCTGTGCTTACCAAATTCTATTTGAATACCAGGCAGTGGCAGCCATGTACCAATACCGCTCAGGAAGTGATGGATCTGCAATTGTATAGTCTGTATCCTAACTACCCGGAGATGTTTGCCCCTGAAAACGAGATCAATCCGGAATTTATCTTTGTGTACCCGCAATCGAGAATAGGCGGAGGCTTAGGCACTGAGTGGTTATCCCTTTCTTTGCCCCCGGGATCTACTGTTCCAGGGGCCAACTTTGCTGCGCAATTCCGGTACTACGACAATTTTATTAACTCTTTTGACCCAAATGACGATCGCAGGACAATGTTTCTGACAGAATATGAGAACATAGAAGGAGATACTGTCAAGTTGTTGGGCAACGACAATACGCGTAGTTTTAAATTTTTTGACTTAGAGCGTGTAGGTCCTGATGCAGAAAACGATTTCCCTGTCGTGCGTTATGCTGATATCTTACTGAGCCGGGCAGAAGCCCTGAACGAACTGAACGGCCCCACCCAGGAAGCAATTGACCTGATCAACCAGGTGAGGGTGAGGGCAGGGGTTTCACCGCTTGCGTTGGCAGACTTCAACCAGACCTCCTTACGCGACCACATCCTTGATGAGCGGGGATGGGAATTCTACTCAGAGTCTAAACGCAGAAGTGATCTGATCAGACATGATAAATTTATCTCCAATGCGCAGGATCGTGGCAAAGGTGCACAGCCCTATCAGATACTGTATCCCTTTCCCCGAACAGAAATTGTGGCTAACCCTAATTTAGTGCAAAACGAAGGCTATGGTCAATAATGGCAGATCAGCGATGAGATGAAACAACTTTAGAAACTACCGATAACCATGAAGATTTTAAAGACTTATCATGTCTTACTGCTGGTTTTAGCTTTATCGCTCTTGTCATTTGATCATCAACTCAAGGGGCAGTCCAGCCAGAAACCCAATATCATCTACATTTTGGCTGATGACCTGGGCTACAGTGAACTGGGATGCTATGGCAATACCTTCAACGAGACTCCCAACCTGGACCAACTTGCCAGCGACGGGGTGCGGTTTACCCAAGCGTATGCTGCTGCGCCGGTGTGTTCTCCCTACCGGGCGGCGTTGATGACCGGCCAGTACCCAGCCAGGGTAGGCATCACCGACTACCTGCGTCCCGATGCGGCTGATCATCTGGATACGTCCTACACTACCTTGGCGGAGGCACTGAGAGGCAATGGTTATCATACGGGCATTATCGGTAAATGGCATTTATCCGGGTATGAATCCAAAGGGGCTCCTGAGGAAACTTTGCCTGACCAGCATGGTTTCCAGGAGGTCTATACCTCAGAGACGACCGGGATTGCCAACGGCACATATTTCTATCCTTACCATTTCAATCCTGATTTGAAGAAAAAACTCAAGGGTGAACATGAGTTCTTGGTAGACCGAATGAATGCTGAAGCGGTTGATTTTATAGAAAGAAACAAAAAGCGGCCTTTTTTCCTGTATCTGAGTCACTATGCGGTGCATACCATGCTGCACGGGCAACCCGAAGTGGTAGATCATTTCAGGAAAAAACCGGAGAGTGGTCAAAGTCCTCCTTCGGATAACAATCCTGAAAATGATCCATACCAGAAATGGCCTGCTGACTATTTTGCCAAAGAGAACAACCCACATCTGGCAGCACAACTCAAAATCATCGATGAGGGGGTAGGCATGATCCGGAAAAAGTTACAGGCATTGGGCATTGCCAACAATACACTCATTATTTTCACCAGTGATAACGGCGGAGAAAGCCGTGTAACGGACAACACTCCCTTGCGGGGCGGAAAAAGCACCTTATACGAAGGCGGTATACGAGAGCCTCTGATCGTCTACCAACCGGAAAAGATTACCGGTGGCAGAGTCGTTGACTTTCCTACAGCTAACTATGACTTTTACCCAACCCTGTGTGAATTAACCAATACGCCCTTACCCAAAGATCAAAAACTGGATGGAATGAGCATCGTTCCTTACCTGCTGGGAACCGGGGAGGGGCCGGTACCCATACGTACCTTCTACTGGCACTATCCTTTGGAGGAGAGGCATTTTCTGGGGGGGCGTTCCGCGGGTGCCATACGTGAGGGCGACTGGAAATTGATTGAGTTCTTTGACACAGGTGAAAGAGCATTGTATAATCTGAAAGAAGATCTGGGTGAAAAAAATGACCTTCACGAAGCTTTACCCGAAAAAGTAGATGCATTGCAGAAGAAGCTGACAGATTGGAGAGATCATGTCATCAAGAGCAGACAAGAGTAACGTTTCCGGATGGGTTTTACGCATCCATTGAAGTATTGCAAAAGTCTTATTCAACAGAAGATTAAAAATATAGGAATATGCCGTGTATTCATTACCTTTTACTACTGATCGCTTCCCTGTTATTCTTTGGTTGCTCTCCTAAGAACGCAGGAAAGGCGGCAGCTTCTGATGAGAACGAGACTGCCTCAAAACCCAATATCATTATTATTCTGGCAGATGACTTAGGCTACGGGGATGTAGGGTACTATGGTAGCGATATTAAAACACCGAATCTTGACACGCTGGCAAAAGAGGGAATCGTGCTCAACCGGTATTACGTCGCTCCGGTTTGCTCGCCGACCCGTGCAGGGCTGATGACAGGTCGCTATCCTGACCGGTTTGGGTTGCGCCAGACTGTGATTCCTCCCTGGCGGGATTATGGCGTTGATACCAGCGAGGTATTCTTGCCGGAAGTGTTGGCAGAGGCAGGGTATAAACACAGGGCTATCCTTGGTAAATGGCACCTCGGTCATTCCAGGCTTCAATATCATCCGCTTCAGCGGGGATTCACCCATTTTTACGGACACTTTAATGGCGCTATTGATTATTTTACCCATAAAAGGGAAGGGGAACTGGACTGGCACAATGATTATCAATCTTCTCATGACAAAGGCTATACGACCGACTTACTGACCCGGGAAGCCATCAAATGTATCGGGCAGTATGCCAAAGAATCTCCGTTCTTTCTATATGTAGCCTACAATGCACCGCATGTGCCGTTGCAGGCAAAAGAAGAAGACTTGTTATTATACGGATTTGACAAGAACAAACCCTTATTCAGTGACAAAAAAGGATACGGAGAAAAGGGCAGGGGCAATACACGATACCAGACCTATGCGGCCATGGTGACTGCTTTGGACAGAGGGGTTGGTCAAATTTTGCAGACGCTTGAAGAACTCGGTATTGAGGACAATACGTTGGTGCTTTTTCACAGCGATAATGGGCCTGACCCCGGACAGGGAGGCACGAGTGGTTCCTTGAGGGGACATAAATTTCAGGAATGGGAGGGCGGTGTCCGTGTACCAGCCATTGTCAGGTGGCCCAATGGCTTTCAGGGAGGGCGCACCAGTGATCAGGTGATGGGCTATGTGGATGTGATGCCAACGCTCATAGAAATCGCAGGCTTTTCTGGTAAACCGGCAAAACCGCTCGATGGTATCAGTATGCTGCCTGTTTTTAGGGGAGAAAAACAACAGATCAACCGAGATATTTATCTGGGCAGTGGCGCTATCGTGAACCACGACTGGAAATTGGTCAAAGCAACGGGTGAAAATCCAAAAATGGATATCAAACACGATATGTTGTTTAACATCGCAGAAGATGTCGCAGAAACAACGAATCAAAAGCAAGAGTACCCAAAAAGATATGAAGAACTCAATGACCGGGTTACGCAATTTGATACCATTGAATCAGATAACAAAGTGCCTCCCTATCAACAGGGGCAAAAGGGTTTCAAAGCTCCTAAGGAATGGACGATTGATTATTAGTGCTATTATCAAACATTAACATTTACAAATGAAAAAGCTTCTCATTTTATTTGTTGTCATATTTTCTGTTACATCTTTTCACAAAGGATTGTCCAACACATTATTGAAAAGTTATCATGAAAAGAGGCGAGAAAAAGTCAATGAACAAAAGCCGAACATCATCTTCATCATGGCCGATGATTTAGGCTGGAAAGAGTTGGGGAGCTATGGCAATACCTTTAATGAAACACCCAATCTGGATAAACTGGCTGCCCAGGCGATGCAGTTCACGCAGGCTTATGCCGCCGCGCCGGTATGTTCTCCCACCCGTGCCAGCATCATGACAGGACAATACCCGGCAAGAGTAGGCATCACGGATTTTTTATCCCCCAAATCAACAAAATATCTCGAACCTGAAAAATACATTACCATCAATGAAGCCCTTGCCGCGGCAGGTTACCATACAGGCATCATCGGAAAATGGCATCTGGACACCCACTTCAAAGAAAATAAGGGAGGACCTGCAAAACATCATTTTGATGAGGTCATCGGTACAGAAACCAAATACATAGCTGATGGAGACTATTTTTATCCCTATGATAAGATCAACACTTTTGTAGAAGGACGAGGAGATGAGTTTTTAGCAGACCGGCTTGCCCGGGAGGCAGTCGGCTTTATTGAAAGAAATAAAGAAGCTCCCTTCTTTTTATACCTTTCCCACTACAGCGTGCACACCAAACTTGATGCTCCCCAGGAACTGGTAGAGAAATACAAGCAAAAATTTAATCAGAAATATGGAGCAGGTCAGGCTGAAAAAATATTTGAAGGCAAAGAGAACAAGCGACACCAGGCAGACCATATTGATAATCCTTACCTGGCTGCCATGTTGGAACGCATAGACGCAGGCATAGGAAAGATCATGCATACACTTGAAAAGAACGGACTGGCAGAGAATACCATCCTGGTTTTCTTTTCTGATAACGGAGGTGCTTTTCATGTGGCTAATAATGGAAATCTACGCGCTCATAAAACCTGGTTGTACGAAGGTGGGATTCGGGAGCCTTTACTGATACGATGGACTGGTAAAATACCGCAGGGAAGTACTACAGATGTTCCGGTTTCCAGTATTGATTTTTACCCGACCTTTCTGGAAGCAGCCGGAAGTAAACTTCCCAAAGGACAACAAATGGATGGCAAAAGTCTGTGGCCGCTGCTCATGCAAGGAAAGGCCATTGAGCGTGATGCTTTATTCTGGCACTATCCGGCAGAAACAGGTCAATGGGAAAACAGAATGGCTAGTGCTGTACGCAAAGGAGATTATAAGCTGCTGGAGTTTTATGAAGACAACAGAATTGAGCTGTATAATTTGAAAGCAGACCCGGGCGAAAATAAGAACCTAGTCAAGAGTATGCCGGAGAAGGCTAAAGAACTGCAAGTGCTGATAGATGACTGGAAAGAGCGAGTGCACGCGGAACCGCCTGTCATCAACTGATTGCAAGCTCTTCGATCCTTGTCTTA
>JBBSNI010000329.1:0-6762 GCA_038232695.1 Cytophagales bacterium
AGGATATACCAAAGCCCGGTACCGGGATCGATGTATTGACCAGGCTGAATGGGCCACTCCTTCCGGGCTTGTGTTTCGTCATAGTCAGGCAGGTAAATGGCTTTTAGCAGCACCTTCAGGGCAGCCCAATCGCTGGAAAGCTGTTGGCTTATACCGTTTTCCATGCGCTTTACCATCAACGCTCTCCGGCTGAAGGAAGGCTGGATGACTACTTCCAGCTTTTCACCTGCTTTTGTTATTTCGCAGTAACGGACTACCAAAGGGCTTTCCCGCTGGCTCACCTCAAACACAGCCTGGATCATCTCCTGCAGGAAATACGCCCATGCTTCCGCGTTGTCCGGTATGCCCTGCTGAGCGGCTTCTGCCTCCTGCCATGCCAGCGTTATTGCCTGATCGTCTGTGGCTTTGGGCTTTGCCCTGAGACTTGTCGTCTGCTGTAGCATGTGTATGACCGCTTCCTGCCAGACCGCCGGTAACGTTCCCTGCCAGCTAAAATCATCATCAGGCGTAAAGCCTTCTTCTGCTATATCTTCTTCCGACAGATCTTCCCTGCCGGTATAGGTGAGTTCATACGCTACAGAAAGCTGATCGCCGGAGGGCTTTAGCACGAATTGATAAGCGTGGCTATAAGGCGGGGGCGCGACGAGCGTCTCAAACGTAATGGTAAGATGTTGAAAGCTTTGGATGTTCAAGGGTGTATCAATGATAAGGTTTTTTTTCTGTTAACTTTTTCTGTGGCTGTCATTACAAATTGCCGTACATAATATATCTCCTTAGGCACTTCGTACGGATGTACATACGGGCGGAGCGCGTCCAGCAAAGCCTGCTGCTCTCCGGCTGGCGGCGGATTGCCTTCTATCACCAACACAGCCTTTTGGCCCAGCCGATCATCCGGCAAAGCGGCTATGAAATAACGGACTGCTTTCTGCTCAAGTATCCGGGCGATAACTTCTTCTACTTTTTCCGGAAATATCTTAAAGCCTCCGCTGTTGATCACATGGTCTGCCCGGCTTAGCCATATAAAGTGCCGCTCGTCTATGATCCTGACTACATCGTGGGTCGTCAGTGTATGGTGGTTGGTCACAGCGCCCCGGATGGTCAGGCAGTCCCGTGTATCGGTACCAATGCTGACACCATCCAGCACCTTATAGGCATCCGTTGGCTCGTGTCCGTTGATTTTTTTCAGGGCAATGTGCGAGACGGTTTCTGTCATGCCATAGCTGCTGTATACCGGCGCGCTGATGTGCTGCCGGATCATCTGTTGCAACGCATAAGAGACCGGCGCACCTCCTACGATCAAAGCTTTTAGCGCATTAAGGCGATACAACGTTTCCGTATCCGGTGTATCCAGCATCGTCTGCACCTGTAGCGGTACCATCGCAGCAAAAGTGATAGGCACATTGGCCGATATTTGTTCAAAAGGCTGGCTGGAAGGTTCTATAACTACCAGGTTCATGTTTGCTTCCAGTCCTCTGACCAGCATCATCTTGCCGCCGATGTAGGCCGTGTTCATACAGACCAGAGCAGTATCCGTATTATTCAACTGAAATGTTTGCAGTGTCATAAGGGCGCTGGCTTCCATCTGCCTGCGGGTAATGTGGATGGCTTTGGGCTTGCCGGTAGAGCCTGAGGTATGCAGCGTGAAAGTCTGCTGTCCGTGCAGCCATTCGTAGCAGAACGTCAGGATACTCCGGGCATATTCACTCACCACATGAGCAACATCCTCTAAACTTCCGGCTTCCCGGAGCGCTGCCAAAGGTATCTTCCTGTCTTCTATATACATGTGTGGCATACTCAGAGGATCATCCAGAACAGCATGGCAGCGACTGCCATCAGGGTAATGATAACATACGTTTGTACCTTTCCGGTTTGCGTGGCGCGAATTATTTGTCCTGTCCATCCGGCTACCCTGCCCAGCAGACGAACCAACCCGTCTACCACCCAGCGGTCGGCAAAAGCAACCATATGTGCCAATATAACGGAGACCATACCCAGCAGGTTAACCCCCGCATCAATCACCTTACGGTCTACCCATGCCACCGCTTGCGCCAATGCTTTGACAGGCTTTACTACTAAAAAGGCATACACCTGATCCAGATACCCATGATGAAAAGAAAATCTGGCAAAAATGTTCCGGTAAGCGCCCACTGTATGATAGGTCTGTGTCCCCCTGCTTGCCGGACGAAAAAGAAGGTAAGCCAAACCTATACCCAGCAATGCCATGCCTGCGGCGCTATAGGAGGCTATGGGGTGCCAATGATGCCTCTGGCTGTCCAGATCAAGGTAATAGTCAGGGTTGCCGGGCGCTGCCAGCAAAGGAATGCGGATATTCCGGATCACCCAACTGCTCTCGCCATCCAGGGGGTTGAGCGAATAGACCACGCCTACGGACAGCAACGCCAGCAAAAGTACCGGCAGACGCATCAGCCAGGGCGCTTCGCCTATCTGTTCAAACGCTTTGCCTGCCTGCGTGAATACTTTGACTGCTCTGAAATCGCCAAAGAAAACCAGCAGCACCTGCCGGCCCATATAGCAAGCGGTAAGCAGGGCAGTGGCAAAAGCCAGTATAACAACAAAGTGGTGATAGGTAAAGGTATCATGAGAAGCAGCATCAGCCCAGGCAAGCGAACCCGCCAGGATGGCATCTTTGCTGAGAAAGCCGGAAAATAAAGGCAAACCTGCCAGCGATAGCGAAGCTACCAAGTAGACTGCAAAGGTGAAGGGTATCTTGTTGCGCAGCCCTCCCATCAGGCGCATATCCTGCGGGTCAAAGGTCCTTTTTTGTACCTCATCTAACCCATGTTCTATAGAATGCATGGCATGGATGACCGAACCGGCTGACAAAAACAAACAGGCTTTGAAGCAGGCATGGGTGACCAGATGAAACAAAGCCGCATCATACGCCCCTACGCCTATGGCCATGACCATATACCCCAACTGGGAGATGGTAGAATAAGCCAGCACCCGCTTGATGTCGTGCTGAAAAAGTGCGGTCACTGCTGCCATAAACGCCGTAGCTGCCCCTGTGATGGCGATGATCGTCAGCACCTCGACAGGAAGCAATACAAAGACCCTTGCCAGCAGGTATACGCCTGCCGCTACCATCGTAGCAGCGTGGATCAGCGCAGAAGCGGGCGTAGGTCCCTGCATAGCATCCGGCAGCCAGGTCTGTAAAGGAAACTGCGCTGACTTACCGATGGTACCGCAGAACAAGCCAAGACCGGCCAAGGTAAGCCAGTATGCAGGCGCAGCGTTTTCAAAAACCAGTCCGTTGACACGAAAATAGCTGAGCCAGTTGCCCTGTGTAAGCACCGACTGCTGCATCAGGCTTTCCAGCACCTCCAGGTCCAGCGTACCAAACTGTGACCATAGGATCATCAGGGCGACGAGCAGGCCGGCGTCGCCGATGCGGTTCATGATGAAAGCTTTGTTGGCAGCAAAGATAGCCGCTTGCCTCTCGTTCCAGAAGCCGATCAGCGCATAAGAGGCCACGCCTACCAGTTCCCAAAAGATAAAGAGCAGCAGCAGGTTGTCTGCCAGCACCACGCCCAGCATAGCAAAGGTAAACAAGCTCAGAAAAGCAAAGTAACGGAGGTAGTGCCGCTCATGCTTCATATATTCAATAGAATACAGATGCACCAGGAAAGCCACGACCATTACGACCAGCATCATCAGTGCCGCTTCCCTATCGATGAGGATGCCCACCGTGACAGGATACGACATAGGGCCGGCAGCAATGGTAAACCAGAGGGTGCGGCTATGAAAAGCCTCGCCTGCCATCACCATCTTAAAGATCAGGACAGCGGCTACCAAAACGCCAAGGTGTACACCCGTTGCCAGCCAGGCCAGCGTCTCACTCCTGCGGTAGCTGAACATCCACAGGAGCAGAAAGCTTAGAAAGGGCAAAAACAAAGCGATCAGTGCCAGCGCGGTGCCAGGACTGAGGGGTAGCGTGTAGTATAAAGAGGCGTAGTCTGCCAAGAGGTTGTAAAGGTTAAATAGGAGCTATATGGTTTTATGGGGTGTTGATGTGTTGAAGTGTTATAGTAAATCACTTTAACACCTGAACACCCTAACACCTTAACATTATTCCACCAAGTAATTTCATGGCTTCCGCTCATACAGGATTTTTCCTCCTACAATAGTATAATCCACCTGCGTATCCAGCAACTGATCTTCCGGCACGCGCATCAGGTCCTGGGAGAAAACGGTAAAGTCTGCCAGCTTGCCCGGCGCTATAGAACCTTTAAGGTCTTCTTCAAAAGCCGCGTAAGCTGCCGATAAGGTATATGACTTCAGAGCTTCTTCCCGCGTCATTTTCTGCTCAGGCTCATAGCCGCCTTCCGGCTTTCCTTGCAGCGTTTTGCGCGTCACCGAGGCATAAAAGCTGGTAACAGGGTTGATCGGCTCTACAGGCGCATCGGTTCCGTTGATGACTATCGCGCCTGCGTCCAGCAACTTCCGCCAGACATACGCGCCTTCTTCTATGCGCGCCTGCCCCAACCGCTCAATAGCCCAGGGACGGTCCGAAGACATATGAATGGACTGCATGGCAGGAATTACGCCCAGTGCGGCAAAGCGCGGAATGTCCCGGGCACTGATGTGCTGTGCATGTTCTATGCGAAAGCGGGTATCTTCGGCACTGTCCGGCACTTGGCGGAATGCTTTTTCGTACTGGTCGAGTACCTCCCGGTTGGCCCGGTCGCCTATAGCGTGGGTACAGACCTGAAAGCCGGTTTGCAACGCTTTGAGCGACACTTCATAAATACGCGACATGGGTGTGGTGACATGCCCAAACTGTCCGGGCATATCGGTGTACGCTTCCAGCAGCCAGGCACCCCGCGAGCCCAAAGCACCGTCGGCGTACAGTTTGATGCTGCGGATGGTCAGAAATTGGTTGTTCAGCCCTATCTCCGGTCCTTTTTGGTAGTAATCTTTCAGCAGGGAAGTGTCCTGGCTGCTGAGCATCACATACAGCCGGGTGTGGAGCTTTCCTGCTGCTGCCAGCTTTTTGTACAAGTCTACCACCTCGCGGGTAGCGCCTGCATCGTGCAGCGAAGTGATGCCGTGCGCCAGGCATTCCTCCATCGCTAATTGGGCTGCCCGCAGGTTGCTTTCCTGCGTATGGGAAGGAATATGCCGGGTAATCGCACCCATCGCGTTTTCGTTGAAGATACCCGTGGGGTTGCCCAGCTTGTCTTTGATGATCTCTCCGCCGGCTACTTCCTGTACCTGTGTATTTTCTTTGGTCATGTTAGCGACTCCGGCAATCTCCATCGCTTTGGCGTTAGCCAGGGCAGCATGGCCGCTGGCATGTTTGAGGTAAACAGGGTTGTTGGGTGCTGCCTGGCTCAATGCTTTGTGTACCGGAAAACCCTGCACCATGTCGGGCAGAGAGTCCCACTTGTCCTGGTGCCAGCCGCGTCCGGTGATCCACACGCCGGGTTGGGTTTGTCGGGCAGCTTCTGCGACCTTTTGTACTATCTCTTCGTAGCTCTTTACTTGCAGCAGGTCAAGGTTCAGCTTGTTTTCACCCACGCCCATAAAGTGGGCATGACCTTCTATGAGTCCGGGTGTCATGGTTTTGCCCTGCAAATCCAGCACCTGGGTATCATCGCCGACCCAGTCTTCTGCCTGCTGGAGGCTTCCTACAAAAGCAATGGTATCGTTGACGATGGCCACCACTTCGGCTTTAGGATTACTTTCCTCTACGGTATAGATATTCCCGTTGGTAATGAGCAGATCAGCTTTAGGCGCAGAGGTGCAGGCAGTGAACAAATAAATGACGGCAGAAAAGGAGAGGCAATGTCTTGTCATGGACTGTGATTAAAATGATTTGATGATGAGCATGATCAAATATTCAGTATGAGCCGCTCAATATAGGGGGAAAAATGGCATAGCACAAAGGTTTTTTTAAATCCCTGTTGGCGCGAGCGTGGACGCCTTATGCTGTCTCATAAGATTGCTGGAAAGCGAGTTGATAGCCATCACAGAGAGTAGAGAAGATAGCCCAGCCTCTCCAGATGGTTTTCTCTCCTGGTAAGGGCTGCTTTTTAGTAGGTGTAAAGCCAGCCAAAGCAGCGATGAGTACCAGGGCTTGCCGCAGGTTAAGCTGGTTTTTTCCACTATGCTTTTCTAAAACGGCTACCTGCACAGGTTCAAAGACCTCTTGGAGGGCCAGGTCTGGACTATGGGCAGCTAACTGCTTTAACCAAAGTAACTGCCAGGCTACAATAGAGAGCAGGGCAATGGCATGAGCCAAATGGGTAAAGTGGGGTGGTCTAAAAAAGCGGGACACTCGTTAAGCGAGTTATTGGTTTAAAGTCATGCCCGACCGGGATACATAATATTCTGTTTCAAAATCAAGCGGACTTTTATTTCCGATAGAAGAATGACGCCGCTTTCTATTGTAGTATATTTCAATAAAGTCGAACACTTCTGTACGGGTCACCGTGACGCGGCATCTTCAATGGTTAGAAATGCACCGCCTTCCAGTAGTTCAGTCTTAAATCTGCTGTAGAAAGACTCAGCGAATGCATTGTCGTAGTGGTCCGCCACCGCGGCAGTTAGCCTTCCGACCGCCAGGCGGCCCTGTCATACTTTGACGACACTGATACAGGTCTAGTAGTAGGCTGTTCAACCTATCCAGATAATCACGCTACGCTTTTTAGTTCTTTATCCATGCGCCGCAAGATACTATAACGGTTATCGCAAGTGTAGTGCTGGCGCCATTTTTCAATGTCTACTTGGTGGACGGTGTTC
>JBBSNI010000330.1:0-6748 GCA_038232695.1 Cytophagales bacterium
GTCACCTGGACATCATAACGGCAGGCAATCTGTCGCAGACCCGCGTCAGTACCGGGCAGTATGATGCCAACGAAGGTATCGTCCTGTTAGGAGATGGCAGGGGCAGCTTTACCGTCCTCGATCCTGCTGCTTCCGGTTTGCAGATCAAAGGAGATGTAAGAGACATATGCCTACTCAGGGTTCGGGGTTCGGATTACGGCGTATTTTCCAGAAGCAATGATAGCATTAAAGTTTTCAGGATGGCAAAACTGTCTTCCATACCGCAATAAGACTGTCATGATCATACAATATATCATCCGGTGCCCTATGAAAACAAAGTCCCTTTTTGTAGCTCTTATCCTTTTTGCTCAATGCCAGGGCAGAAGCGAAGTGCCTGCTGACCCGGACAATGGCGGACTTTTCCTGCCCGGCGGTTTTGAAGCCATCGTCGTGGTAGATAGTCTGAAAGGGCGTGCCCGGCATCTGGCTGTTCATGATAACGGAGATATTTTTGTGAAGAACAGATTCTCCGATGAGGAAAATGCCATCACCGCCCTGCGGGATACTACCGGCGACGGAAAAGCCGATGTAGTTGAAAAACTGGGTGCTAAGATCGTTGAAAGCGGTTATGGCACGGCGATGCGGATATATAAAGGCTATCTGTATTTTAGCTCCGAACTGGCTGTGTACAGATATAAGCTGTCTCCCGGCAAGCTCGTGCCGGACAGTGCGTTAGAAGTCATCCTCACCGATGATCATGCACATGGAATGCATGAGCACATCGCCAAACCTCTTGCCTTTGACGATCAGGGGCATATGTATGTGCCTTTCGGCGCACCCTCCAATGCTTGTCAGGAACCTAAAAGAACCCCCGGACTTGCCGGATTAGACCCTTGTCCTCAGTTGGAAGACCACGGCGGTATCTGGCGGTTTGATGCGGACAAAACAGGGCAGACACAAAAAGACGGCTATCAATTTGCCACCGGCATCCGGAGCGTGGTGGCGATGGACTGGAACCCCGCAGATAAAAATCTATACATTGTGATGCATGGAAGAGATGATCTGCTCAGACTATGGGCGCATAAGTTTACACCCTGGCAAAGCGCTTTGCTTCCCTCAGAAGAGTTTTTGAGGATCAAAGACGGGGCAAACGCGGGTTGGCCTTATTGCTATTACGACCAGATGCAGCAAAAGAAAGTGCTGGGCCCGGAGTATGGAGGCGATGGCCATATCGTAGCGCGATGCCGTGATTTTGAGCAACCCCTGATGGGCTTTCCCGGCCACTGGGCGCCTAATGACCTGTATTTTTACCAGGGTGATCAATTCCCTGAACGGTATAAAAACGGCGCTTTCATCGCTTTTCATGGTTCTACCAACCGCGCCCCCTATCCTCAGTCCGGTTATTTTATAGGATTTGTCCCTTTTGAGAACGGGCAACCGACCGGAGCCTGGGAAGTCTTTGCCGATGGATTTGCCGGCGTTGATCCTGTCGTCAATGTCAGTGACGCGGTGTACAGACCGATGGGCATCGCCCTGGGGCCTGACGGTTCTTTGTATATTGCCGAGACGGAAAAAGGTAAAATCTGGCGAATTATGTACAAAAGAGATAAAGAACATTTTGGAGCCGCACAGTTGGCAGCTATGGAAAAGCGGAAATCGCTTTCCCACATCAGAACCCCGGATGAAATGGAGGATAACCTGCAAAAGGGACAGTTGGTACAAGGGGAAACCATCTACAACACCTACTGCGGCACATGCCATCAGGGAAACGGACTGGGCGATTCCCAGCGGTTTCCACCCCTGGCCGGTGCTGAATGGGTCACAGGCGACAAGCAAAGGCTGATCAGCGTGCTCATCAAGGGGTTGGAAGGTCCTGTGGAAGTAAAAGGGAAAACGTATAATAGTGTCATGCCCCAGCACAGCTTTTTAAGTGATGAAGATATTGCCAAAGTATTGACCTACATCAGGCAAAATTTCGGCAACAACGCCAGTGCCATAAACCCGGAAGAAGTACAGCAAGTGAGAAATACATTAGAAAACATAACTAAATAAATAAGCTACTGCCTGAGCAATACACCCTTGAGCATTGAGTGTTGAATATTCAATGCTAATTAAACCATAACACCCATATGAAAAAACTTACCCTACTCATGCTTCTCTCCCTTTCTCTTTTCTCCTGTTCACCAGACAAGCCGGAGGCCTCAAACCAGCAAGCCAGTCCTGTTGACGTTGAAAAACGATTGAAAGAACTTGGCATCCAATTGCAAACCCCTGCTCCACCTACGGCTAATTATCTGAAAGCCGTCCGGACGGGTAACCTTGTCTATCTGTCCGGTCATGGACCCAATCAGCCCGGTGGTGTACAGATGACAGGGAAGCTGGGCAGCGACCTGACGCTGGAGCAAGGTCAGGAAGCGGCAAGATTGACAGGAATCGCTTTATTATCTTCCTTAAAAGTAGAAATCGGAGATTTGAATAAAGTAAAAAGGATCGTGAAGGTGATGGGTATGGTGAACGCCGATCCTTCCTTCACGCAGCACTCCCAGGTGATCAATGGATTTTCAGACCTGATGGTAGAAGTGTTCGGTGAGCAGGGAAAACACGCCCGTGCTGCTGTAGGGATGAGTTCTTTGCCTGCTAATATTCCCGTAGAAATCGAGATGATCGTGGAAGTAGAGTAATTTCCCAAGAAAGCATATTTCATAGTAAAACCTATCATTTCTATGGATTCATTCCTATATTTAAGAACTTCAACCTAAACTAACTTATGAAAACACAACGAAGATCTATCCTAAAAAAAATGTTCGCTTCGCTGGCAGGAATGGCTGGCATCAGCGTAGCAGCGTACGCTGAAACTTCTGAAGAAAAACAGGTTTTCAACGTAGTGCCTCATCAGGATGTCCCCCTGTTCTCCGGCGCAGTAAAACATGGAGGGCTGGTATATATCGCCGGTAAAGGCGCACACTTCGAAGGAGACATCAAAGCACACACCGAACATGTGCTCAATGAACTGGAAAAGGAACTGAAAAATGCCGGTTCTTCTATGGACAAAGTACTGAAGGTCAATGTCTACCTGCATGATCTCAACGATTATAAGGGCATGAACGAAGTGTACAAAGGACGGTTTGGTAAAACCCCGCCCGTCCGTACGACCATCGCCGCTTTTGGCGGTGTGCCCGGCAATTCCCTGGTTGAAATTGACTGCATAGCGGCGGTCTGACCAGGTATTCCCTTTTATAATTTACACCGGTTCGCGCGAGCGTCCTCGCTCGTGTGGATTATTAACAGACCTCTGGTCTTTCTGATGCTACAAAGTTCTGTCGCATGTTATATGTTTTTTCCACCCTTAACCTAAAAATCATATGCTCAATCGTAGACAACTTATTAAACGCTTATCTGCCCTGCCTTTCGTAGGGGGGGTCTTAGGCAGCCATCCGGTGCAAGCAGCAGTGGCAGCGCCGCTTGCACGCGATTATTTTAAAGAACTGGGCGTGCGTACCTTTATCAATGCCGCCGGCACGTATACGGCTATGACCGGCTCCCTGATGCCGGATGAAGTCAAAGAAGCCTTCCTGTATGCTGCCAAAGACTATGTGTTGCTTGACGAACTTCAGGATAAGGTAGGCGAGCGCATTGCTTCTCTCGTCAAGTGCGAAGCAGCCACCGTCACGGCAGGCGCCTTTTCAGCCATGACGCTGGGTTTGGCAGGCGTACTCACCGGTATGGACGAAAAGAAAGTAGTCCAACTGCCCCATCTGAAAGGTACCGACATGAAATCGGAAGTGATCATGCAGAAAACGCATGATATTGGGTATAACCATGCCCTTCGCAACTGTGGGGTTGAACTAATCGTTATAGAAACCCGCAAAGAACTGGAAAAAGCTATCAACAGGAAGACAGCCATGCTATGGTTTTTAAATTACGGCGCGCCAGAAGGACAAATTCAACACGAAGAATGGGTAGAAGCAGGCAAGAAGCACAACATCCCTACCATGAATGACTGTGCTGCGGACGTACCCCCCGTAGAAAATCTATGGAAATATACCCAACTGGGTTTTGACCTGGTTTGCTTTTCAGGCGGAAAAGGCATCAGGGGTCCGCAAAGTGCAGGCTTGCTGCTGGGCAGAAAAGACCTGATTGCAGCCGCCCGGCTGAGCGCTCCGCCGCGGGGTTCCACCATAGGCCGTGGCATGAAAGTAAACAAAGAGGAAATCCTGGGCATGTTAGCAGCCCTGGAATTGTACCTTGCCAAAGACCACCAAAAAGAATGGGAGATGTGGCAAGATCAGATTGCCCATATCAATAACGCGATTGATGGTATAGACGGCGTCCGGACGGAAGTTCATGTCCCTCCTCTTGCCAACCATGTGCCTACCCTGAATGTAGCCTGGGATACCAATACCGTGCGTATTTCAGGAGACGAACTGAAAGAGGTGCTGCGCAAAGGAAACCCTTCTATTGAAGTGGCAGGCGGCGGTGCCGACTCTATCAGCATCACAACCTGGATGCTGGTGCCGGGCCAGGAGAAAATCGTGGCAGAACGGCTTTCCGAAGGGCTTTCCAAAGCGGCTTCTTAAATGGTCAGGCTGATCTTAATGGTGATAATAAAATGAAAACCCTATCATACTAATCATTTAATCCTGGTATAAAAATGCGAAAATCATCATACATCTTCTTCGCGCTGCTATGCTTCATAAGCGTGGGCGTATATGCGCAAACGTATAGCCTGTTGATCAAGGGCGGGCATGTGATTGATCCTAAAAATGACATCAACGAAGTGATGGATGTGGCGATCAGCGGAGACAGCATTGCCCAAGTGGCTAAGAACATCGATGAAAAACAGGCCCAGCAGGTCATCCGGGCCAAAGGTATGTATGTCATGCCCGGACTGATTGATATGCATGGCCACAATTTCTATGGAACAGAACCGGATCATTACCTCAGCAATGGCTACAGTGCGCTTCCGCCTGACGGATTTACTTTTCGTAATGGGGTGACGACCATCGCAGACGCCGGTGGCGCAGGCTGGAAATCTTTTCCTGCCTTCAAAAAAAATGTGATTGACAACGCACAAACCAGGGTGCTTTCTTTTCTGAATATCGTAGGCGAAGGGATGAGGGGCGGTGCTTACGAGCAGGATATGAATGATATGAATGCTAAAATGACTGCGATGGTTGCCAAGCAACATCCTGAGGTGGTAGGCATCAAAGTCGCTCATTATGCCGGACCGGAATGGACGCCGGTAGACCGTGCCGTGGAGGCGGGAAAAAAAGCGGGTGTGCCTGTCATGATAGATTTCGGAGGATACGAGCCTCCGCTTTCGCTGGAAGACCTGCTTTTAAAACACCTTCGTCCCGGCGATATTTTCACCCATGCGTTCGCCGATGTAGCGGGCAGAACACCTATTGTAGACAAGGCGGGCAAAGTACGTCCTTATGTGCTGGAAGCGCAGCAGAAAGGGATCATCTTCGACGTAGGCCACGGCGGCGGCAGCTTCCTGTTTAAGCAGGCAGTACCCGCCTTAAAGAGTGGGTTTTATCCCAATACCATCAGTACCGACCTCCATACCGGAAGCATGAATGCCGGTATGAAAGGGATGCTCAACATCATGTCAAAATTTCTGAACATGGGCATGGATATGCAGGCCGTGGTACGAGCCTCCACCTGGGCGCCTGCCCAGGCACTTCAGCGGGAAGCCTTAGGGCACCTGACCGTTGGCACTGAGGCTGATGTGGCCATACTTACCCTGCATAAGGGTCAATTTGGCTTTATAGACTCAGGAGGCTTCAAAATGGAGGGTACGCAGAAGCTGGCATGTGAACTCACGGTCAGGGCAGGAAAAGTGGTGTATGACCTGAACGGCATCTCCCGCCCCTCATGGCTGATGGAGCAAACCAGCAAGTCCTCCAAATAAAACTTTACAGCAGCTACCGATGCTGAGGTGCCCGCATACGTTGATATTCATTAATTTTCTTTACCTTCGCCCCCTGTGAAGTTGCGATCTACGATAGTAAGCAGTTTGATGCTCCTCCTCTATGCGGTAGTGCTGTTGCATAACAGTATACCCCATATCCATATCGAGGAGGAGACAAACCATGCCGCAACGCATCACCACCATCACAGCCCCGATGCTCAGCATCATCAGGAAGGTTCTGAGGAAGATGCTAAAAAAGTTCCTCACACCATGCTGGACCTGGCAAATCTGCTGACACATACCAACCTGGGAGTAGATCATTTTAGTAATTTTACCGGTGCCAGCTTTTACGCTTTCGCTAATACGGCAATAGTGGCTGTTTTGCTACTCCTGAGTAGTTGGCTCTTACCAAGATACCAGGTGATCAAACCACCGGGGAATGAGCCTGACAAACGGCTTCAACTTTTATCCTTATCCGCAGCCCGCCGCCGCGGTCCTCCTTCATTTTCTTAAATCCTGAATGAGAGCTTTGCTTAATGCAAAGCCCAATTTTTCTTTATTATCCACCATTCAACTCATTAAGAAAATGAAACGATTCTTTTATATCGCTATCGTAGCTACTTTATACCTGTCTGCTTGCTCCGGTCCATCAAACAACGAACATGAGCATGAAGATAGCGCTCATACCCACGAAGACGGTTCAACTCATGCCGACCATGAAGATCATGCGCAGGAAGAGTTTAGCGTAACTGACTCTACCCGCCACGAGCAGATGCATGAGGCAGGCGAAGAGCACGATCATTAATCATATCTAAAAAAACAATCATGATATATAAAACACTAGGGTGCCTGGCA
>JBBSNI010000331.1:0-6720 GCA_038232695.1 Cytophagales bacterium
AAAATTAAGGCATGCGTTTGTTGTTGCTACTAAGCTGTTGAAATGTGGGTCGCCGTGACGCGGTAACTCCAGAGAGTTATCCATATTTCAATAGCTCTGCGTAAAGCTAACTTCTTTGGAAATTTATATATCAGAAACTTGTTTTAGCCTTAGAATTCACGGTGGCTGACCATCAGTGCCATACAATCCCTGCCTACTTCCGAGCCGTCAATGGTAAGTAAGAGTGGTCCGTTCTTAGCTAAACCCTCTAACAGAGGTTCTATATGAGGCATAAAGAAACTATTGTAGTCACTGTACTTGCTATTTAGCCAACGATTGGCTTGCTTGACCCGGCTTTCCACATCAGTAGCCCCAGGCATCTCAGCTCCTATGCGGCTCAAGGAGCACCGACCGCTGTGGATAATCGCGTAGAGCATCTTAGTCAAGGTCACTATGCGTTTCTGGTTGGCTTTGCCGTTTAATTGCTTATAAACTTGATTCAAACTTTTTTTATATCCCGGCGGGGAACCGCTTTGAAAATCATAATCATAGATCGGTAATTGAGTATGTTTGGTCACTACAAAGTTGCCGATCTTTTATCTTCTTTGAAAATCCAAACCCAACTCGCTTTATTTTTGTGTACGGTAGTGAATTAGTATGTAAGGCTTTTTGCATATTATTAACTATTTTACAGCCTAAATTAAAAAAAGAGGCAGTACTCGCTAACGTAGAGGGTTGTCTTATGCGTATGGCACCCATATTTTTACTATGAAGCACATCATCACTATAGACGACCGCAGCAAAATTGGACGGAACCTACTGGAACTTTTAAGAATACTCTCCAAATCCAGTAAAGCGGTAGATTTTTTAAGTTCTGACGTGGAAACGTCCGAAGCTTTGGAAGATCTCCAGGATGCTGCCCTGCTCAAACTCATGGAAGAAGGCAGTAAAAGCGGATATGCTGATACCCAAGAGGTTTTAAAGAAGCTCGGTATTGAATGAAGGTTCTTTTCTCGAAGAAGTTTGATAAGGCTATTGACGCGCTTAAGGATAAAAAGCGTAAGAGCGAAATAAGTGCTGCTGTCAGCAACGTTATCAATGCAAAGTCGAGACATGACATTGCTAACCTTAAAAAGTCACTGGAAATGTCTAAACCATAGTCATTTACAGCCTGTCACATTTATGCCTGATTTTTAAATAAATCAATTATTTTTTTTAATTATTCTAATAAATATTTTAACTAAAAATTGTTATTTACTTAGCAATGTTATATTTTTGGGTAGAAAATTAAGTTTTCTTACAAAGTAATTTTCTTCCGAAAATGGCAAAGTATTACAAAATATGTCTTCTGCTGTTACTGTTGCTGGCAGTTATCACCAAGGTGTTGGCTAAAAGCGAGCCCTTAGCTTCCTATGATAATGCCAGGCTATGGGGACTTCCCGGCAGTCTCAAAGGCAAAGTACTCCTGCAAGGGCAGGGCGTCAACAAGGCTGCTGCCCTTACCCTACAGTTTTATAAGCCCGGCGAAACTACGCCTGTGGCTACCTTCAACGTTACCTCGGATGCCAATGGCGAGTTTGTGATAGAACCTCTGGACGCAGGTAATTATGTGGTGACTGTCAAAAACAGCCGTACCCTTCAGGCAGCCATCGCCGTGACCATCCGCCTGAGCGAAACAACCACCGCCAACTTCGGCACATTGCCCCAAGGGGATATTAACAACGATAATGAAGTGAGTATGCTGGACTTCAGCTTACTGGCAGAAGCCTTTCATACGGACGAAGGGAACACCCGCTACAACAGCCAGGCTGATTTCAATGCCGACCGGCTTATCTCCATCCTGGACTTTTCTTTTCTGTCAGAAAACATGAACAGGAAAGGATACAAGGTAACTCAAAATTCTTACAGCGAACTAAGCCAGTAAGTAATCCGGCTACTCAGGATAACCTCATTTTTAAAAGACAAAACACTTATGAATAATCAGAAAAGAGCGTGGCTGTTTTTTTTAAGCTTCCTTGGCTTTTTCGCCCCATTGCTGGCGCAAAATAAAGTAGTAGAGATCGCAGCGATTGTTGATAAAGAACGGGTAAGCCCGGGAGATACCTTTCAGGTAAAGCTACAGGTGCAAGCCGCTAACCAGCCAGTGGCGGGTGTCAACGCCAGCCTTGCCTTCAATCCTACCTTGTTTAAGGTAACAAAGATCCAGGCAGGTGAAACACTGCCCGTATTGCTCCAATCCAGCTTCAACAACCAGCAGGGCAAAGTAACTTATGCTGCCGGTGTTTACGGACCGCTGCCTACGGGTACGTTTAACCTGGCAGACGTTCAGTTTGAAGCCATAGGCGCCACCGGCGAAGGCACGATCACCTTTGTGACTACTGCCGGTCAACCTGATAAAACAGAAGTTACTTATTATAAAGCTACTTCCGTACTGAAAGCTACCTCTCCTGCTACTATCCTGATCGTTGCCAACAAACCGCCGGTGGCCCATGCCGGTGCTGACATAGAAGCTACAGACCAAGACAACAACGGCAAAGAGAAAATAACCCTGAATGGCGCTGCCTCTAAAGACGAGGATGGCACTATCGTCAGCTATGTATGGAAAGAAGGCACCCTGACCCTAGCGGAAAGCAAGAACCCCACCGCAGAAGTAGAACTGGCCACCGGAACGCACAAGATCAAACTGTTTGTTACCGACGACCAGGGCGCTACTGCTTCCGACGAGGTGACTGTGACGATCAACGCCCTGGCCAACAAAGCGCCTGTTGCCCACGCAGGCGCCGACCAAACCCTGACAGTTACCGGCGGCAACCGTGAAGTAGAAGTGACCCTGGATGGTTCGGCTTCCCGCGACCCGGATGGAAGTATTGCCAGCTATCGCTGGACGATAGAAGACAAAGAGGTGGGAACTACTGTTCGTCCTACCGTCCAGGTAGGCTTAGGCACTACGCTCATTACCCTGACCGTGACCGACGACAAAGGACTGAAGGCGACCGATGAGGTAAGCATTGTGGTAAACCTGCCGGGTAACCAGACTCCTGTCGCCCATGCAGGCGCAGACCAGGAACTTACCGATACCAATAACGATGGCTTTGAAGAAATAACGCTGGATGCCTCCGGCTCAAAAGACAACGACGGAAAAATAGCTGCCTATGACTGGAAGTGGAGCATTGGCAGCGCCGAAGGCATACAGCCCCGGGTGAAGCTCCCCACCGGTAAGACCACCCTGATCCTGACGGTCACCGACGAGCAGGGCGCACAGGCTACCGACACGGTAGTGGTGACGATCCATCCGCTGAACCAAGCGCCCGTAGCCGATGCCGGACCCGACCAGCATTTGATAGACGAAGACGGGGATGGGAAGGCAGAAGTACAGTTAGACGGCTCCCGGTCTAAGGACGAAGACGGCATGATCAAAACCTATGAGTGGACGTACAGCGGCCTGGCAGAAAGGATGATGACCGTCAATACAAAGATTTATTTGCCCGTAGGTATGACAGAGATCATCCTGACTGTCACCGACGACAAAGGCGCAAAAGCGCAGGATACAGTGGTGATCACTATACAGAAAATGAACGCAAAACCGGTAGCCCGTGCAGGCAGCAACCTGGAAGTGCAGGACGAAGACGGCGACGGAAAGGCGGAAGTCACCCTGGACGGCTCGGCTTCGGAAGATAGCGACGGCAAGATCACCCGCTACGCCTGGTACGACACCCACCATCAGTCCATCGCTACCGGTGCGACAGTGACGCTGACATTTCCCGTAGGTATATCTTCTGTTTACCTGGTCGTAACCGATAATCAGGAAGCCAGCGATACAGCCTTTATCACTATCACGGTGCTGAAACCCTTGGCGGTAGAAAAGCCCTTTCTGCCGGAAAATGATGTCCTGGTGTATCCCAATCCTGCGCAGGGAAGTTTTTTGATACAATCTGACCGTCACAGGTCGCTGGATTGTTACCTGTTTAATGCACAGGGCAGCCTGATAGCAAAGAGCAGAACCCCAGACGGGAAAGTGAGCTTTGATACAACGGCATTTCCGGCAGGCGTCTACTACCTGATCATACAAGCCGATGGTGAGCGTACCACGCGGAGACTGATCATTTATTGAGCCGCAGCAGCCATGAAATCAATACAACCATCATGGATAGTTTCAGGTTAAAAGCGTATACTTGCACCCTGAAAGAATAATGCATCACTTCCCATGATTGTCAAAACCAAAAAGTACAAATTAGAAACAGGAACCTATATCAAACTCGCCATGAAAAACCTGGTCAGGGAGCAGTGGTGGGTGTTTCTCATAGCAGCCGCTATCATGTGCGGCGCTTTCTTTATATGGTCGTGGTGGTGGATCATCGGCCCGCTGATCGCACTGGTACTTTACTTTTTGTTCTGGCTGATCCAGTTTGCCGGCGTTACTCAAGTGGAGCAAAACAAGATCCTTTTCGAGCGGCTCAGCTATGAGATCAATAGCCAGCAGATACTCATCAAGGTCAATCCGCGGCAGGGAATGCCGCTGCGCTGGGATATGATCAAGAAAGCCAGCATTGCCAAAAATCATTTCCTGCTGGTCGTGTCCAAAGCCCAGATGATCTACCTACCCTTCCGGATATTCAATACCGAAAACGAAAGAAAATTCATGGAAACTATCCTCAGGCGGAAGGGGTATGTGAAGTAGTATTTTGTAGTTATCTGGAAATCTTATTTAGTCGTCATTAAGAGATTTTGGTCTGCTCCAGCACCCAGGATTTGCCCCAGTTGTCTTTCTCTTCTTCTGACCAGACGCCCGGGAAGAAGATAACACGCTGGAACCGGGGCGGCAGGTACTTGCGCCAGTTGGTGCCACCCGTAGCATTTTTTACCCCTTTGTCGTGGACGAGATAACGCACGGCTGCCTTAAAATGCGCCAGCGGCCAGTGTACATTCGCCATCTGGTCAAACTGCCGCAACGCCTCCGCGACCGGCTCAGGAGCTTCTTTGAGGAAACGCTGCGCCCGCCGCCACAGGTTTTTGGTTTTGTAGTACCTGGCTTTCTCGAGCAATAGTTTATCATATTCCTGCTCAAACTGCCGGAGCGTTAGTGTTTTTTTGCCGGTCTGCACATCTCGCGCCCCTGCTTTCCAGTAGAGTTTTTCCAGAAACGATTCCATAGGATCATCGGGCGAAAGCCAGAGTACGTAATCCGGATGCACCAGGTTCGACAGGTCGGTAGCATGTATCTCGATCAGCCGGTATTGTACCGACTGGAAGCCGCTGGAAGGCATGAGCGCCATACGGAAACGGGCAAACTCTTCGCGGTCCATCCCTTCGGTCATCACGCTGAAAGAGCTTGTCAACTGGCTGTAATAGCGGTTGATCCGTTGTATCTTATCAGTAAAAACCTGGGCTTCCGCGACCGACCCATCGGTGAGTTGGTCCAGTTCCCAGAGGATCAGCTTAAAATACAGTTCAGTGATCTGGTGATAGGTGACAAAGATCATCTCATCTTTGAGGTCTGTCTTGGGCTTTTGCAGGCTCAGCAGGGTATCCAACTGAATATAGTCCCAGTAGGTGAGATAATCGGTATAGAGCATTCCTTCCAGGTAGTCGGAAAGCTTCTGTCCTTTGGCAGCAAGTTTGGTAGAAAGCTCTTCTAATTGTTGGGTAATGTCAGGAGAAGCAGAAAGGTCTTTGATCATAATGAAAAAGGTTACACGCAAAGGAAATAACGGCAGGCTTGCCAGCGATGTTGCACATTAAAACTGCCGCAGCTTTACATATTGCTGTCTACCATATAGACCAGGTACCATTTCTTTTCAACAGGTTTGTACATCGTTTTGAAATAAAAACCGGCATCATCCATAAAAATCTCATCGGTGGCCAGCGTATCCGTGACCGTCAGTTTGCGCTCATACAAGGTAGTATCCAACTCGGGTTTTGTCAGCATGATCCAATCTTCTTTTTGCCAGTAATAAACCGAGTCTTCTTCCCCTTCCGTAGCCGTTGGATTGATACCAGGCAGCGGAAAAGTGATGCGCGACATCTGAAAAGTGCTGTCACTCAGAAAGTGGGCATAAAAGGTATTGAAATCTTCTTTGGTTTCTTCGGATTTAGCAGTTCGTGTACTGCGGCAACCATACGCCATCAAAGCAGCCATGAGGAGGAGTAGGATTCTTGTTTTCATCTTTCTGTAGGATTCAGGCAAAGGTACAGCAAGATGGCGAAAAGGCTAAGATTATTTTTAGTGGACTTGCAAAACTGTACGAATAGTGACACGGTGCTGGTCAGGTTTCTTTAAGATTTCCTGGTGTTTGCGTCTGACAAAGGCGACGAAATGCACGGCTTCTTCCGGTGATAGCTCCTGGGTTTCCTCCAGAAGCGTTATACCATCAGCTAATTGTACCGGTTCTATCGCTTTGATGCCTATAAATTCCCAGCGAACCGCCTGCTGGCTGTCGGAGTAAAAAAAATGAGTTTCTTCTACTCCTTTGCGATGGGCTTTGTCTGTCGCTTCTTTTTTGTTAGGTGCCTGAAACAGGCGGTGCTGAACGTCAAACTGGGAGACAGTAGCATCTTTGACGCGTATTTCAAAGATCAGGGTAGCCAGATACCATTGCATAAGATAAGCTCGACTTTAGCCTTACGCGGCCCTGGTCATCATAGCGCATAAATGCTGTATCAAGGGTTGGTTTAAATAATCAACCTCTGCTTCGGGCAGGGAGGTTAAAAATTGTTGTTTACCCCAAAGCCGCTCTCTGACCA
>JBBSNI010000332.1:0-6654 GCA_038232695.1 Cytophagales bacterium
AAAAAGCCACATGGTCTTTGATGTTTTTGGCGGCGTCTTTGGGCTGGGGGTAATACCAGGCCGCATCTTTGACCGTATCGCCATTGACCTGCACCGAATAGTAGGAAGCTTCCCCTTTCCAGGGACAGGTGGTATGCGTATTACTTTCTTTGAAAAATTCTTTGTTGACAGACTGAGGGGGAAAGTAGTGATTGCCTTCTACAACTTCCGTTTGGTCGCTGTCTGCCAGAACTTGTCCGTTAAGTATTGCTTTCATAAAGGTTAGGTTTTAAAAATTAAAGAGATATACTAAGTTTCATGTTTGTTAGTATGGTCACAGACCTACGTGCTTTTCTATTCGCTCAAAGCGTTGGTCTACCTGTTCTTTATACTGGATAAATACCTCAATGAACGCATCCAGATCAGATGTTAGCTCTTTTACTGATTTCTCTAAATCTACGACGCCCTCACGCAGGAAGCTTACCTTGGCATTCACTGTGTTGATACTTTGTCTGAGTTTTTTGATTTCATCGTTCATGGGTGTAATGCAGAAAGTTGTCTATTGAAAAAACGTAAATCCCGGCCGGTTGTTTACCGTAAGAAGGAATATGTCTATGACCAGGATGTTTAAAAAATACCATTTGATGATAGTGGGCTGTGAGTACACAGCCCACGGCTCTCCGCGCCCCGGTTTGTGTCCCCACAAACCGGAAATGTACCGTAGTATAAAAAAACATTTCTGCCTGACCGGTTTGCTTTTGTTGGTGGCTTTGTACGGTTGCCAGCAGAAAGACGTCGTCAGCGAACTTCAGCAAGAACCTTATTTTGACCTGAAAGGGTTGATCAACCGGCAGATCGCTATGCTGGACCGGGTCGATCCTCCGGTAGAGATCAGCGCGCAGATCGCCGGAGAAGACGAGACACAAACTACCCGCAAAGACAGCGCAGGCTGGCAGGCTTCTCTTAAACTGTTAACGGAGGTAGACATCAACAAGCCTGTGCTGCAAGGCAGTTACCTGGTCAAAGACAGTATGGACAGGGAGCGTGATCTGCAAGTGAAATGGTATGTAGCCAAACGGGCAGATGCTGAAATTCCTTACCTGAAAGTATTTTACCAGGATTCGCTGCCAGCGGTAAGGCGCATAGAAGCCGCTTTCCGGGAATCCAACCTGCTGTACACCACCCAGAGGAAAATGTCTGCTACCTTTGATGCGTTTGAAGGATCGCCCCGTCTGACACAATACCAGGCGGAAGGTACGCAGAAAGTGATTTTTAAAGATAGTATCTTCTACCAATGGCAGGCAACCATCCGGTATTAGGCAGGGCTGTTGCGTGCTTTGCCCAACAGTTGCTGAAGAAAAGCCGGGATCGCTGTCTTCTCTGCATCCTCATCATAGTAGCCGTACCCCTTGGAGTGATACCCATAACCGCGGTCGGAGGTTAGGCTAAGGCTGTTCAGTACCACCGATATATGGCGGGCTTTGCCGGTTTTCTGTACTCTTTCCAGGGTTTTGACGAAGGCTTTTTTAGAAAAATCTGCCCGGAACACATACACTGGCAGGTCTGCTTTTTCCATCACCAGCAAAGCATCCGTGACCAACCCGGCGGGTGGTGTATCCACGATCACCACATCGTACCGGCTTTTAAGCTGTTCTATCATTTGCGAAAACGGCGCGCTGCCGATCAGTTCCGAAGGATTCGGAGGAATAGGGCCGGCAGTGATAAAGTCATAACCGCCAGTGCCGGTAGGCAGTATGCATTCTTCCAGGGCATATTCTCCGATCAGAAAAGTGCTCACGCCTTTCAGGTTGTTTTCGCGGTTGAAGATCGTATGCACTTTAGGTCTTCTCATATCTACATCCACAAGCACGACCTTTTTGCCCGACATGGCCATGATATAGCCTAAGTTAGAGGCAAAAAAGGTTTTCCCTTCCGCACTGATGGTAGAGGTCACGGAGATGACTTTCCGGTCGCCCTGTATGCCCATAAACTGTATGTTGGTACGGATCGCCCGGAAGGCTTCGCTGATAGAAGAATTAGGAGAGCGGCTGACGATGAGTTTGCCAGCTTTGAGCCTGGCTTTGTTTGCATAAGGAATAGTGCCCAGCACCGGGGCAGAAATATACCTTTCCAGTTCGCTCTGGCTATTGATCTTGTTGTTGAAAATATAACCCATAGCGACAAAGATCAGGCTCAGCATCAACCCTGCGGTAGCCCCGACGCCGTATACGATCATATTTTCGGGCGCGACCGGGCGGCTGGGTACGGTAGCGGGCAGCAGCACCACAAAGTCGGTGACCGTACCGGCTTTGGTGATCTCCAGTTCGTTTTTCTTTTGCACCAGCGACAAGAAAATTTCTTCATACAAGCTGTGGTATCGCTGGTTTTTGGTGTATTGTGTCTCCTGAGAAGGAAGCTTCACAAAATCTTCTTCCATCTGACTCTTCTGGCGGTTGATGTCTTTGATCTCCCGGGAGAGCTCTTCCTTATATTTTTGCAGCACAGCCACAATATCCTTTTTGAGCAGGGTGATCTGCTGTTCCTTTCTTTTAACGGCAAAGGTATTTTCCTTATAAGAACCCAGCATCAACGCTTTCTCGTTGATCAGTTGGTTGAGTTGCCGGATGGATTCAAATACTTCGTTAGTCACATGGGCAAGCGTACCAGGCTCTGTCAGGATCATCTCTTCTTTGCTTACCTTTTCGCTCAGGGCCGTGACGGTCTCCTGCATATCCAGCAGCTCATATTTTTTGGCATCCAAAGCCTCCATTTTGGTGATCGTCTCCCCTATCTCCGAGCTTAGGTTGTTAGTTTTGTTATGGATGGTAAAGTCTTCGAAATAGCTTTCGTATTTGGAGAGCTTCTGTTCAATGCTATTGAGTTGTTCGTCCAGAAAAGTCAGCTTTTGCTCGGTCGCCTGGTTTTTTTTCTCCTGCGTATATTGCAGATACACCGAGTCGATGACGTGCACAAGGTCTTTGACCTTTTGGCGGTCGTAGCCCTGAAAGCCTATGCGGATGGTGTTGGCGTTGAAGTTGACCGGTGCCACGATCATGTTTTGGCTCAGGTAGTTGAGCAACGCCTGCTGGCTGTTGATCACGAAATAATAACGGCTGTTGTCAAGCTCTGACACATAGGGTTCTGTCAGCTCGACCAGCAAATGAAAGTGCGGTGTCGTAATTTCTTCCCCAAAAGTATAGGCATGGGAAAACCGGCTGTCGTCCGGACCATACGAAAGCACAAACTGCTCTTCGTTGAGGATTTCCACATCGATAGGGCGGTCGTAGTAGGCAGGGTCTAATATGTTAAAGGCTACTTTGAAGGGTGAGTTCTGGTATCGTTCCTGAAAGATCACACGACCATAGGCGTAGTAGCTCACACGCATGTCTATGGCGTCTATCACCCGGCTGAAGAACATATTGGACTTGAGCAGTTCTATCTCTCCGGCCATATCATCCAGGTTCTGGTTGACGTTTTCTATGCCCAGTATATTCGCTTCGCTTTTGATGTCCAGCTTGATCACCGAACTGGACTCATACACCGGGCGGGTATAGCGCACATACAGGTAAGCGGCCGTATTGGCACAAAGGAAGATCAGAAAAATCCACAAGCTGTTCTTTCTGACAATAAACCATACCTTTTCCAGGTCAATAGACTCGGAAGCAGGTCTTTCTTCCGGATGCATGTTGTAGTGGTGGGTGTCTGTCATCATAGTTCATCATAAACGGCCGATCAGCAAAGCCAGCGTCAGCAGGCTGGTGACCAGACCTAATATAGGAGATATATCACGGATAGCCTCTGCTGTGAGACGCTGCACAGGTTCTACATAGATCACGTCGCCGGACAGCACCTTGAGGGAAGATTTTCTCATCCCTTCGATGGTAGACAGATCAATGAGATGCACTTCAGGGTGTGCTAGGTCGCCGCGGATCAGGCGTATATTGTTTGTTTTAGCCTGCGGACTGATACCGCCCGCCAATGCCAGCACTTCCAGCAGGTTCATATCTTCATTTTGCAGGGGAATCACCTGCCCGCCGGTAGCGCCCAGCACGACCACGCGCTTGTTGGCATAGCGGGTGATGACAAAAGCACCTTCATAATAGGCGGCATAAGCACTTTCCAGCAGGCTGTCAGCTTGGTGCAGGGTCAGCCCGGCTAATTTTATCTCTCCAATGAGCGGCAGCTTTGCGTAGCCATCTTCTCTGACCAGAAACTGCGGCTTTTCCCTGGTCTGTGCCACGTTGCCCCCGGTTCCAAAAGCTCTGACGATCTCCTGGTTGGGGTCAATGATGAGTTCGCCGCCATTGGTATATACATCCACTTCCAGGTAATCGTGTTGCTGAATGCTGTAGTTGGCATGGGCTTGGGCTACAGCCGAAGCTACCTGCGGTGTTATGGAATCGTTGGTAGTAAACATAGTCCGGTTGCGGTACATACCACAGGAACTTAACAGTGCCAGTGCTAACAGCCACCCGCTATTGAATCCGAAAAAACCATAAGCATTTTTTTTCAATGGTTCAGCTATTTTTAAAGTTGGTCCCGGATCTCTTTCCAGGTGGGCAGCGCCAGGTCTTTCTCCGAAACAATAGGCTGGGAAACGCCATACTTTTCCAGTTCCCAGTCGATGTCAAGCTGCGGATCGTTCCAGATAATGCCCGATTCTGAAGGTTTGTTATATACCTGGGTACACATATAGGTAAAGACAGTATTTTCCAGGGCAAGAAAGCCGTGGGCAACCCCCCCGGGCACATACACCATGTTGTTCAGCGTACTGTCCAGCACTACCTTGGCGTACTGACCGAAAGTAGGTGAACCTTTCCGCAAGTCTACCGCTATGTCCAGCACCCGGCCGGTAGCGACTTTCGCTAATTTGCCTTGTGCAAAGGGTTCTTTCTGAAAGTGTAGACCACGCAGCACACCCTTGACTGAGTACGACTGGTTGACTTGCAGGAACTGGTGAGGGATGCCATGATCTTTGAACTTACCGGCATGGAACGTTTCCAGGAAATAGCCCCGGTTGTCTTCAAATACGCCGGGCAGTATTTCTATGAGGCCTTGGATGGTTGTTTCGTGAATTTGCATGTTATGTTTTCTGTTTTAGCTTGGGGGTTTGATTTTCCCGCTAATGTCGCATATCTTTTCCGTTACACAAACTTTACAAAAGCCAATATTTATGCCCTGGAAAACGAAGGGCGCAGCGCCCAAATAGCTTCCTGGTACTTTTGGATCACTATTTTTTCATCAAAACAAGCTTCTACCCTCTTCCGCCCGTTGTAGCCCATCTGCTGTAGCTCTTCCGAACGGAGGCTGCTCATTTTCAGCATCTTGTCGGCCAGGTCTTTTGCATTTCTTACTTCGCAGAGAAAGCCGTTCTCCTGGTCTACCACCACATCGCGGCAGCCCGGTACATTGGTCGTTACCACAGGCTTACACAGGCTTGCCGCTTCCAGCAGTGTGCGGGGCAGCCCTTCGCGGTAAGAGGGCAACACCACACAGTCGGCGCTGCGGATAAAGGGTCTCACATCGTCGGTCGTGCCCAGGTATTCCACCATTTCCTGCTCAATCCACTCCTGGATGAGCGAAGCTTGAATGCCTCTTTTGTGGCCGGGCTCCCGGGCACCCAACAACTGAAACCTGGCGTCAACTCCTTGTTTTCTCAGCAGCCGGATGGCCTCCATATACTCTAAAATACCTTTGTCGTAGATAAGGCGGGAAATGACTAAAAATGTAAATTTCCGGTCTCCCGAACGTTCTGCCACTTCGGCCTGGAAATCACTGAGGTTGATGCCTGACCCCGGTACCGCATCGGCTATTTCCTTTCTGATGAGTTTCTCCCGGACAAAAAGCGCATGATCATCGGCATTCTGAAAGAACACTTTTTGCGGAAAGCGAAATGCCAGTCTGTACAAGGCTTTGGCTACCCACGATACCAGTCCTTTTTTTAAGAATACCGTTCCCAGTCCGCAGACATTGTTGATCGAAGGGATGCCCAGCATATGGGCCGCCAGCGTCCCGTAAATATTGGGCTTGACCGTATAATGCAGCACCACATCCGGACGAACCTGCTGGTACAATTCGTATAGTCTAAAGAGCAAAGCCAGGTCTGTGACCGGGTTCACGCCGCTGCTCTTTATCGGAATCGACCGGCATTCAAAGCCCAACGCTTCCAACTTGCGGGTACTTGCGTCTTCCGGGGCAATGACCGTTACCTGGTGTCCGTCGCATCGTAAGGCCTGGATCAGCCCCAGGCGGAAGTTGTACACATTCCAGGCAGCGTTTAAGACAATAGCAATATGCATGGATACATCTATATTTTCGGGCGAAATATAGTAGCTACCCAATACATCTTAGTACGCAGCCCTATCTGGCAGGCAGGTAGGCGTGTAACTTTTATAAAGGTTTATCATATATGATGTTTGAAGGCTTTTAAGCACGACAAGAATAGGGCAGCCGGCTTGGGCAAAAGCCAAACTACTACCTGTAATAGTCAAATTTATCTTTTTAAAATACCGTTTTTAAGTTATATGCCTTTCTTATCTTTTCAATGGTTCGTCAAAATTTAAGCAGCTAAAGCTCCGAACCGGTAGAGTTCAAGTACTTTAGGGTTATTTTTTGACAACTTAGTATCTTCGGGTAAGATGTCAAAAAATCGGTTAATGAGTAATTGGTTATGAT
>JBBSNI010000333.1:0-6632 GCA_038232695.1 Cytophagales bacterium
CCCGTAAAGTTCAGCTAGATCACTATCTAACATTACTTTGTGTCCTCTGATCAGGTAGATTTTGCTAATAATGACTTCTTCGGGAATACTGATGGTAGAGGTCTGTTTCTTGCTCATAGCGGCAAAGATAGTTTTTTTGTCTTGATGGCAAGGGACGGCGTTTGTCTATTTTGTTTTGTAAGCAAATTTGTTGAAAATGCTTTCATCATAAGAGAAGGTCTGTGAGACACAGACCTTGGAAAATAAAAATCAACAAAAATGCGCAAAACCAGAAGGGACAAGAAGCTGTGGAAATTGTAGAGATACACGATCTAACAGATTATCATTAAACTTTACACAAACGATGATGGAAAAATATAATGCTTATGATAGCAATGGTAAAGCGATCCGTAGCAAGCTTGCTGTTCATCCGGGCGAAATTCTGGAGGATGAAATCATAGCAAGAGGCTTAAAGAAGAATTTTTTTGCCAAGCAAATCCATATTAAGCCCAGCAACCTGAGCGAAATATTAGCAGGTAAACGTAACATAAGCGCTGCGCTTGCTTACAGGATAGAGCAGATACTGGAGATTGATGCAGAATTCTGGTTAAGAAGCCAGATACGATATGATATTACAGCAGTTCGTAATACTCATGCTGACCCTGCGTTAACGAATAATTAAGATAGTTACTACCTGTCTTTAAAACAATAGAAGGTCTGTCTCACCCCCCAAGGTCTGTGTCTCACAGACCTGAAGCACGACCATAAAAATTATCTCCTAACTGCTTCGCTATTTGAAACAGGCACCGGCTTCTGCCGTTTCCTGCGCATTCGTTGCGGCAGCATAAACACCTGGCCTGCCTGGTTGCTGAAATACAGCACAGACTCGGAAGGCTGGCGTCCATGTCCGTCTGCCCAGAGGGCATAAAAACCAGGCTGCGCTTTCACCGGGCGGCGGGCATAGGTATGGTTGCGCTCACTGCCGTCGGTAAGTTGCTGGGTCTTTTGCCAGCTTTTTCCCTGGTCAGGGCTGGTCCACATCGCCATTTCGCCGCCGGGATTATAAGGTTGCGGGCCGGTTTCGGTCGGGGCGATCAGGCGCCAGGTGCCGTCTTCTTCCAGGTAGAGCGAACCCATGTCGTAGTTGTTGTCAGACGTGGTAATGTCACGGATATCCCATTGCTTGCCATCCCAGCGGGCGGTATGCCAGGTGCGCGGATCGTTTTGCGGACCTGCTTCGTAGCCTTTGCTCGTCAGGTATAAGATAACAGGGTGCCCTGCTGCATCATATTGTATGTCTTTCAGATACACATTGAGGTCTTCCCGGAAATAGTCGTGGATCAGCGCAGGGTTTTGCTGTTCGGTGAGCGGCAGGGTGAGGGGCGTTCCGTCGGCTGCCTGCCAGGTGTTGCCAAAGTCGGGGGTTTCTATGTAGTATAGATTGGTGCGCCAGTTCAAGCCGTCTTTTTCCGGGGTGTCCGGGTGAAAGTTAAAGGCAGCGCCTGCCTTCTTTTCCGTCACGGCGCTGATCTGGTAGTGTCCTTTCCGGATAGCGGCCAGGCGTTGCCAGGCTGTCCAGTTTTTTCCGTCCCGGCTGCGCATAAAGTAGGTGGTGCGGTCTGCCGGATCTTTGTAGCGGGTAAAGAAGTTGATAAAACCCTGACCAGGCACGTACCAGCTTTGCATATAAGAAAAATTGTTGATCGGTACCGTCTGCCCATTTTCCTGCCGTGCATCTCCATGCCGGACAGCATTTACCACTTCAAAAGCATCGATGTTATAAGGCTTTTTGCTTTTATGGATATAAGACGGACGGGAAATGCCGTGCGAGGTGGAGAATATCCAGATATAACCCTTTTCGTCAAGGGTAATGACCGGGTTGTCGTGTGCATCGGTCGTTTGTTTGTCCAAAAGAATCGTAGGCCGGGCTACTTTTCCTGTTTTATGGTCGAAGTAGGAGACCATATGCAGCAGGGTGGTATCGCCATTGCCGGTGCCGCCGTAGCAGAAAAAGGTTTTGTTCACCTCCGGGGCATAGACGGCAAAAGGCTGGTGTTTGGCGCAGTAAGTAGCCATACCGCCGCTGTATTTGTAGACATATTCGTTGTCCAGCTTTTGGTTATAATACCATATTCCCCGGTAGCCTTTCGCTTTTTTGTTGATCAGTACGGCTTTGGCATACCGGGCATCAGGATGAATGCTATCCGCCGCCTGCTGGCTTGCCGCGTAGGGAGCGTACAGGAAAAGCAGGAGAAGGACTATGTAGTGTTTTGTCATAGGCGCTTAGATTTTATTTGGACGGAAGTCGGAAGCCCGAAGTTTCTTCCAGCTTCGGACTTCCGACTTCCAGCTTTCTCAAGCATAGGATTTCAGGTAACAAAGAAAAGTCGTGCCTTCGCCGGGTGTGCTTTCTACTTCAATGCTGCCGCCGTTCTTTTCTATCATTTTTTTGATCAGGTGCAAGCCAATGCCTTTACCGGATTGCTGGCTGGTGAATCTTTTGAAAGGTTTGAACAACACTCCCCGGTGTTTGTCAAGATTGATACCGATGCCATTGTCTTTTACCGTCAGGACAATAAAAGAGTCTTCTGTGCGCGTCGTGATGGTAAGACGTAGCGGACGTTCGGCGTGGTATTTTATGGCGTTGCTGAACAGGTTGCGCAAAATACTCTCTAAATAAGGCACAATATAGCGAATGCTTTCTACCTCAAAACGGGTATCTACTTTTCCCTGGCAAGCCGTAAGTTCCCGGTCGTATTCTTCCCGCAAACGCGCCACAATGTCCTGAAAATGCGTTTCTTTAACATTAGCGGTTGTATCCTGGTCTATGTCTATGATCTCCATTAGCCCTTTGATGATACGGTCCATCACCTGGGCAGAGGCTTCTATTTTCTCCAGAAACGGTTCTTTGTCCGCTGTGTTTCTGCCTAATTGTACCAAGGACATAATATTAGACAGAGGGTTTTTCAGGTCGTGCGAAAGGGTATAGGCAAAATCAGTCAGGCTCTGGTTTTTTCCATCGAGGACAGTGTTAAGGTCTTCAATTTCAGTCATTTGCTGCTGAATGGCTTTGTTTTTTTCTTCTAATTGCTCTGTCAGCGTGATCAGCTGCTGGTTTCTGGATTTGATCTCTTCATACGGAGAGACCGTGTCTTTCTGTATGTTGTCAATGGTTTTCTTCCAGTCCTCCACCGTGTGTTCGTTGATCTGTGTGTGTTTGGGAATAGCCTTTTGCAACAAAATGGTGGTTCCCTGCTCAGAAGAGGTGACATGAAAATGATCGACCAGCTTTTTTGAAATAGCAATGCCATTTCCTTTGCTGGTAAAATCTCCGGGTACGGGGGAGGCAAAAACCAGTGGGTCTATTCCTGCGCCGGCATCGCTCACGGCGGCTTCCAGGGTTGCCCCGTGCGTGGTCTGTAGCAGGCAAAAACTGATCCTGCCCTTTTGGGCATGTTCTAACGTGTTGCGGGTGATCTCCGAGACTGCCGTTCCCATCTGGGTTTGCTCGAGCATCTGAAATCCCGCCAGCTTACAGAACGGCATGGTCTTTTGATGCGCCAGCACTACGTCCATAGACGTGTCAATATCAATTTCGTATAAGAGGTGTTTCATGAGGCAGCGTTTAATTTGACAACCAATATCGTACTATCATCCCTGTCCCGTTTGTAGTCTTTATAGAGGGCGGCTGCCACCAGGGAAAGGTCTTTGCGCAGCAGCCCGGCATAGTCTTTCAGTGCCCAATGCATGTCGATACCGTCGGAATGTACGATCAGCCAGGCTGGGTCGTGCCATACCCATCGTTCTTCTGTTAAGCGGGCAGGTATGTTGTGCCCTAACGTACCATTAGAAGAAATGCCATGTTTGCCTTTCTCCACAAGCGGGGCGGTCATACGAAAGGCGATATTGCCTACGCCGCAATAGTCAATGGTGTGCCCGGCGGTATTCACGGTGATCGCCATCCCTACGGCACCCCGCGTATGGCTCAATTGGTCGTGGATGGTTTGTAGTATCTGGCAGGGCGCGGTGGAATCGGTCTGCTGAAAAGCTTCTATGGCATACCGGGAAGCTTCGTGTGCATGTATCCCATGCCCCAGGCCATCGGTGAGCAGAAAGGTGTGCTGCTGCCCCTGGCTTTTGTACGACAAACCATCGCCGCAGACTTCTTCCTGCGGATGCGCCACCATAAAAGTGGAGAACTGCACGTCAGCATCCCCGGGGCTTGGCTGTTGTTTGTTTTTAAAAATACGCGAAAGCAGCAAGGTTCCCCATCCCTTCCGGGAATAAATATCAAATTCGTCCGACAAACGCCGGATCGCGCCCATACCGGTTCCCAAAGACTGGGTCGTAGATACGCCGTCTTCCATCATATGGGAAGCATCCGCCATACCCGGGCCATGATCTACGCTGATGAGTTCTATGCCCTGGTTGCCGTCCTGTGTGATCATCCTAAAGAGGATTTCGCCCTGCTGGCTTGTATGCTTAAACAAGTTGGAAGTGATCTCAGAAATAATAATGTCTAATTTTGCTAACTGGTAGGGCGAAAATCCTATCTGCAAGCCCAGGGCTTTCAGCGATTTTTTCACCAGGCTGGTCTCACTCCGCTCCGTCAGAGAAAAGACGGTATAAGGCTGTATGTTTATCTCTGCCATTTGGTAATGCTTACTTGGGTTCCCTGTCCGGCCGCGCTTTCAATATGAAACTCATCCATTAGTCTTTTGGTGCCCGGCAAACCCAGCCCTAATCCTTTGCCTGTGCTGAAGCCGTCGCGCATGGCGTCTTCCAGGTGGGCAATGCCCGGTCCCTGATCCGTAAAAATAAGCTGAATACCTTTCATAGCATTTTTTTCCTGTACGGATACCACCACTTGTCCGCCCCCGGCGTACCGGAGCATATTTCTGCCCAGTTCGCTGGCGGCAGTCATCAGTTTTGTCTGGTTGATCAGGCTCATGCGGATCGTAGTCGCCATATGTTTGACCTGTTTTCTCAAGGCCACCAGGTGCTCCTCATTTTCTACCACAAAGGTCAGCCTACTCATCGGGTTCTTTCAGACGCTCATCGTCCCATATGGCGGCGAAGCCATTGCATGCCTTTCTCTACGTTGAGCGCGGTATGTACGCCCTTCAGGGTTAACCCCAACTCTACCAGCGTAATAGCCACCGCAGGCTGAATACCTACCACCACTGTAGTGGCATCCATGATTTTGGCCATTTGCGTAATATTGCTGATAACCCTGCCCATAAAAGTGTCTACAACATTGACCGCCGATATATCGATGAGAATGCCTTTGGCATTGGTCTTATAAACCTTCTCTAATAAATCGTTCTGTAGCTCAAGAGCCAGCCTGTCATACAGGTCTACCTGTATGCTGACCAGCAGGCATTTTTCCAGTTTAAGAATGGGTATTTTCTCCATGTGTGTTGCGGTGTGTAGCCATCAAACGAATACCATGTTTCAAAGCACCAGCCAATGTAGATTTGGTGATGATGTCTACCAGATCGATGCCCAACTGTACAATGGTTTGTGCTGTTTCGGGGCGAATGCCGCTGATGATACACTCGGCGCCCATCAGGCGGGTAGCGCTGACCGTTTTGATCAGATGCTGTGCCGTAAGCGCGTCTACCGCCGGTACGCCGGAGATGTCCAGAATAGCCACATCACTGTCCGTTCTGACGATCGCTTCCAGCAGGCTTTCCATGACCACCTGCGTCCGGGAGCTGTCCAGCGTACCGATGATGGGCATCGCCAGGATACCATCCCATACTTGTATGACCGGCGTAGAAATTTCTTTAATTTCTGCGCTCTGGCGTTTGATAATTTCCTGCCGCCCTTCAATATAAGCTTCAAAGGTGAGGATACTCAGGCTGTCAATCAGGCGGTTGAACCGTAGCGTATCTTCTGCCAGCTTGACCGGCTCATCTTTGTAGCTTTCTTTCAGGTATTCTAATACAATATCCTTAAAGTTTAACACATAACTTCCGGTATCGCGCGGGCTCAATCCCAGTTTGGCTCTCGACTGCGAGAGATCAGATAGTTTACTGCTGAGTGTTTGATATTCTGCTGCATCGAGTTTACTGAAATCATCCAGCTTCAGAAAAGCGATCAGGTCATCCAGAAATTCTTCAGATTCTTTTTTTAGTTTGGTTTCCGGTACTATATCAGCCAGGTCACTGTTTTTGGCTAAAAAGCTAAGCCAATCCTGCAAAAGTTGGGTTTTATTCTTACGAATGAGTTGGTACATACCTTTAGTTTTATAAAAAGCCAAAAGTACAAAAATAATGTTATCAGAAAAACATACCGAAACTTCTTTTATGTGCGAGCAGGTGTTCCAGTGCGTAAGTGTTAGTGTGTTAAAGTGCGAGTGTGTTAAGGTGTTAAAATGTTATTAGTGTCTGAGTGTTCCGGTGCTGATGTGTTGTTGGGTACTTTTTTACTTGAGCATTGAGTGTTGATTATTGAATATTGAGTGTTTAAAATATACAACCGGGCGCCGGGCGCACTCAACACTCAACGTTTAGTAACAAGATAAAAATAAGTGTTTGATTTGTAAGTTTTAGATTTACGTTCAAAGAGAAAAAAGAGATCAGAAATGCAAAGCTACAGTAAAGTTATAGAAGCAGATATGCTATATGTGTATAGCCAGATGGATGAAA
>JBBSNI010000334.1:0-6541 GCA_038232695.1 Cytophagales bacterium
AGTGGCATCGACCATGGCCATGGGAACGCAATGAAATGCGGAATCCCATGCGGCATACCAAGGATATTCCCACTTATCCGGCATTGAGATTATGTCCTCGTTATTCAAAGTCATCCAATCACTATTGCGACCGTTCTTTCTTTCGGGCGGAGGAGCTGGTTGACCTGGGTCACCGTTCATCCAACTGTACATGTCGATATTGTAGTACTGCTTTGTCCACAACATTCCGGCTAGCGCTTGGCGCTGTATACTTGCAAGTTCATCCGGCGAATCTTTTGCTATTTGATTGTAAAACTCATCGGATTCCTGCAATCTCTCTTTAAAAATCTCGTCAAATTCTTTATCCAATGCATTTTGACCAAGACTTTTTTTGGAGAGCCTCAACCTTATCTCCTTAGATTTACCGCTTTTGATATTTGCCCGATACATAGGGGCAAACTTTGTTCCCTCGCTGACCTCATCCGTGAGCGAAAAATCATTGTTGATAATCGCATCGTGAAATAAATCCTTCACATAAGGGGTCGCGTTGGGTTGACCGTACAACTTTTCAGTATTGGTCAAATTCTGTGTAAACAACCATTTTTCGGGTTTTTGGAAGCGTAAATTATATTTTCCCAATTTAGGATGCTCCACTACTACGGATCCGTAACTCTTCGTGTCTTCGTTTTTACTTATATTATGTTTTCCTTCCATACGACCAAAGCTCCAAAGATTACGCATCCAAAGGGTAGGAATTATGGTAATCTCGGCAGCTTCGGGCCCGCGATTATGCAGCGTTATTTTTATGAGGATATCTTCTTCATCAGCCTTTGCATATTCTGTGTACACATCGAAATACCGGTCTTCATCAAATACGCCGGTATCCAGAATTTCATATTCCAAATCTTCTACTCCTCTACTGGCATTTGTGCTCAATAAGTCATCGTAGGGATAGGCTTTTTGAGGGTACTTGTACAAGTGCTTCATATAAGAATGCGTGGGTGTATTATCAAGGTAATAGTACAATTCCTTACAATCCTCCCCATGGTTGCCCTCGTTACCGTCCAGACCAAAAAGCCGCTCTTTCAAAATGGGATCATTGCCGTTCCAGAGTGCGACCGAAAAACAAATTGCGCAATGTCTATCCGAGATTCCCGCAATACCATCCTCTCCCCAACGATACACACGGCTTCTTGCATGTTCATGAGGGAAATATTCCCAAGCGGTACCATTGGGACTGTAATCTTCCCTAACCGTCCCCCATTGTCGTTCACTTAGGTAGGGTCCCCACGCCAACCAATTTTTATCACCCTTGTAATTTTCTTCTAATCTCTTCGCTTCGTCTGTTTTATTTTTCATTGTGTCGTCTTTAACCGTTTGTAGTAAATCCTGGAAAGCAGGTCATGGCAACCTTCGTGGCGGCATAGTTGGCATGGCCCGCCCATGGGATAACTTCGTGAACGGAACACACATGAATTATTTTACCCAAGGCAGATGAAACATCAGGGCGCATCCCCTTCTCAAAAACTCTTTTATAGCCTCCTTCATCAACTAACTTCCACCAACGACTCCAGCATAGTCGGTATGAGCTCTGATACGGTAGGATGCGGCGGCACGGAATCACGGATCACCATATACGTTGCATCGGCGTACATGACATTCAGGATACTGCTGATTATCTCATCACCACCTACACCCAGCACACAGGCCCCCACTATTTTTTTCGTGTCGGCATTGATGAGCGCACTCATAAAACCATTCGTTTCCCCTTTTTCTTTGGCCCGCGAAATACGGCTCATCTCCCGTTTGGCTTCCAGTAATCGAATGCCCTTCGAAAGCGCCTCTTTTCGGGTCATTCCGGCCCTTCCGAGCGGAGGGTCGATGAAAAGACCATAGGTGAGAATACGATCACTCACTTTTCTGTCCTTGCCGGCAAACATATTTTCGGCCACTATTTCGTAATCGTTGTAAGCCGTGTGCGTGAAAGCTCCTTTGCCATTACAATCGCCCAGTGCGAAAATGCCGGGTACATTGGTTTGCAGGTAATCGTTTACCTCGATGTAGCCATGTTTATTGACGGCCACACCCGTTTTAGCTAAATTCAGTCGGTCGGTATTGGGTCTTCTGCCCACGGCCAATAGTAAATGGGTACCGGTTAACTTTGGTGGCCCACCCAGCTGGCAGTCTACTTTAATGGAAATACGTCCATCCGCTTCTTTTTCCCCGGAGATACAGGTGGCATTAAGCCTGAATTCAATTCCTTCATCTTTCAAGAATTGCAAGATGGTGTCGCTCACTTCCTGGTCCTCCCGCTTGATTATAGTGTCACTCTTTTCCACGATGGTAACCCGACTGCCAAAGCGCCTGAACATCTGCCCAAACTCCAGTCCAATGTAGCTCCCACCCACGATAACCAGATGTTCGGGTACTTCCTCCAGTTCCAGAATTGACTCGTTCGTCAAATAGGGAACCCCTTCAAACCCTTCGGGGACAAAAGGCCGACCGCCCACATTGATGAAAATTTGCTCGGCGGTCATTTCTACCTCGCCGACAGCCAGCTGCTTAGGCCCGATAAAGGTAGCTTCCCCTTTGAAGTAGGTGATGTTATCGTGCTTATCCAATCCCCCCGCAATGCCATCGACCGACTTTTTGATCAGACTGTCTTTGCGGGCTTTTATTTGTTTCATATCGGCGTACGCGCCCTCGGGGATCATCACCCCCAAAGCTTCCCCGTTCGTTGCGTCCCACATTCTTCGGGCGCTGGCCACGTAGGTTTTCGTGGGCGTACAGCCCACGTTCAGGCAGGTGCCGCCCAGATGCTGCTTTTCGATAAAGGCGATTTTTTTGCCTTGGGCAGCCATTTTAAAAACCAGCGGGGTGCCCGCCTGGCCGGAACCAATGATAATGGCATCAAATTCTTGCATAGGTGTTCTAATTGTGGCAAAAGCCCGGCGCTAAGACCGGGCTTGTACGATTTTTGATAAAACATGAACTGAGCGATCGGTAATTATCACCGATTTAGCGGTATTCAGGATTTTCAAAATCCCACCTCGATCCGTCATCCCACGCTTCTCGGGAATTACCGTACGCCGGATACCCGCCCTGCTCTTTCAGCATTTTGGCTAGGTGCATCAGGTTATACGTCATAAACGTGGTGTTCCGGTTGGTAAACTCCGAGTCATACCCTACTGGAGGGGAAATTTTTTCTCCTTTCCATTCCGTATCTCCGTAGCTGGGTCCTGGACCTACCTTGCCAATCCATCCGCAATCTGCCTGGGGTGGAATGCTATAACCGATGTGCTGCATCGCGTAGAGGAGCCCCATGGCGCAATGTTTGATGCCATCTTCGTTGCCCGTAATGACGCAGCCACCCACTTTTCCATAATACACGTATTGCCCTTTCTCATTCTGCTTGGAACTCATAGCGTAAAGCCGCTCGACCAACTGCGTCGCGACCGACGAGCGTTCGCCCAGCCAAATCGGGCTACCGATCACCAAAATATCGGCCTCCTTCACCTTTTTATAGACCTCCGGCCAGTCATCCTTTTTGATATTTTGGTCTTCCTTCGTCATGTCGGGCTGCACACCGGGGGCGATGTCGTAGTCCACCAGACGAATGAGTTCCGTTTTTACGCCTTCGGCCGCCATAATACGGCGCGATACCTCCATGAGTCCGGCGGTGTGGCTTTGGGCAGGTGATTTTTTAAGGGTGCAGTTGACGTACACTGCTTTCAAGCTTGAAAAATCGGGTTTATTCATTTTGTAAATTGGTTTGTGGGTTTGACTGTACAATAGCGTGTATAGAATATGAAATAAATTGACAGCGCTGAGCCGTCATGTCGTACGGGCATCGATCAGGGGACTAATCAGCGAAATAAGCTCTTTACAAGTCTTGGCAGAATCAATTTCCTCGCTGGTAAGTACTTGGGTCAGCCCATGGTTATCCACGCCAAAAACGGCCGGAAAGCCACCGGTTGGTGCAAGACCATAGTGTAGCAGGAATTCATCCCGATGCAGAAAGCGGCATTCCTGAGGCAGGGAGAACAAAAACTTTTTCCAGGCTTGTTTCATGCTGAACGTATCGAACGTGATGGCGCATAAGCCACAGGGATACGATTTCGGACGGAGTAATTTGTAAAAAAAATGTACTACGCCGTCCCCCAGGCCCGTATCTGCATTATACACAAAAATTAGGGTATTCATAGAAAATGGTCTGAAAATAGCCAAAACGGAAGAGGTACTTTGCGAATTTCTTCCGCATAATGGACAAAAAGAAACGCTGATCATTCAATTCACCGATCAAATGTGGGCAAGCTTCGGGGCGTTGGGCTCGGCAATAGCGTCCAATACGCCGCCGTAAAGAAGGTGCCCCATTAAGCTGCCCATCATTGCCAACAAAGCGCTTCCCGTTTGCTCAGGCATCAATCCCATCGACCGCATAACGAAGAACATAAGCTGTGCGGCGATAAAGACTAGGATGCCATATAGGGTGTAATTAAAAAAAGGTACAGAAACCGTCACGGCTCGGGTGTAGCTGATTCACTCGGGCTGGAAAACATACAGCACAGTCTGAAAAGGTTTGCAAATTTCCAACTCAAGACCTTTTCTCACTTTGGGATGCCTGTTCCAGATCAAACAGTATGGCTATCGGACTCTCCTCAGAGAAATCGTACTCTCCTTGTAAATTGACATGATGCCAGGTGTGCGTATTGGAGCGCAGGATGGCCCCAAGTAGCTCTTCGTACGCTGCTGGTTTCGGACAAGCCCGGAGTTTATCGGTAAGATACAACAGATTCCAATAGTTGATGGCGTTCATTATGAGTCGCTTACAGCCTTCTGCGATCAGTTGCTCGTGATAGGTCGTCCAACCAAATTGACCGTTATTTCCAATCACAACTGCTTTGGCGAAGCGGTTGGCATGCTCCACCCGGGTCAGGATCCCCTCAACAGTCTGACGCAGCACGGGTTGATCGACGTAGCGTAGAATGTTTCGGTCTTGTAAAGTCGTCCCAGATCGCGTAGCGCCCGGTAAAGGGGGTGCTGGCGATCGTAGGAATTGAGCCGTTTGAAGAGTTGCGATGCTTTGGCATATCCCAGCTTGATGGTTGCCACGAAGCGCAGCACCTCGTCCCACTGACTGACCAGATTCTCGTAGTCAATCCGCGCGTGGGGGCAGATTCGGTAGTGCTGCTCGCGGTAAGTCGGCACCGCGTCAATGCTGTACAGTTGTTGGCGATGAATGGTGGCAAAACGCGGGCGAAACTCAATGCCAAGTAAGCCCGTCACTCCAAAAACAGGCTCGGTTGAGCCATGCTGGTCCGTCGAATGGGCATCAGGGGTAATGACTTCGTTATAGGTGATCGCGTCGAGCATGTAAGGCGACTCCCGGTCAGCCGCGCTAAAAGCGGTCGAATAGATCAGCTGGCCGGCTTCGTCAAGATGAGAGTAAATCGTTATCCCCTGGCCGTTACCGAAGTACTTGAAGGAGGCCGACGCACGCAAGGAAGGGACCGACACGTCATACTTCTGCCCGTCGCTGCCCGTATGCACAAATCCGGCTTGTCGGCGGAACTCGTCCGTTAGCGGGAGTTTGTTGCTGCGTGCGACGATCAGGTCATTCGCCCGAAGTACCCCCTCGGGGGAGAAATAGTGGGTGGCTATTGTCTCCAGAGCATTCACTTGAATATTTTTGGAGATCAGGCCCATCTTACGAATGCCAATGTTCTCGCCATAGCCGATGACGGCTGCCAACAGCAGCCGCTCGTCGGGCCGGGATGGCTTGTAGCCAAAACCCTGGTGAGTGAAAGCATCCAAGAAGCCCGTCAGCCGATTGACCTGACTGAGTATATCCCGCAGCGAGATCACCCGGTTGGTCGGGTAAAGCAGGGGCGCAGTGGCACTGTCATCCTCTGCTAACGCCCGATAGCGGTGAAGATGCCAGCCGCCGTTTTTGTCGAAGAACACCTGTGGGTTGGTACCCAAGCCCGCATTCGTGCGCCGGAATTGTTCGTTGAGCCGCGCGTTGAGAGCCAGCAGCGCAGGAGCCGGACGGGCGTAGTTGCCCAGGCTGGCTTTGCCCAGGTAGGTTTCCCGGTGGAGCAGCTGTCCTCTTCCCAATAAGCGCAACCATTTGAAAGTAGAGAGTTAGTAGAATAATGTCTAACCGGGCGTCGGTCGCTTAAACTTTTGAAGACTATGCGAAGAAGCAGTTTTAATGAATCACAGCGTTTGGCAATTATCGCCGAACAAGATGCTGGTAAGAAGGTCGAAGATATTTGCCGTCAGCACCAGATTAGCCCGGCCACCTTTTACAAATGGAAACAGGACTTGTCCGATCAGCAAGACGATGATCGTCGTAGGGTCAAGCAACTAGAGCGGGAAAATGCTCGGTTGAAGAAGATGTATCGCAGCGGCGAACCGTGCTGAATTAAGAATAGACCACGAGATACTCCAGGAGGGGTACGAAGTGGCAATCGTTCCACGACGGAAAACATTTCAGCCCAGCGGAAAAGGAAAGATTAATGGATACGGTAGGAAAAAATAACAGTGTGCGTCGTAAGAG
>JBBSNI010000335.1:0-6531 GCA_038232695.1 Cytophagales bacterium
ATTCCACACTGGTAAATCTACGATCTTGATATAGAGTTTAAAAAATCAGAAAAAATGTTAAAAAATTGGCAAAAAAACTTTACATCTTGATGTTCTTTCTCAATTCAGACAAAGACTTCTGACCTTTTTTAGAATACTGATCTATGCCTTTGCTTAAGCTTTTGAGCAGCAAATCAATACCATCATTAAACTCTTTGTCGAAATTTGATTTCCATTTGCCGGACTCTTTGCCCAATGTTTTTCTGGTTTTGTTTCCACTATCAGGGGCTAATAAAATACCGGCTGCAATGCCTGCGGCAGCACCTAAAATAATTCCTGCTAAATTTTTCATAATAAATAAGGGTGTATAAATCTCTGTGGTTTAACAATTAAATTTCGTTTAAGTATAAAAATCCCGTGCCAAGGTCGGGTTGTATTAAAAAAATCCCATAGATAGGCTTGCAAATGGCTGTTTTACAGGCTATTACCCCGAATAGTTTTAAATCTTACTAGCAAATACTAAAGTAGCTTCTGAAGTTCCCCGTTTTCCAATGAGCAACTATTTCCCCAGTATGTAGAAAGGAGTCTATTTATGCCCCTGCTCATCTGTTAAGCAGATCATTTTTAAACAATGGCAGGGTTATTTCCATTATTCATAGTATACAGAACCCTTTTTAGGTTCTTGTGTCATTTTTAATTTTTTCAAAATCTAATTTTTTAACTTTCAAACCACCAACACTATGTCAGTACTAACTATTATACTCGCTATTCTTTTGCCGCCCCTGGCCGTTGCTTTAGAGTATGGCATTTCGGGCAAATTTTTTATCAACCTGCTGCTTACGCTGATAGGCTGGCTTCCAGGCGTTATCCACGCTTTTGTGGTACTCAGCAGATAGGAAACACTTTTGGTCATATTGCTTTACTATTTCACACTAAACTAAACCTACTATGGAAGTTGCCACTAAAGATACCGACGAGGGTATCAAGAAGTTAGCCCGTTTTGGCATGTTTGCCAAAGGAGCAGTTTACGTGTTATTAGGCGGGCTTACTACTTTGGCTGCTTTTAATATGGGCGGTCAGAAAGCCGGAAAATCAGAATCGCTCAAATTTTTATATGAACAGCCTTTTGGCAAAATACTGTTGGGCTTGCTGGCTATAGGGTTGCTCGGATACGTGATCTGGAAATTCGTTCAGGCTTTCAGAGACCCTGAAAATAAAGGGGACGATAAAAAAGCAATTGCTACCCGGATCGGCTACGGATTCAGCGGGCTCTTCTACGGTTTTCTTGCTTTTGAAGCGATTAAGATCCTGGTGCAAGGCGGCTCTTCCGGCGGGGGTGGCGGCAAAAGGCAGGAATTGGTCGGTCAGCTTTTGAGTCAGCCCTTTGGGCAAATACTTGTCGGTATCATTGCGGTTGCCATTATAGGCAAAGCTATTTTCCAGCTTTACAGAGCTTACTCCGGAAGTTTTGCCAAAGAAGTCGACAAAAGCAATCTTGACCATAAAGTAAAAGAAACAGTACGAAAAGCCGGGGTAGCCGGATTTACCGCCCGGGGCGTTGTGGCAGGCATTATCGGTTATCTGTTTCTAAAAGCTGCTATTCAATCTAACCCTAACCAGGCGCAGGGTACGGAAGGAGCGTTTGAGTTTTTGCAAAGCTCACCTTACGGACCTTATCTGTTGGCTGCTGTGGCTATAGGCTTGGTTTGTTATGGCGTTTTTATGTTTATCAAAGCAAGGTACAAAGTCATGCCGAGTAACATTTAATTACTATACTTAATCTTAACCACAAAAACATTCCTGATGAAATTACCCAAAATACTTTCAGAAAAGAGAAGAAAAAGAGTCAACAAGCTGGGTATTCCTACAGACTACCGGACTTACCTGATCAGTGGCGCTTCTTTTTTGAGTGCGATGCTTGTTAGAAAAGCGGCAGAATATGCCTGGAAAAAGACAACCCGCCGCGACCCGCCCAAAAACCCCGAAGACCTCGCAGTCTCCTGGGGCGATGCCTTAGCCTGGACTTTGATCACAGGCGTAGCAGCCAGCCTGATACGGCTGTTGATCAGAAGAAATGTAACGGCTGGACTGGACGACACATGATAAGAAAAGGATCAAAAGTAAGCTGGAAGTGGGGCCAGGGAACCGCCGAAGGCAAAGTAGAAGAAGTATATAAGGAGGAAGTGACTAAAACGATCCAGGGTAAAAAAATTACCCGCAAAGGTAGCGACTCTAATAAAGCATTGTTCATCAAACAAGAGGATGGCAGCAGTGTCCTGAAACTTGAAAGCGAGGTAGAGAAAAGTTAACAATAGAGATAGAGGTGGTGGAAGCAATGCCTAAAGACCTGGTGTACCTCAGCGACGAGGAACCTGGCTATACAAGAATAAAGAGAGGAAAAGGGTTCAGCTATTGCGATGAATCCGGGCACAAGATAGACAGCGACGAGGTACTCGAGCGCATCAAGTCATTGTCTATTCCGCCCATCTGGAAAAATGTGTGGATTGCCAAAGACAAGCATGGTCATCTCCAGGCAACCGGATACGATCCCAAGGAGCGCAAGCAGTATCTTTACCATCCTTCCTGGAACCAATTCAGAAACGAAGCCAAATTTACCAAAATGAAGGAGTTTGGCTTTGCTCTTCCCGCTATCCGCCGCATTACCAGCCAGCATATCAGTAAAAGAGGATGGCCCAAAGAAAAAGTGCTGGCGCTGGTCATCCAGATGTTAGACGAACACCACATCCGTATTGGCAATAAATTCTACAAAGAACAAAACGAAACCTTTGGGCTGACCACGCTCAGAAGAAAGCATTTTGAGTTTGAACAGGGCACAGGTCATTTGAGCTACAAAGCTAAAAGTGGCAAGTACAGAAAAATAGATATTCAAAACGGGCAGTTGGCCAGGCTGGTCAAAAAATGTTCGGAACTTCCCGGATACGAAATCTTCAAGTACAAAAACGGAAGCAACTCCTACCATACGGTCAACTCGCACGATGTGAATGAATATTTACAGGAGATAGCCGGAGAGGCTTTTACCTGCAAAGATTTCAGAACCTGGGGCGGCACCCAGTTAGCGGTCGACAAATATGAGGAAGCCCTGGCAGCCGTAGAAGAAAACAAAAGGCTGAACCTAGAAACTGCTATCGTTAAGCTAGTCGCCGAATCTTTAGGCAATACGGTAAGCATCTGCCGCGACTATTACATCCACCCCCGCGTGATGGAAGTGCTGGCAGAAGGCAAGGTAAAAAGCTATATGAAAAGAAAGATCAAAGGCTTGCCTGCCAAAGATGTCAAACTCCTCAGCGACAGCGAAGTGATTGTATTGAATATCATTTGAATTTCTGGTATAAAAGAGCAAGCCACCTTTGCTGAAAGGTGGCTTAGGATTCGTCCTTGCTTTGGTTTTCTCTTAATGTACAATAATGGTATCAGCCTGACCATCCGGGTCGTTTTTAACGGTTCCACCTGATTTAGCACTTCCCAGCAGCAACACGCCAGCCGCGTGAGGTGCCGCCATAGAAGTACCGCTCAAGGTCCGGTAACCTCCGTCTTTGTACGTGGATTTTATACTGACTCCCGGAGCGCAGTAATCTACAGGCGGATTGGCATAGTTGGAAAAACTGGCGAATACATCTTTACTGTCCATGGCTGAGATCGTGAAGATATTCGTGCCATTGGCTCTTGCCGGAGAATGGTTATTGGCATCATCGCTTTCATTTCCGGCAGCCAGCGTGAACTTGATTCCGCTGCCGCTTGCTTTCTTCACGGCATCGTCCAAAGCCTGGGAAACGGGGCCTCCCAAACTCATATTAGCCACATCCCCGCTTTTGCCTTTGGCACCTACATGATCTACCCCGGCGATCACTCCGGAATAAGAACCACTACCGTTAGAGTTCAGCACTTTTACAGGAATGACAGTCGCACCGGCAGCAACACCAATGACTCCTACTGCGTTGTCGATAGCGGCAATCGTGCCGGCCACATGCGAGCCATGTCCATTGTTATCATCCAATGATTTTCCATCACGCCCAGTAGTAAAGGCATTAAAGCCACGGCTGGCATCTACCTTCAGATCTTCATGGTCCAGGTCAATGCCTGTATCAATCACCCAGGCTACATTGCTTCCGGTGTAGGTGATGCCCCCATTCACACGGGTGATGCCGTAAGGTTTCTCTTCGGCGGTAGAACCACCACCGCCGCCCTTCCGGGGGGGCGCCATCGTTATTATCTGGTCTTGCTCAATGTAAGCGATACGTTCATCCTGCCGCAGCCTTTCTATCCTGTCAGCACTTAAACGTACGCTAGCTCCGTTGATCGTAGCACTGTAAACTCTGGCTATTTGTTTTTCCGTAAAACCAGGTACTGCTGACCTTATAATACGCAGGGTCTGGTCTGCGACATACTGCCGTGCCTGTACAGGATCAGCATAGCGGGCGCCTGCCTCTCCTGTTTTCTCCGTATTAAATACCACAATATACTGATTTGGTATTAATTCGGATCTGGTGTTTTCTGCCTCTGTCGTAACATCAGGGGTTAGCTGGTCTTCCATATCTTCCTGACAGGCAAACATGAATATAACCCCTGCAATGGCTATATTCTTGAAGGTAAGTACATTCTTCAGCATAATGGTATGTGGTTAAGTGGTGAATAAGGTAAGTAATTTGCCTAATATTAAAGAAAAGGCAGGATGGATAAAATATATTTGTGTAATATATTTTCTGAAAGCAAGCCTGTCTGATATGGGCTATCTTAGGACTTTAATCGCTCTCTGTTAAATCCATATTTTCATCAAAAGTGATGGTAAAATGGGTTCCTTTGCCCGGGGTGCTTTCTACGGAAATCCTGGCTTTGTGCAGGTGGATGATATTTTGCGTAGAAGTAAGTCCCAGCCCCATACCGCCCCGTTTGCCCGTATGAAAAGCGTCAAACAGTTTGGAGATGTCTTCTTTTTCTATGCCTGCCCCATTGTCGCAGATCTTCACGATCTGCTTATTTTCTTTCCGGTAGGTTTTCAGGATAATTTTACCATTGCCCGGCGCTACGGCTTCTATGGCATTGATGACGATGTTCAGAAAAGCGATGGTGATCTTCTCCTGGTCCAGTTGGAGGGGCGCCAGGGTTTCATCGTATTTTTTCTCCAGCTTCACACCTGTCAGCTTCATCCGGTCTGCTGCCAGGCTGGCCGTTCTGTCCAGGATACGGTTCAGATCATGGCTTTCCAGGTTGAGTCTGGCGGGCTTCGCGGAGTTGAGCATTTCCGTGATCAACTGGTTGATCCGCTTGGTGTTGCGTTTGATGATGTCAAAATAAATATCTAAGGTATCCTGCTGCGGAATCTCGGCAGCCAACTGCTCCAGGGCCAGGTGAATGTTGGTCAGCGGGTTGCGAACCTCGTGGGCAATGCTGCGGGCTATGTTGCCCGTCATAGAGAGCTTTTCCATACGGACAAACTCCTGCTGCACCTTCTTCTTTTCAGAAATATCTTCAATGATTCCCTGAAAACCATAGATTTTATCTTCCACATCCAGGAAGGGTGTTGCCTGGATGCTGCATTCTATCTGCCTGCCGCCCTGGGTTTGCATCAGCACTTCAAAATCCTTGACAGAGCCGTCCTGGCTGATCATCTGGTAAAAAGTGGTATAATCTTCATCCTTGACAAACAAATCTTTCAAGTGAAGATGCATCAACGCATCCAGCGTATAGCCAAAAAGATGCAGCATAGAAGGATTGGCATCGATGAGCAGATGCTCCCGGCTGGTGATATAAATGGCATTGACCGACTGCTCAAAAAGCTGGCGGTATTTTCTTTCCTGTTCGTAGAGTTGCGTGAGCGTCCTGCGGTGGTTGAGTGCGTAGCGGATAGAGCGTTCTATATTCTGCGCATCGATCATACCTTTGATCATATAGTCGGAAGCGCCGATGCGCATGGCTTCATAGTCTACCTCCGGGTAGCCCTGCCCGGTGAGCATAATGATAGGACTGTGGCAGCCCAGGCGCACTGCTTCTTTGAGCAGGTCCAGCCCGTTTCTTTCCCCTAAATGATAGTCAATCAGGTAAACGTCATAGGTTTCCTGCCTGATCTTTTCCAAAGCGGGTTCGTACACCGGTTCCCAATGCACTTCAAAGTGGGCGTGCCGGATGTCAGACAGCAGGTCTTTGACAATGACATAATCATCTTCGTCGTCGTCAATGAGCAGGATATTAAACTTTTCTTTTTCCATCAGGATTGTGCCTCGTTGGGTAAGACGACAATGCCAAACCAATAGCTGCCGATCGCTTTGGCCACTTCCACCAAGTCCTCAAAAGTAACCGGTTTGGTAATAAAAGAACTGATCCCCAAATCATAACTTCTGATAATGTCTTCTTCGGCCTTGGAGGTCGTCAGCACGATAACAGGGATACGGCGCAGCTTAGTAAAAGAGAAGGAATAAATGTCTAATTTCAGGTTTGAGGTTTAACAACATAATTCCATTTACCCAGAACTTGGTCAAAGACAATATTACAGTCATTCAAGAAATCTTTGGCTACCTGTTTACCTTTTTGATATTG
>JBBSNI010000336.1:0-6524 GCA_038232695.1 Cytophagales bacterium
CCCAGGCTGATTATCTGCTGCTCAGTATCGAGCTCAAGGCCCGTCAGGGAGACTTACTTAACTCTCAGACGAACTTTTTCAATGACCTGATTTTGCTGGACACCCTGGCAGGCATCAGCGCGCCCAGCGATACAGTGGTACTCACTGAACCGGATATAGCTTTAGTGCAACCCTTGGATTCTGCTTCTCTTTTTCTAAAGCAGTACCAACTAGACAGTCTCAGGATTCTGACCGACCAGCAGGTAGCCAACCTTGTCTATAAACCACAACTCAGTCTGCTTGCCGATGGGGGACTGAATGCTGTTACCCTGACCGATCTTCCGCAGCGCATAGGTTTCAGTGCCGGTTTGAGTCTCCATTGGCTGATTTACGACGGGTACCAAAAAAGATTGAATCAGCGAAAAAATCAGTTACTTGCGGAAACGGTCAGCTTTCGCAAAAACAGATTTGTCAACCAAAACCAGGTCAGGAAAAAAAAGTTGCTGCAAGCCATCAGCGTGCTTGACAGCCGCATAGAGTTGCTGCAAGGGCAGTTGAGCGATTATCAAACCGTGATACAGGACTATCGGAAGCTGCTGGCTACCGGGCAGTTTTCGGTAATCAATTTCATCAATACGCTGAAGTCTTTTATACTATTACAGAATGATCTGATCATTGCCCATAGCGATCGGCAGACCTTGATCAACAATTATAACTATTGGAGCTGGTGATATACTTTTTAATCAGTAAAACAAACTACTGGGCTGCCGTAGCCGTAGCGTTCCTATGCCTGCTGACCGCCTGTGATCCCCCGCCGGAAACGGAAGCGACGCAACTCGTCAAAACGCCGGTATCGGTGGCTTCCCTTCGCATTCAGTCGATGACCTCCTACCTGAGCCTGAACGCGACGACCATCTATCTGAAAAAAGAAACTGTGAGAGCAACGGTAGCCGGATACATCTTACGCAACAACATCTTAATGGGCAGCAAGGTAAAAAGAGGGCAGCCGCTTTTTACGCTCCAGACCAAAGAAGCCAGGGCTTTGCAGTCGGTCAATATACAGGATACTTTATTACAGTTTTCCGGTACAATTTCTATCAAAGCTTCCCTGGGTGGGGTGGTGAGCCAGGTATACCAGCAGCAAGGCGCTTACGTGCAGGATGGCGATTCGCTGGCCCATATTCTGGTGCCTAACTCACTGGTTTTTCTGCTGAGTGTGCCTTTTGAAGATGCGTCCTACCTGCAAGCCGGTACACCCTGCCAGATCATTTTAGCCAACAGCGATACGCTCATGGGCACAGTGGCTGATGCTGTGCCCCGGGTGGATGCCAGCAGCCAGGTAGAACAATTCATGGTGCGCTTGTCTTCAAGGCAGCCCACTTCCAACAGGATCGTTCCGGAACATCTAAATGTGGTGGTCAACCTACCGAAGGTTACGCGCCCGCAAGCACAGACGCTGCCCAGGCAGAGTGTACTGACCAATGAGATACAGACTGAGTTTTGGGTTATGAAGCTGATCAACGATACGACAGCCGTTAAAGTACCTATCCAAAAAGGCATAGATACCGATCAGCGTGTAACGATAGACTCACCGCAGTTTGCGCCCCAGGACCGCTTCGTATGGCAGGGTGCTTATGGCTTACCCGACACTGCTTATATCACTATTACCCCGCCGGCGCCATGAAAGACTTTTTTGTGCACTACCGAAATCCGGTAACTATTATGCTGTTGCTCATACTGGCAGGGGGTGTGTTCGTCTACACCCGCATTCCTACCGCCCTGTTTCCGGATATTACCTTTCCCAAGATCAAGGTGATTGCCGACAATGGCGAACAGCCAGTAGACAAGATGATGATCACCGTGACCAAGCCCCTGGAAAATGCCATCAAGCAGGTGCCTGCCCTGAAGATGATCCGCAGCACCACCAGCCAGGGCAGCGCCGAGATTTCTGCCTTTATGGACTGGAATGCCAACATTGACCTGAGCAAGCAGCAGGTAGAATCCCGCATGGCAGAGATCGCTAATACACTACCGCCTAGCACCCAGATTACGGTAGAGAAAATGAACCCCTCCATCTTGCCGGTGATGGGCTATTCCCTGGAAAGCAGCAACAAGAGCAAGATAGAACTCAAACTTATTGCCGACTACACCATCAAACCTTTCCTGTCCAGGGTAGATGGCGTGTCAGAGATTCGTGTGATCGGGGGCAAGACCAAAGAATACCAGGTCATCCTGCACCCGGAGAAGCTCAGCACCCTATCGCTGACGCCCGAAACGATTATCTCCATGCTCAACCAAGCCAACTTTATTACCTCGGATGGCTACCTGACAGATTACAACCGGCTCTACCTCACCCTTACCGATGCTACCGTAGACAGCAAAGAAGACCTGGAAAACATGGTCATCGTCAACAATCCGCAGCGGGCTATCCGTATCAAGGATGTGGCGGAAATAAAGATCAACGAAAGACGTGAGTATGTTTATATCAATGCCAACGGACAGAACGTGCCGTTGATTGCCGTAATCAAACAGCCGAACGCCAACCTGGTAGCCGTAGCCCGGGATGTACAGGCGCAGGTAGCGCAACTCAACCAACGGCTACCCCGGGGCGTCCGGTTACGTCCATACTATAATCAGGCGAATTTTGTCAATACCAGTGTGAAAAGCATCACCGACGTGCTATGGATTGGGTTGGCACTGGCCATTGTAGTGGCTATCATCTTCTTGCGTTCCTGGAAAGCCAGTACCGTCATCCTGATCACCATCCCCATCACGCTGGCCCTGACGCTGGTGGTCATCTATGCCCTGGGCTATACTTTAAACATTATGACACTGGGCGCCATTGCGGCGGCTATCGGGCTGATCATTGATGATGCTATTGTAGTGGTAGAGCAAATTCACCGTACGCACGAAGAGCATCCCAACGAGGCCACACCGCAACTGATCGGCAAGGCAATCCGGTTCCTGTTACCGGCCATGATCGGTTCTTCCTTGAGTACCATCGTCATATTTATTCCCTTTGTACTGATGAGTGGCGTGGCCGGAGCCTATTTTTCGGTCATGACCAACACGATGATCGTCACCCTCATTTGTTCTTTCTTCGTCACCTGGCTGGGATTGCCGGTGGTCTACTTGTGGCTGTCGGGCAAAGAAAACACGCTGGGCAAAGAAGATGCACACCAGGTAAGCCAACAGCCCTGGATCAACTTCTTTATCCACAAGCCTGTTATTAGCATCGTGTTTAGCTTGCTGCTGGCGGGGAGTATCTATTTCATTTACCCGCGGCTGCCTACCGGTTTTCTGCCCGAATTAGACGAAGGCTCTATTAGCCGGTGTGGTAGAACAAGTACCCGGCACGGCCGATGTGTTCGACGGCATCACCATTGCCGGCCCAAGGATCAATGTATCGCCTGATTTTGCCAAACTGGCACAGTTTCAGATCAGTCCTACCAGCTTTCAGCAGCAGTTGCAGGCACAGATTGGGGGCGTGGTGATCGGTGGTATCCTGGAAAAACAGCAGATGACTGATATTCGGATGCGGTATCCCCGCAGCGACAGCCTGAGTGTGGAGGCTTTGTCTCGTGCTTTTGTCTTCCTGCCCGGTGGACAGTTAAAACCGATCCGCCAGGTTTCCACCATCACCTTGCAGGAAGGGGTGGCAGAGATTGAACGGGAGAACCTGCAATCGGTCGGTATCATCACTGCCCGGCTCAATAACCGCGACCTGGGCAGCGTAGTCGGGGACATTCAGCAGCAGATAGCCGCACAGGTGCATCTTCCGGTAGGGTATCAGATCGTTTACGGTGGTTCGTATGCGCAGCAGCAGCAATCTTTCCGGGAGCTTTTGCTGATCCTGGTGCTGGCAAGCCTGCTGGTCTTTACCGTGATCCTGTTTCTGTTCAAAGATTTCAAGGTAGCTTTGGTCATTATTGCCCTTGCTGTGGTGGGAGCCGCCGGTAGTTTGTGGGCATTGTATATCACCGGTACCCCGCTCAACGTGGGGAGCTATACCGGGGTGATCATGATCGTAGGCATCATCGGTGAAAATGCTATCTTCACTTTTTTGCAGTATACCGATTCTTTAAAAAACAATTCACGGGATCAGGCTATCGTCTATGCGATTTCTACGCGGCTTCGCCCTAAGCTGATGACCGCCCTGGGTGCCATCATCGCCCTGATGCCGCTGGCGCTTGGCATAGGGACAGGCGCACAGATGCACCAACCCCTGGCTATTGCCGTGATCGGTGGCTTTGTGGTCGCTCTGCCGCTGTTATTGATTGTGTTGCCCAGTATGCTGCGGCTGGTCTACCGGGGGACAAAGGAATTAAGGCCTCTGTAAAGTTTCTTAACTTTGACAAACTTAAGGCTGTCCGGGATCGGACACCGAAGCGTTTGCCATCCCGAACTCTGTTGCCATAGACGGCTTATCTTTGTGCATTAAGTCGGATTGCAAATCCAAAAGAGCATAGATGTTCATATTACTATTGTCGCCCCGCTTTTGGCAAAGTGCTCTTATAAGGCGTTTTTTTACTTCTTGTCACCTGTCAACACTTTGATTAAATCGGATATTTCTTTGTCTTCCTTTGGACGAACGTCAACATGAGAAAAGTAGGTTTGTGAATTTGGAGCCCAGTCAAAGTAAGTCCCTGCTGTCAGAGTTTTCATTTCATCAGACTGTTCCTTTGTAATGTTGAGTTTTTGTTCAAATATCATTCTTGGGCTTTCATTAACCGATTCAATAAAAACCTGTAGTAAATAGTCGCCTGGTAAAAAGGAATAGTCATCTCCGTCTTTCGGCAATAAAAAATGATGGTTGCATGCAATACCACTTTTGCTGATAAAAAGTCCGCTGCCTCTCACAAGTCCTTTGTCATCATAAACCCAAACGTTAAAATTTTGAACTGATTCTCCGCGTTGTAAGCGAATAAACATGTTTTGAATATACTGTCCTCTATCGGATGTATTATAAAGTAAAGTCCGAATGAAAATTTTGCTGTGTCTTTCTCCGCCACCGTCTGGACCGAAGAATATCACAGTAGGTCTTGTCATTTTTACTTTCCCCTTTTTTATTCGTGTCAACCAAAAAGTCAAAACTGAAATTGCTAAGGCTATCAATGATATTATGAGGCTTATATTATTCACTGTCATCTATTAAAATGGCTTATAACATCCGTGTATCCGCCACAGGGCGTTTACCCCCACAAAATAAGCAGATATAAGCCATGATGCAAACCTTTACCCATCCTTACAAACGTTTGGTTGATACCTCCTACCCTGAATGCTTCCTGTAAATATCCCCTATCCCTTACTTTTTCCAGTGATACACTCACTGATTTTGCGGAAAACTACGCTACCTCCCCGGAGGTAGACACTAAAGTAGGGTACTTGTATGACTACCTCCGCTGAAAAAGTCACTACAGCAGGGTACTGGTGTGTCTACCTCCGGGGAGGTAAGCACTACCATGTAAGATTAAGTGGCTACCTCACCGGAGGTAGTCACTGCTATGTAAGATTTGTTGACTACCTCACCTGCAACAGTCTACTCCACCCTGCCCTACAGCTGCTGGATCGCTGAATATGCTTTTCCTGGTATCAACCTTACCTATGTATGTTCTTCGTAGGATAGGCTGTAGAACTGTAGAAGTGCTTTGTTTTCTTTGCCCCTGTTAACCAAAGCTTTATACAGCATGAAATTAGATACGAACACCAACATTATGGAAGCTGCCAGCCTGGCAGTCAACAACACGGCAAAAGATGCCGAAGTGGCTAAAAAGATGGGGCAGGTGGGCTTTACTGCCAAACGGATGCAAGAAGGACAAGACCTGCTCACCACAGCGCAAGACCTGCACCTGCACAAAGACAGCCGCTACGATGAGCGCGCACAGATCACAAGCCAGATGGAGGAAGGCTTAGCGGCCATCCGACCTGTCTTTCTGGATCATGTAGTAGCTGCCCGCTTTGCTTTCCGTCAGCAGCCCGCCCTGCTGCGCACCTTCAACATCAGCCGTATCTCTACCGATAAGTGGACGTGGGTCAAGCAAGCAGACACCTTCTACCACAAAGTGATGAAACATGCCGAGCAGATGGCACCTCATGGCGTAAAAGAGGAGCAGTTGCTGGAGGCAAAAGGGTTGCTGGAGGCTATCCTCGCACTGCGCCAAGACCGGCTGCACAAGAAAGGCGAAGCCGAAGATACGACCGACAGCCGCAACAAAGCAGCCAAAGCCCTGAAAAAGTGGGTCAGTGAGTTTCGCGCCGCCGCCCGCCTGGCCTTGAAAGACAACCCCCAGAAGCTGGAAGCCTTCGGTATCCGGGTTGCTTTAGCTAAGTGAATAGAGGGAAGTTAGAATGCGGAATGGTGCCCAATGGAGTGTTGAGTATTTAAATATTCAATAATCAACACTCAATAATCAATGCTCAATTTCTGGCACAGACCTGAGTGGTGCAGCGTAACGCGTGCCCCCGACGTGGTAGGCACGCGTTTCCGTTGCACTCAAAATGTCCAGCGTTCTAACGACGCGCGCCAGTGTTCTAAACATCACACC
>JBBSNI010000337.1:0-6475 GCA_038232695.1 Cytophagales bacterium
AGTCTGTGTTGAGTCGCCAAAATCAGGGCAGTTGCCGTCGCCTGCTCCTGTAAACCCGCCGTCGGGGGCGCAGACTATATCGCAATGATCGTTGTAGAGGTAGTTATATTTGTCACAGCAGTCGGAAGTGATGTAGAAGTATGTTTTGCCATCGGCTATTAATCGCCAGACTTTAGCGGGCGGGTTGCGCACTTCTTCTCTTTTGATCTTTCTGATCTCCTTTTTGAGACAGGAAGGCACATCTACTTCCAAATCTAACTTTTTGCAGGAGGTCAAGGCAAACAGCCCTGATAATACAAAGGCGAGCCATAAAGATGTCTTTTTCATCATGAATATAAAGACACCGAAGCAAGCTTTTTGGTTGGGAAGAAAGGACTTTAGATGTATGTGACATCATGCTGACTAACATTCTACGGCTTGTTCACTCTTTCCAAAAAACGGAAACAACCCTTTTAAGGCATGACCGGACGGACGCTCTATGCGGTTTTAGGTCGTAGCCGAGACTACAATCAGAGCAGTTAGAAGCGTATTTTATAGGTAAGTATGGGTTTATCATGAGGTGGCAAGTAAGCAAAGGAATAGGTGATAACTGTAGTGAGGTGCATTGTTACCTCTGTAAGATTAAAAGCAGGAATGAAAAAAGAGGCTTTTTTCTGCCAGTCTGTCAGCAAAAGTATGCATCCAACCAAGGGCGACGTTCCGTTTTTTTCTGGCAACATACCTCGCCCTTACTTTTTGTAAGCGGAACTTACATACACGACGCGTCTCCCTCAGGGCGAAGCCTGTTTTTAGGCTGAAGGTAGTCTTGTAAGCAGCAAAAAACGACCTTTTACTGTCAACCTGGCATATGTCCCCAAGGGCGAAGCCTGCTGCCAGCCCGGCAAGACACCTCGCCCTCGGGTAAATGAGTTGTGTCTACATTGAAAGTACACATCTCCCTCAAGGCAAAGACTACCGGCAAGTATGTGCTGATGGTGCGGGGAAGTAGGGATTTATTGCCCTTCCTGTCATTGCTGTCGTAACGGCTGTTCGGGATCGGGCACTGATGCGTTTGCTGCCCTTAACTTAATGCCATTGGGTGCGCGTTCAACGAAGCCTGTGCGGCCCGGTGTAAGGTGTGGCTGATTAATTTGAATCCTGTGATTAAAACTCAATGCGGTAATTCAGGACCGGGATCAATCCAAGCTGATAGCTATTGGTAAGTTCCTGCGTTTGCCGGTCATAGTATTGGCTGAAGATATTCTGATGGTTGGTCACATTCTGAACATCCAGTGAAATAATACTGGCATAGTTGGGTTTGTTACGGCGATAGCTGATCCTCAGGTCGGTACGGAAGTAAGAATTTGCCCTTGTTGCATAACGTTGGTTCCAAAGATACACAGGTTCGCCCGCTTCCTGAGAAGCTTTCAGATCAAGGGGTGTGTAGCGGTTGCCGCCTGCCAGCAGCGTACGGGTATTAATTCCCAGTATTTTATTCTTACTTTTTCCTAACAGGAATTCCTTACCCAATAAAAGGTTAATAATATAATTTCCGTTAAAACGGGTATTATACTCATTTCCATCCAAAGGGACATATTTGGATTCATACAGGGAAGTGGCTAACATAAAGTAGTAGTTTTGGGTGAAAAACTTTTCAAAAGTCAATTCTATGCCATAATTCTTCCCGGTACCGTTGTTAGCCAAAGGTATATCCAGCACTCCATCTTCGTAGTTGATCATAGCGTAAGAAGCGTATCCGGGAAAGGTAATGCCTTGTTGCACAACTGGCACATCAGATAAATCCTGGTAATAGGTTTCCACTTTCAAATGCAAGTCTGAACGGAGCATATGATCGTAGCCGATGACATAGTGCCTGGCTTTGGGAAATTTCAGCCCTTTATTAGGCTCTGTATAAGGCGTTTGCGGGTTTGCCCGGTATTTGGCATAATAGGTAGTCAGAGGATCTAAGCGGCTGTGGATACCAAAGCCAAAGCTCAGCGTCTGTTTGGGCGAGACAGCCCATTGCAAGCCTGCTCTGGGCTCCAGCGAAGTATTGTTATTTAACGCAAAGAACATGTGATGAAAGCCTGTATTCAGCGTAAGCACTTCATTGATCCTGTATTTCCACTGTATAAAACTTTGCAGAAGTTGCGTATTTCCCTCACTTTCCACCTGTGTGCGTATCGTATCCAATCTCTCGAACGCTGAGAACAGATCAAAATGAAGCTGACTGGCGATCAGCCCGGTCCTCAGCGTATGTTTTGCATTGAACTTGTGATTGAGCAGCACACTGAGCCGTGCGTTTGTTTCATTGAATTCCTCATCGTAGTGGTAATTATTTTCAGGCTCCTTATCCTTAAAACTGTTCAGGCTCTGGGAAAGTGATAAGGTAGTTTCCAGATACGTTTTATCACTGAAGAAATACAGATGGGACAAGCCCCCTACACCTATTTGGTAGCGAAAAATTTCACTGCCAAAATTATCTTCAAAATTCTCACGGCTAAGCCCACCCAATCCCCAAAGAGAAAATACCCCGGCTTTTTGGGTAGGCACATGTATTTTGAAAGCCAGATCCTGAAAATCGGGTACCGCATCACCGGCAATAGTGATACCTATTTTGTTGAGAACAGCCAATGTAGAATACCGGTAATTGACCAGATAAGAAGCCCGGGCATTTTTACTGAATGGGCCTTCAGCAGCAAAGTCAAGCCCTAAAAAACCAGCCTGCGCAGCATATTCTCTTTTTTCATTGTTTCCCTTTCGCAGCTTAATATCAAATACGCCGGAGGCAGCATTGCCATATTCAGCAGGAAACGCGCCTGTAAAAAAATCGGAGTTGTCCAGCATATTCACGCTTAGCATACTGATGGCGCCGCCGGAAGCGCCTTCCTCGCCAAAATGGTTAGGGTTGGGAATTTCTACACCTTCCAGCCGCCACAGCAGTCCGCGGGGAGAGTTGCCGCGAATCACAATATTGTTGGAGCCATCGTCAGTGGAAGCTACACCGGCAAAGGAGAGGGTCATACGGGCGGGGTCGTTTACGCTGGCAGCGTATCTTTTGGTCTCTTCTACTGTAAAAGAGCGCGCACTCACAAACGCCATTTCGTTGTTAGGCTTACCTTTCTCGGCCTCGGCAGTGATCACTATTTCCTCCATATTCACCAATGATTCTCTTAGCGGTATGGTAGGCACTACCTCTTTGCCTGAACCTACTTCGAGTTCCGGGATGGTAGCCTCTTCATAACCCATAGAAGTAATCTTTAAGTGATGACGACCTACCGGCACATGTTCCAGGCGAAATTGCCCCTCCGCATTGGTACTGCTGCCCAGCGGTGGGTCGGTGCCCAGTATCAGCACATTAGTGCCCACCAGGGGCATACGCGATTCCTGGTCAACCACCGTTCCCCGTATGGTTTGTGAGAGTGCTTGTGCTTTGAGATTTGTAGTCATCAGCAGCAACAAGCAGACAACAAGTAGACTTGATTTCATGGTTTAATTAATTTGAAAAGAGTTAAGAGAGAAGGCTCACCGTGGTTGGTATGATGGTCAGAAACGTAAGCCTATTTGCAAGCCCGGCCATATTTTTACATTGGTCTGTGCTGACTGCAAGCCAGACCCTATAGGTATCGCTTTTCCCTCAAAGGTTTTATTGTAAACTGTCCAGGGAGCAATATCCGAACCTATGATGTTGTTCTCTGTATTCTGAAGCTGAGAAACCATCACATTGAAGGTTGGTGCTATAAACAAGCTGAAATGTTCGGAAAACTGTTTGTTAATGCCCAACCTCAGCATGTTCAACAGGTTCAGGTCCTGGTTCTTGAAAATGGTGTTTCCTTCTTCAAAGATATTAAAAGAGAGGAGGTCAAGATTAAAGTGCCAGGTAGGTGCAGAAGGCCACTGCGTACCTATGCCATAGCCCAATCCCCAGTGGAAATCAGCATCCGTAAATTGGGTGCCCACGGCAAAGATGTTATAAAACCTTTCTACACCTATTTTGAAGCCTACATTGGCTTGCAGTGCTTCGCTGCCCCAGACTTCCAGGGTGCGGTAACCGTTCTTCCGGACAATGCTCAAAAAACCGATAGGAATACCGTCTATGCTGTCGGCTACATTGAACACACCGAGTTGTGTGCCCTTTACCTTACGGGCTATGTTGATAAAACCGCTGCCCTGAAAACCTTCTACATCACCGGAAACTATGTTGGCAAAACCTGCCAACTGGGCCCCGTCGCTATCACCTGTAGCAATATTCAAAAAACCAGCCCCCTGGATGCCATCCAGACCGCCGGAGGCCATATTCATAAAACCTGCTAATTGGGCTCCATTGATACTTCCTCCGCTAAGGTTGATAAAGCCCGCCATTTGCGCTCCGTTCAGACGGCTTCCATTGATATTGATAAATCCTGCGCCTTGTACGCCATGCACCTCATTTTTTACCAGGTTAAAAAACCCGGCAAACTGAACGCCGTCGACATAATCATTTTGTATGTTGCCAAACCCGGAGGCTTCGAAACCATCCAGACCAGCTGCATATCCTACCAGCGCATGTAAGGATATTTTATTCACATACCTGCCTGCTGCCGTGCCGTTGGTACTTAGAGGATAGATCAAGCCAATATGGAAAGTTCTTGTCTCATAATCAGACGCTTCCGGACGCTGCTGAAATACTTTGTCCAGTCCACGGTTGATCACTTCTGACAACCCCGCAAAGTTTTTCCTGGGGGTAGTAGCGGATGCATACGGCGGTTCTTCTACGGTAGTGCGCGCTGGCTTTTGTACTTGCTCCACTGGCGTCCGCTCCTTTGTTGGGACTGCTACGGGCTGATCCATATGGATAGTGCCAGCAGTTTTCTGCGTCTCTTTCTGTGTTTTGTCTTGCTGCGGCTCTGGTTTGGCGGGCAGCGTTACAGACTTTTCTCCCCGGGAATCGCCCGTAGTGGTTTTTGCCGGATGATGATCCTGTTTTTCCTCAAGGGCTGGCTTTGTAGCCTTACGGGCAGCCTTTTTCAGTACGATCTGCCCACTCACTACCTGGTAGCCCAGGTCTGTATCTTCCAGGATTTTGTCCAGGGCTATGTGCAAAGGCTGATCATCTATGTGAATACTGCATTTGATGCTATCAGGAAGCTCATTGTTCAGATAAGAGAAGTTAACGCCATATTGCCGGTGAATACTGTCCAGAATTTGCGCGATGGCTGTTTCCTGATAATGCAGAGAAACATGTTGGTTCAGCACGTCCGTTTGTAGAAGTGTGAAGTTCAGGCATAGCGATGCCATGATGAGTATGTGTGCGTATCTCATTGCTTTAAAGTTTATAAGGTTCTTTCTTACTTTATTAGCAACCTGTGCCGGAAACCACATAGCGGTTGCCGGACTCTTCGATAGTCAGATTGCCTGTGACGGCTAATACATTTAGAATTTCCTGTAAGTCAGCATCTTTAAAGGTAGCGGTATAACGGCATTCGGCAAGCGCAGGATTGGTCAGCGTAATATCTGTTTCGTAATACTTTTCTAAAGTAGCAATGACCTTTTCCAGACGCGTATTGCTGAACTCAAAAGTCTGATTTTGCCAGGCTCTGAAGTTCGGATCATCAATCGTCTGCTTGCTAACGGCTTGTGCTTCGGGCGCGATCACAGCCTCCATGCCCGGTTCCAGGAAGATAGAATTATCCTCACCCGCCGGAGAAAAAGCTACTTTTCCAGTCACGACCTGCACTTTGACCGGCTCTCCCTGGTAAGCTTTTACGTTAAAGGAAGTACCAATAACTTCCGTCTTGGCCAGTCCGCTGTACACGGTAAATCTGCGTCCTTCTGCCTTTTTTACCTCAAAAAACGCTTCTCCTTCCAGATATACCAGGCGGTTGTCGTTATCAAAACCGGCTCCGTAGCTCAGGGTGGTATTTTCATTGAGCCACACCTGGCTGCTGTCGGGAAGAAAATAAGTGTTTTTTTCGTTATCACCGGTGGTTAACATGATCCTGTCGTCTTTTTGTGTCCATTGCCAGGCAACATAGCCCAACGCTATCGTCAGCAAAACCGAAGCCGCTACGGCCCACAACCTGCGATACAGCGGAATCTCAACAGCTACAGGCTCGTCGCCCGTATCAAAAAGCCCTTGCTCACTGTCTATGCGGAAGCGGAAACGCTGCCAGCCTTTGTCTACATCCGGATGGTAGGCTTGGCTGGGCGCAGTCGTTTTGTTCCATAGCGCCTCCGCCTGTTCTACAGCAGCCTTATTGTCAGGATGGCTTTCTTTCCAGCGATCCAGCGCGTGCCGTTCGCTGTCTGAAAGCGCTCCTTTGACATGTTTGGCTACCAATGTCCAGATTTCCCCTTCATCGTGCGTCATACAACTTGCCAACTATCATTAATACAGGCGACCGGTGATCTACCCTACCTGCCTGTGCAAAAAATTTTGGTTCTCGGACAATTTTGGCGGATCAAGTTGAGTTGACCAATACGCGTAGTCTCATGTGTTCAAAGTTGGGGATGCCAA
>JBBSNI010000338.1:0-6427 GCA_038232695.1 Cytophagales bacterium
ATAAAATCCGCCTGGACGGACGCCGCCTGGATGAAGTGCGCCCTATCTCTTCGGAAGTAGATTACCTGCCTACCGCCCACGGCTCCGCCTTGTTTACCCGGGGCGAAACCCAGTCGCTGACCACCGTCACGCTGGGCACCAAACTGGACGAGCAGATGATTGATGGCGCTATGATCGAAGGAAGCTCCAAATTTATTTTGCACTATAACTTTCCTGGTTTTTCTACCGGCGAGGTCAAGCCTAACCGGGGGCCGGGCAGGCGCGAAGTGGGGCATGGTAACCTGGCGATGAGAGCCCTCAGGAAAGTCATGCCTAAAGATGAAGAAAACCCATACACCATCCGGCTAGTCTCTGATATTCTGGAATCTAACGGGTCTTCTTCTATGGCAACGGTATGCGCTGGTTCTCTGGCGTTGATGGATGCCGGTCTGCCCGTAGCCGCACCCGTATCCGGTATTGCGATGGGCTTGATCACAGAAAGCGGCAGCAGCAAATATGCCATCCTGTCGGACATTCTGGGCGATGAAGACCACTTAGGCGATATGGACTTTAAGGTAGCCGGTACTGCCCAGGGCATTACCGCCTGCCAGATGGACATCAAAATAGACGGACTTTCTTACGAAGTCCTAAAACAAGCCTTGGAGCAAGCGCGCGAAGGACGTATGCACATTCTCCGGGAAATGGCGAAAACCATAGAAAAGCCCAGAGAAAGCCTCAAACCTAATGCACCGCGCTCAACTACCATCAAAATAGAGAAAGAAATGATTGGTGCGTTGATCGGTCCCGGCGGTAAGGTCGTACAGGAAATCCAGCGTGAAACCAACTCTACTATTATCATAGAAGAAATAGGCAACCAGGGCGTTGTCAACATTTTTGCCACCAACCAGGATCACATGGACAGTGCGCTGAAGCGGGTCAGAGCGATTGTAGCTACCCCCGATATAGGCGAAGTATACGACGGTATTGTTAAGTCTATCATGCCTTTTGGGGCTTTTGTCGAGTTCATGCCGGGCAAAGATGGGCTGCTGCATATCTCCGAGATCAAGTGGGAGCGGGTAGAAAAGATGGACGGATTGATGGAAGTGGGCGAAGAAGTAAAGGTCAAGCTCATTGATGTAGATAAGAAGACAGGAAAGTACAGATTGTCCAGAAAGGTACTTCTCCCCAAACCCGAATCTAACAGGGGTTAGCATAATAATTGTAGCCAGTGGAATGCTTCTAAGCAGGAAAGAAATTCCTGTTTATTAGCGGCTGGCTTTGCCTTTTCGGAACTAATAAAAGAATGATTCTTGTTGCAACGGTACATTATTCACTGATAAAGCCCTAAATGAATGAGACAACTAAAGATTAGCAAACAGATTACCAACAGGGAAAGCCAGTCGCTGGACAAGTACCTGCAGGAAATTGGTAAGGTAGACTTGCTGACGCCAGACGAAGAAGTAGACCTGGCAAAAAGAATTCGTGAGGGGGATCAGTTGGCGCTGGAAAAACTCACCAAAGCTAATCTTAGGTTTGTCGTTTCCGTAGCCAAACAGTATCAGAACCAGGGGCTCACCCTTGGCGATCTGATCAATGAAGGAAACCTGGGGCTGATCAAAGCTGCCCAGCGCTTTGACGAAACCCGTGGCTTTAAATTTATCTCTTATGCCGTCTGGTGGATTCGCCAGTCTATCCTGCAAGCGCTGGCAGAACAGTCCAGAATTGTTCGTTTGCCGCTCAATCGCGTTGGGTCGCTGAATAAAATCTCTAAAATGTTCTCCGAATTAGAGCAAAAATACGAAAGAGAACCATCTCCGGACGAGCTGGCTGAGGTGCTGGAAGTGACGACCAACGAAGTGGTAGATACCATGAAAATTTCCGGTCGCCACGTCTCTATGGACGCCCCTTTTATACAGGGAGAAGAAAACAGCCTGCTCGACGTGCTGGAAAACGATGCAGAGGGAACACCGGACGCCAGCCTGATGACCGATTCTCTGCGCAAAGAAGTACAGCGGGCGTTGTCTACGCTCACCCAGCGCGAAGCCGATGTCATCGCGCTGTACTTTGGTCTGAACGGGGAACACGCTATGACGCTGGAAGAAATTGGCGAGAAGTTTAACCTTACCCGCGAGCGGGTGCGGCAGATCAAGGAGAAAGCCATCAGAAGACTGAGGCACACCTCCCGGAGCAAAGCATTGAAACCTTATCTGGGATAAGTTTAATAATAAAACACGCATATAAAGGTCTCAGAAGTGAGACCTTTTTTATTGGGTTTTCAAGAAAGAACTTTGTTATATTTTGTTTCGTAATATAAGTAAACATTACGATGTAAAAATATTTTAAATTTATAATAAGTAATAAGCACACATAATGACACACGAAAAAATTGACCTGTTGATCGTAGGTTCAGGTCCTGCCGGATATACCGCCGCTATTTATGCTGCCAGAGCCAATCTTAACCCCGTTCTTTACCAGGGAAGCCAGCCGGGCGGCCAACTGACCATCACTACGGATGTAGAAAACTATCCCGGCTATCCTGAAGGCGTATTGGGGCAGCAGATGATGGTGGATTTTCAAAAACAAGCCGAACGCTTTGGTACCGATGTCAGAAACGGGATGGCGACTTCCGTTGACTTTTCGTCTTATCCGCTGAAAGTCGCCATTGACGAAAGTCATGAGATAGAGGTCAAAGCGGTCATTATTTCCACAGGGGCTTCTGCCAAATGGCTGGGCTTACCTTCTGAGCAAAGGCTCAATGGCAGCGGGGTATCGGCCTGTGCGGTATGTGATGGGTTCTTTTTTAGAAACATGGACGTAGCCATCGTCGGCGGCGGCGACACGGCTGCCGAAGAAGCCAGCTACCTTTCCAAGTTGTGTAAGAAAGTATATATGTTGGTACGCCGCGACGAGTTGCGGGCTTCTGCAATCATGCAACACCGCATCAAAAACACCAAGAACATAGAGATACTATGGCATACCGAAACAGAAGAAATCCTGGGAGAGCACCAGGTAGAAGCCGTGCGGGTAGTCAACAACCAAACCGGTGAGAGAAAAGAGATTCCGGTACAGGGGTTTTTTGTGGCCATCGGTCACAAGCCCAATACCCAAATTTTTGAAGAATACCTGGATATGGACGAAAACGGGTATATTCTAACCGTGCCGGGCACATCCAGAACCAACATAGAAGGCGTCTTTGCTTCCGGCGACGCCCAGGATCATGTCTACCGCCAGGCCATTACGGCGGCAGGCACCGGCTGCATGGCTGCCCTAGACGCCGAGCGCTTCCTGGCTGCTAAAGAAGTGGATGTGGTAGAGGGGATTCCTACCATTGCGATGAAGGAGTAGAAACAGATTTAGACAAACTCTTATACACCATGAAACTCACAGACATTGCCACCAAAGACGCCCGTCTTCCCGACTTTATGAGAGAAGGCTGGCTGGAAGAAACCCTAAAAGAACTGGACAACGCTAACCTGACACCCGAACAAAGAGCTGATTGGGAGATTGCTATTGCCCGCAACATGACAGCCAAGTATGCGATGGAAGACCAAATAAAAGATGAGGTAGATAAGAGGGTCCGGAAAGCAGAGTACAATGTTCAGAAAGCAAAGAGTGATGCTCAGAAAGCAGAGTATGATACCAAGAGAAAAGCTATTATTAACCTTTTAAATTTAGGGGTATTATCAGTAGATCAGATTGCGAAAGTTCAAGAAGTCTCTGAGCAGTTTGTATTATCAATTCAAGCAGAAATAAGCGGCAGGCAACCATAATCCTTGATGTGGTGTTTGTTCATTTCCTCCCAAACTCCACGTAATACCCCAGCGTAATAGCTACGGTGAAATTCTGCAAAATGTTAGGGATTTCCTGCAAGTTCTTATCTAGTACACTGCCTAATCCATAGCGTAAGGAACTGCCCAATTGAAAAGTACCGGCTGCCGAAGCCACTTCAAAACCGGCGCCTCCTATCAACCCTATGTCCAGCCTATTAACATCCGGACGGTTCATACGATAGGTGATCACGCTGTCTTGTACACTGACTTCCCGCTCGTCGTCATAAGAGAACATATAAGCCAGATACACCCCTGCGTCGGCAAACAGGCGAAGGTTCTTTCTGCCAAAGTAGGCATGGGCTGTAATAGGAAATTCAGCATAGTTGAGCGTTGTTTCGTAGAAAATACTGTCAGTAAATAGATCATCACTGCCAACGAATTTCTGTCTCCATCCTTTCCGGATAAGATACCCTTCTACCTGCAACGCGAAATTAGATTCAGCAAAGTATTGCAAAGACAACCCACCCAGGTAGCCTTGCACCAAATCAATACTAGGGCTTGTTCTGGAAATGTTTTCGCCGGTTCCGAAGACACTGGAAAAGCCCACACCACCTTTGATTCCTATGCTGAATTTGTGATAGGTCGTATCCTTTTGCTCCTGGGCTAAGCAGACAGAGCCGCCTAAACACAGTAAAATCCAGAGAGAGACTGCTTTTTTCGCAAAGTTTCCAGATACGAAATAAGATGTGTTCATTGATAAAGAACAGTATAAATTCTCAAGAAACTTTTATTTTCCCTGCATATCACGGTGGGCATTCATATAATCTATTGTCAGGTTGCTCAAAGTGCGCACACCCAGTACCAATCCGCTGTCGTCTATATAAAAATCAGGGGTGTGGTGCGGTGCGGCTTCTTCCGGGTTCTTACCGGCAGGCATCCCGCCCAGGAAGAAAAAGAATCCGGGGGCTTCTTGGGCAAAGTAGGAAAAATCTTCAGCACCTGTCACAGCGTTTTGCAGGATCACATGGTCTTCGCCAGCCGTTTGGTTGAGCGTTTTCAAAGCCTCAGCGGTCAGTTCAGGGTCGTTGTACGTCACGGGGTAGGTTTTGGTAATGTCTACGGTCACTTCCGCCCCGGCGCTTTTGCCGATATTGATAGCGATCTCGCGGATACGTGTATGAATTTTATCCTGCATCTCGGTGTCCAGCGCGCGGATCGTACCGATCATCTTCACTTCTTCTGGAATGATGTTGTGCCGTACGCCACCTTCTATCTTGCCTATCGTTACTACAGCCGGTGCTTTAAGCAGTTCCAGGTTACGGCTTACAATAGTTTGCAGTCCCATCACGATCTGTGAGGCCGTCACGATAGGGTCTACGCCGTCCCAGGGATAAGCGCCATGCGTCTGCGAACCTTTCACGCTGATCTCCAACTGGTCTACGCTGGCCATGACACCACCCGGGCGATAGCCAATCTTGTTCACCTCTGTTTTAGAGTTGATATGCAAACCAAAGATAACATCCACCTCAGGGTTTTTCATCGCGCCTTCTTTGATCATCAGTTCGGCACCGCCTTCTTCTCCTTTCGGAGCGCCTTCTTCGGCAGGCTGAAAAATGAATTTCACCGTACCGGACAGATCGTCCCGCATACCGGCCAATACTTCGGCGACGCCCATCAGGATGGCTACGTGGGTATCGTGCCCACAGGCGTGCATTACCCCTACTTCTTCGCCATTGTATTTCGCTTTTACGGTAGAAGCGAAAGGAACATCTACCCGTTCGGTCACCGGCAGGGCGTCCATATCGGCGCGCAGGGCGACCACCGGGCCGGGCTTACCGCCTTCCAGTACGCCTACCACACCCGTATGCGCTACGCCCTTCTGTACTTTAATCCCCAAAGCTTCCAGATGTTGCGCCACCTTTTCGGCGGTCTTAAACTCCCGGTTAGAAAGCTCCGGGTGCTCATGGAGGTCGCGCCGCCAGGCAATGACTTTATCTTCCAGGGCGGCAGATTTTTGATCTACCAGTGCCTTCAGGTCTTGCGCATCGGCAGTGGCAAAAATGCATAAACATATCAACAGGAGTAGGGTCTGTTTCATCTGTCAAAAGATTAGGTTTATATGGAGTTACAAACAATCAGGCAATATAGGCAATTAAAGTACGCGACAAAACATCCCGTGAACACTCATTAGGGCTTTCTTATAAAAGATAGGGCAAATGAGATTGCTTCGTATTTTTGGTTTTGCGAACTAAAAAAGAAGCCAAATGCTCATTCACCCTGCTGACCAAAGTACATCATTCTATCAAGCTATGCAAGTACTCCCTGACTTAGATTTACGCGATCAACGCGGCAAAATACATAACTTATCCCTGATTCTATTAGGCTTAACTTTGAGCTTGCTGCGTGGCAAAGACGGCAGTCTATCCAGTATCCATAGCGGACGCCGCCTTTAGGTTTGTGGTGTAGTAAAAATCTAAGAAAGCAATTGTTGCTACTAAGCTGTGAATATGTGGGTCGCCGTGACGCGGTAACTCGATAGAGTTATCCATGTATTCACAGTTTGACCACCAGCCTAGGTGCACTACGGACGCCGCCAAGTTGAGACCGGGCCCCGGCGGCTTATCCCGCGATCGCCCGGCGACCCGGTCAGACTTAGGCTGGTTTATCAAGACCGGGCC
>JBBSNI010000339.1:0-6393 GCA_038232695.1 Cytophagales bacterium
ACACCTGCAAGGTGTACAGGCGAGGCTGCCTTATGAGATTGAGATCAAGTGAATTTAATCGTGAGAAGTGTTTGTTTTTACCACAGAGTTCACAGAGGTTTTTACATAGAGGTACACGGAGATGCTCTGCGGAACTCTGGGGTTGATCTCTGTTTTCTCTGTGGTAGTGGTAAAGGTAACACGAAAGTCATGTTTTTCTGTTTTAGTTAAAAGAAGCTATTTTGTATATTTGTTAAAAAACATTTGTTATGGATATTTCTGTTGAAACGCTTTCTAACTACGAGCTTGAACGTGGAAAACCTATGCCTAGTACTGTACATTCTTTGATTCAAAACAATCTGGTCTATCAGCTCAATCATCACTACCGAACTCAATATCAAATACTTCCTGAACTAAGCCTGGATACACCGGATCATAAACCCCTGGTCCCGGATATTGCCATCTATCCTAAGTTTGACATCGACCGGCAGCATGATGTATTGCGGCGCGAAGATGCACCGCTGGCTACCCTTGAAATCCTCTCTCCGAAACAAAGTCTCAGCGACCTGTTAGAAAAGACCCAACGCTACTTTCAATTAGGCGTGACTTCCTGCTGGATCATCATTCCTGGTATGGATGCTATTGCGGTAAGCCACCAGCCCGGGCAGTATACATTTTTTAGCGGAACAGACACCCTCCAGGACGATAAACTCAATATACAGCTACCTTTGTCAGAGATTTTTAAGTAGGAAGCGTTTCTAAATAGAAGCTCAAAGGACGATATAACTTTTATCTCCCCCACCCCTTCCCTCCCACGAGTTCTTTCTTATATTTGTCGGCATGAGCTACACCTACCCGCAAGCCCTTGAACTGAATGCAGACGCGCCCGAAGAAAGAAGAACCTGGTTTGCCAACGTCATCCTGCCGGTGCCTATCCCCAAGATGTTTACCTACCGCGTGCCGGTGGCGTTGGAGAGCATCATACAGCCGGGTTGCCGCGTAGTGGTGCAGTTTGGTTCTAAAAAGATACTCACCGGCGTGGTGGGCAACCTGCACAACAACCCGCCCTCCCAATACCAGGCGCGTTACCTGTTAGAGCTCTTAGACGAGACGCCCGTCGTCAACCCCGTGCAGTTGCAGTTGTTTCAGTGGATTGCCGACTATTATGTATGTACGGCCGGTGAAGTGCTTAACATGGCGCTGCCTTCCGGCTTAAAGCTTAGCAGCGAGTCTAAAATACAGCTTCATCCTGAGTTCAGAAGAGCCCAGAGCGAATATGAGTTTACCGACAAGGAGTACCGGGTGCTGGATGAACTGGAAGTAAAGCAAACCTTATCTTATCCAGAAGTAGGCAACCTGCTCAACGAAAAAAGTTTTTACCAGACCATCAAATCGCTGATCGGTAAAGAGGCGGTGCTGATCTTTGAAGAGGTAAAGGAAAAGTACAAGCCCAAGATCATCAAAAGGATACGGCTGGCAACTAAATATGTGCAAGACCCAGCCAGCCTGGAACACCTGTTCGCCGAACTGGAACGCAAGCCCCGGCAAGCCGACGTGATCCTGCACTACATGCAACTGCTGCCTGCCTTTCGTAACCCTGAGACTAACAACACCGGCGTACTGAAAAGCAAGCTTTCGGAAAGAGACATCTCCGTTTCTTCTATCAATACGCTGGTGAAGAAAGGTGTGCTGGAAGAATCCGAAGAAGTCGTTTCCCGCTTCGCGCCTGTCGCGACGGAACCTTCCCTGGAGATCAAACTGACGGAGGCGCAGCAGGTGGCCAAGGATGCCATCCACCGGCATTTCCAGCAGCAGGATATCGTGTTGCTGCACGGCATCACGGGAAGCGGTAAGACGGAAATCTATATGGATTTGATTCAGGAAGTGCTCTCCAGCGGCAGCCAGGTGCTGTACCTGCTGCCGGAGATTGCCCTAACTACCCAGATCGTCTCCCGGCTGAGCCTGCTCTTTGGCAACCAGATGGGTATCTACCACTCCCGCTTCTCTGACAACGAACGGGTCGAAGTCTGGCAGGGCGTGCTGGATGGCCGGTTTCCGCTGGTCGTCGGTGTACGCTCAGCCACGCTGCTGCCTTTCGACAACCTGGGGCTGATCATTGTAGACGAAGAACATGAAACCTCTTACAAACAGTTTGACCCGGCGCCCCGCTATCATGCCCGCGATGTGGCGCTGATGCTGGGCAAGTTTCATCATGCCAAAACACTGTTAGGTTCTGCCACACCTGCCGTAGAAACGTATTACCATGCCAAACATGGCAAGTACGGATTAGTGAAGCTCACGCAGCGATACGGCAATGCCCAGCTTCCCGACATAGAGCTGGTAGACATCAAAGAAGAACGGAAGCGGAAGACCATGAAGCAGGACTTTTCTTCGGCTTTGCTGGAAAGCATGGAAGCCATCCTGCAAAATTGTGAGCAGGCGATCATCTTCCAGAACCGCCGGGGCTATGCGCCCTACATCTATTGCGAAGACTGCGCCCACATTCCCAAATGCCAGCAGTGCGACGTGAGCCTGACCTACCACCAGTATGCCAACGAACTGCGCTGCCACTACTGCGGCTTGCACGAAAAGATGCACACATGCTGCGTCGCCTGCGGCTCTACCCGGCTGCGGACGTCCGGCTTTGGCACCGAAAAGCTAGAAGAAGAGATCAACGCCCTGCTGCCCCAGTCCAGGGTACAGCGCATGGACTTAGACACGACGCGCAAGAAGAACAGCTACCAGCAGATCATCGACCGCTTTGCCCAGGGCGACCTGGACTTCCTGGTAGGTACGCAGATGGTGAGCAAAGGACTGGACTTCGACAGGGTCTGCCTGGTGGGCGTCCTGGACGCCGACCGTATGATCCACTTCCCCGACTTCCGCTCGCATGAGCGTACTTTCCAGTTGATCACCCAGGTAAGCGGCCGCTCCGGTCGCAGAGACAAGGTAGGCAAGGTGCTCATACAGACGACCAACCTGAAGCAGCCTATCCTGCATAAGATCATTTCCAATGATTACACAGGGCTTTATGAGGAAGAGATTGCCGAACGGGAAGTCTATCATTATCCGCCCTTTGTCAGGCTGATCAAGATCACGGTAAAACACCAGGATAAGCGCATCAGCCAGCAGGCGGGCGCCACGCTGGTCGGAATGCTGCAAGGGATACTGGGCAACCACCGGGTGCTGGGACCGGAAGAGCCGCTCATCAGCAGGATCAGAAACCAGTATTTGGTACAACTGATGATCAAGTTGGAAAGAGGACTCAACCTGCCGGAGGTCAAGCAGAAGATCCGCCAGCAGTGCCAGGAACTCAACCAGGAAAAAACCTTCCGCCAGGCCAAGATCGTCATTGATGTAGATCCTTATTAGAGCGCATCATGAAAACTGAACTTTGTTTGTTTCTCCTGTACTGATTATATCCAGTAATTATTTTTTTGAAGAACGCATTGCTCTTATTTTCTTTATTTTATCGTCAGTCGAAAATTTTTGATATTCGTCTGTTTCCATTCCATATAATGCCACTTTTCCACTGCTGTCACTATGAATACCAAAACCATAGGTTTTTGTCAATGGTGATGCTCTGAAACAAGGTTGTCCTTTTGAAAAAAATTGTTCCCTGGCTTCTTTGTATTCCGCTTTCATCAAGACGTTTCTATCTGCAAATACCTGAAAAAATAAGTCATCAGAAGTGTATTTATATGGATTTTTAGCAATCAAATCATATTGCATCTCGGCAACAGTTTTTTTGTCTCCTTTTGATGTCGGCTTGAGACCACAAGTTGCTTTTGTGTCTTCCGCTACTTCAATAAAAGTGTCAAAATAGTTTGTTGTATGTGTCATTATTCTGTCAGTCATTGTGTTTCAGTATGGTTTGTCCGTTTTGCTTGCAGGTAACGATTGGGCTAGCGGTCAGGCCGACCTTGTGGACGATTTTCTACCCCTTGAAGATAGAAGGACTTGGCGCATAAAGCAACCAAATTGCATTTCTACCGAGGCTTGAGGCCACCGTGGAACGGCTAACTTTTGTCGGGTGCAGAGCTTTTTTGTTTTGCGAATTCTACCACTTCAAAGGTATTTTTAACCTTTACCAAGACTTTTTTATCGGATTCTTGTATCTGTCTTTCTTCAAAATCTTTTTCTATAAATTCTATCTCTGCCTGATCAGGCAATTCCTCAGCCTTTTCCGGATGGGCTATCAGATCTCTCACAAAGTCAAATGTTAATTCAATATTTTTTTTAATATCTTTGAGTTCACCAAAACTCAAAAATTTATGCAAACCGGGCCACGGCGGCTCAATATGAGCAGCTCACCGACCCGCAGTGGAAAGTTATCAAAGAGAAATTACCTATCCAAAGGAATCGGATCGCCGAAGCGACGCAAATATGATTTACGCGACATTGTCAATGTATTGCAGGGAAAAGTAGCAGGTCTTCAAGTGGATTATTTTTATATGCAGGAGCAACAGCAACAGAAAAAAACCATCGACATTGCGTTTGAAAAAATAAAAGTAGAGAGTGAAGGGAATGTGAAATTTAAGATAAAGTAGAGATTATAAAGACAAAAATGTCCTGCTTGAAACGAAGTAATTTTATGAGAACAGTTGAAATACGTTTTATCAAAATACCTGTATTTATCGCTATATGGATAGCGAGGTCTTTTCCTGTTTTTTCTCAAAATATAGTTCCCAATGGCGGCTTTGAAAATTTTACAGCTCAATAAATTCTTCTTCTTTTTTTGATCCTGATACTTACTACTACATTGATGACGTCAGTTTGATTGGAGAAGATTTTGAGCTTGAAATACAGGTCAAAAGTAATGTGGCAGGTACGTATTGCGAAGGTGATACGATAGAGCTTACGACTAACCTTGGCGATGTTGGTAATTCCACCTGGAATGATGGAACTAACCAAACTTCTATATTTGTAGCATCTTCCGGAACCTATTCTGTTACTACTGCTGTGGGTTGCAGTGAATATGAAGCCATTTTAAACATTGAGTTTGAAGATTGTAGTTGTGATTTGTTTGCTTCCAATGTGTTCACACCAAACGGAGATGGCAAAAACGACATTTTTTCTTTAACGCCTGTTATTGAAGTAGCCAGATTTAATCTGAAAATATATAATAGATGGGGGCATCTTGTATTTGAAACAAACGATATTAATCAGGGTTGGGACGGGATGATTCAGGGAAATGAAGCCAGTGCAGGCGTCTATGTTTGGACCGCTACGATCATGTGCATTAAAAACAATCAGATTTTAGACAAGCAATTAAAAGGATATGTTAGCTTGCTAAAATAAGAGGTAAAACAACCAAAAATGAAGCATTCGGATATAGACCCTGTGGGCATACTAAAACAAACTGACCTGAATGATCAGACTAAAGAACAGATCAAAGCATTGTTTGAGCAACTTAATCCGGATAAGAAATCCATTGCATTGGAAGAAGTACTTGACCCAACCAATCCGGTCACATTGGCTTACTACAGAGAAAATAGTGAGATAGTCGGCATTGCATTGATGTGTACTTACAATGTGATTTCGGGTCGTAAAGGGTGGATAGAAGATGTGGTGGTTGACACCAATTATAGAGGAAAAGGCATTGGCAGAAAACTGATGGAAATATTAATCCAGGAGGGAAAAGAAAAGAATTTGACTGAAATTCTGTTATTCACTGAAGAAGAAAAGAAAGCTGCTATCAACTTGTATCAAAGCTTAGGCTTCGATCTAAAAAACAGCCACCTTTACCACAAAACACGATGATCCTATCTTCCGAAAGACTCCTCCTGAAAGAACTCACCTGGAACGATCTGGAAGCTGTTCATCAGTTGCATAGGGAACCTAAAGTAGAGGAATTTAACACCATCAAACCAGTTGTTGAAAAGCCTTCTCCGGGTTATCCACCGGTAGCTGACAGGTTTTGTTGTAGCAGACATACAGCGTCGTTTTCCCCCGGATGGCTTCCCGCTGATGCAGTAACGGAAGGTTGCTTTGCGTAGCCGTGCCCGTAAGCACTTTGAAGGGATAGTACCGCTGCTGCAAAGAAGTGCGGTAATCCTGCACTTCCGGTCCTACGATGGCTATCTCGGCGGTAGGGTGCGCCATCTCCACCGCCAGGCTCGCCCAGTGGCTCAGGTAAGCGGGTTCCTGCGTGAGCAGCTTCATCATCTGGTTGAGCATCTTTTCGGCTTGCGCCGTGTAGGCGGGGCGGTCCAGCAGTAGTCCGAGCTTGTGCAGGTTGTGCGCCATCATGGAGTTAGAGGCAGGCATCACATTGTCAAAAAGTTCTTTCTTGCGGGCGATCAGGGCGGAGGCATCGTCGGTGAAAAAGAAAAAGCCTTCTTCCGTATCCAGAAAGTGCGCCAGGGTGTATTCGGTCAGGCTTTCTGCCAGCGCGAGCCAACGTTCCTCAAA
>JBBSNI010000340.1:0-6391 GCA_038232695.1 Cytophagales bacterium
ATGCATTTAGAGAAGATTAAACATATCATCTTTGACCTAGGGGGCGTCATCATCGATATTGACCCGCAGCGTTCGTACCAGGCGTTGCAGGCATTTGCCACCGACCGCGAAGCCAAAGTGCTCTCCGAACACGTAGACCTGTTTCTGGACTACGAAAAAGGCATCATCAGCAGCACAGAATTTCGCCAGGGCATCCGCCAGTTGACCCAAAACACGACGCTGACCGACAGACAGATAGACGAGGCCTGGAACCAGATGCTGCTCCATATCCCTGAGGAAAGGATAGCTGTGCTCAAAAAGCTCAAAAACCGTTTCAGCCTTTATGTGTTGAGTAATACCAATGACATCCATGTGCCTGCCTTCAATGCGATCGTGGAGAAAGTATGCGGAGAGGCAGGTATCCACTGCTTTTTCGACAAAGTGTACTTCTCCCACGACATGAAGATGCGCAAGCCGGAGCCGGACATCTACCGCCATGTGCTGGAAGAAAACAAGCTCAAGCCAGAAGAAACCCTGTTCATCGACGACCGCTACGAAAATATAGAGGCTGCCGCCGCGTTAGGCATTCAAACCTATCACGTGAATGAAGCGCAGGACATCATCGCGCTGTTTGACCACTTATGACTATTAAGAAAATCCTGATCCATCTGGGGTTGTTCGTCGTGACGCTGGCCACGACCACCCTGGCAGGTGCCGAATGGCAGTTTGGCCGGTTTCTGGGTTGGGAAGCGTATCCACTGACCTGGCGCTACTTTTTGCAAGGGCTGTCCTTTTCACTTCCCTTCCTGGGCATCCTGACGGTGCATGAGTTTGGGCATTTTTTTACGGCACGCTGGCACAAGGTGAAAGTCACGCTGCCTTACTATCTGCCTTTGTGGTTTGGGTTTCTGCCCCTGTTCCACTCTATAGGTACGATGGGTGCGGTGATCAGGATCAAGCAGCCTATCCACTCCCGCCTCAAATTCTTTGACATCGGCATTGCCGGGCCGCTGGCAGGTTTTGTGGTGGCGCTGGGTGTCCTTTATTATGGCTTTACGCACCTGCCGCCGCCGGAACATATCTTTGAGATTCATCCGGAGTACCAGCAATACGGACTGGATTATGCGCAGCATGTATACGAGGAAGGGGATGGAAACTTCCAGGTAGGCACGACCCTGCTGTTTGAGTTTTTTAAGCAATATGTGGCTACTGATCCTGCCCGCGTGCCTAACGGCTACGAAATGATGCATTACCCCTGGCTGTTTGCCGGCTTCCTGTCGCTGTTTTTTACCGCCCTGAACCTGATCCCGATCGGGCAGTTAGACGGGGGGCATGTCTTGTACGGACTGATCGGGAGCCGCCGCCATCGCAGGGTTTCGGCGGTACTGTTTCTGGGTTTTGTCACCTGTGCCGGCCTGGGGATTGTCAGTCCTTATGATACGATGCAGGAATTGTTGTATGGGATTCCATTGTACCTGGGGTTTCTCTACCTGGTCTTTTCGCGCCTGACCCCATCGGTCAAGACCAACCTGATGGTGGCCATGCTGGTGCTGGCGGTTCAGTTCTTTTGGTTGCTGGCTTTTCCTGGCAGCCGCGGTTTTTATGGATGGCTGGTGTTTGCCCTGCTCATTGGTCGTTTTCTGGGCGTGTATCATCCCGAAGCGTACTTTGAGGAGCCGCTGGATCTGAAAAGAAAAGTATTGGGCTGGATCGCGCTGATCGTGTTTGTTTTATGCTTTAGTCCGGCGCCTTTTGTTGTTTGAGGGACTGAGGGGTTGAGGGATTGATTAAGGATGCTTTGTTAGTCAAACGTAAGTGATGACTTTTTCAATGGTCAGTTAGAGAATAGTGATATGATAAAGTAGAATTAAGTGCAAGGTCAACCTGTTTCCCAGAAGTCTTCAAACTTTTGGACGAAGCTTCTGTTTTGTAAAAGAATGTTAAAAGAAAAACCTCAGTTATTCAATCCATCAGTCCCTCCCTTGTTCTGGTCGTAGCGTCTCGCTACGACCCAAAAACCCACAAGAGCGTCCGCTCGCTCTCCCCTGCCAGGCAAACGCTTTATAGATAGTCAATGACTACCGCACCTTCTTCTCCACTTTCATAAGCCCGGCAGCTACTCCACTGCCAAGCCGTAGGGTCATCTACAAATCCTGCTTCTAAAGGATGATCTGCCTGTACTCATGGCGGATGAAGACATCCAGCCAGTGGATGACTGTAAAAGTGACGAAGTACAAAGACTCCTGATCGTAAATGGTGTACTTTCTTCCCATACGGCAAAGATAAGCTTTATTGCATCACCGGGCGGACGCCCTGCTATATTTTAGGTCGTAGCGAGACGCTACGACCAGGGTTCGCTGAAGGATTGAAGGATTGAAGGTCATGCCTGATCGGGATTGAGTAAGGGCTAACAGATGGGGAACCGATGATAAAGCGGCATACGCTTAGGTTTCAACATTTTAGGTTTTAACTTGTTATTGGGATTGATATGCATTTTTTTGTTCAGTTCTTCAGCTCTTCAATCCTTCAGCTCTTCAGATGTATCTTTCCAATATTCTTTCTTTTGTGCTATCAGATGCTTCTACGGCAACTGCCGATGAGCCGGTTGCTGCCTGGGTCTGGGGGGCTTTTCTTATTTTTATTGTTGCCCTGCTGATTGTAGACCTGAAGCTGGTCATGCGCAAGCCGCACAAGATCAACACGCGGGAAGCTGCCATCTACAGTGCCTGCTGGATTACCCTGGGGATGTCGTTTACCTTTGTGATCTGGATCTGGATGGGCGACAAGGCAGCGTCCCAGTATATTACGGGCTACCTGATAGAGAAAAGCTTGTCGATAGACAACGTATTCCTGTGGGCTGTTTTGTTTTCCTATTTTGCTGTGCCCAATGAGTACCAGCACCGGGTGCTTTTCTGGGGTATTTTCGGGGCTTTGGTCATGCGGGCAGGCTTTATCTTCGGAGGTATTGCGCTGTTAGAATCTATCCACTGGATCATTTATGTGTTTGGCGTGCTGCTCCTTTATACGGCCTACAGGCTGTTCAGCCATGATAACGCCCAGGAAGACCCGTCCAACAATCCTATCATCAAATTTGTGAGCCGGTATATACCCCAAACCGACCATTACCGCGAACATCACTTTCTGGTCAAAGAAAACGGCAAGCGCCTGGCAACGCCCCTGCTGACGGTGCTGATCGCCGTAGAATTGTCGGATATTGTCTTTGCCATTGACTCCATTCCGGCGATTCTGGCCGTGACGCGCGAGCCTTTTCTGGTGTTCAGTTCCAATGCGTTTGCCATATTAGGCCTGCGGGCTTTGTACTTTCTGTTAGCTGATCTGCAAGGGCGTTTCGTGTACCTGAACAAAGGACTGGCAGTGATCTTAGCCTTCGTGGCTGTCAAGTTCCTTATCAGTGAGCTATACAAAATCCCGATCTGGGCATCGCTGCTCTTTATTGCCGCCGCCATCACGGTGACCATCATGCTCTCGCTGCGGGCTACCAAAGAAGGAAAGAAGGTCAGCAGTAAAAGCTCGTAAACCATCACCTCTCATTACCCTGTTCTATTAAGGTTGGCATATTCTGCGACTTCTGTAAAAATTTTGCAGCACCGGTATTACTATTACCCGAATAGGGTTGACAAACGATCGTTGAAAGTATAGATCAACTAACCACCCAATACCATGAAGCGATTGATCCACTACGGCTATATTTTATGTGCCTTAATGGTATGCTGCGCCTGCAACACAGAAGAAGAGGATGTGCCCCCTTCCCGGTTTGATGAAAGTCTTTTGTCCGGAAAATGGATTCTCACGGAAGCCCGCGGGATAGGGAACTTCACCTCCGTAGGCGATGCTGGTAATTTAAGCGGTTCCTTCCTGTTCATCGGCTCGGAATCAGACGCAACGCTTAAATTCCCCACAGGTGTTTTGGCGGGTGGAGCGTTTAGAGATGGCGCCGTTACCGGCACGATGACTTACGATCCCGGCGACTTAGGCTTCAGAGAAGATACATTAGCATGGGACGGTATGCTGCCAAACGGGGCATGGACGCTCAAGGGAGAGTATCTGTATTTCTCAGATAGAATCTATGGCGATTTTGATGGCTTCATTGACGAACTGACAGAAGAAAAATTCGTGTTAACAGGTCGCAGGTCCAATATTGTAGTTATAGGCCACTCTGTCAGTAAAGGAACAAATGAGGCGACCTTAGATGGGGTGTATACGTTTACTTTCATCAGATAAAAAAATAAGCAGCACTTCTTTTTTCTACCGGAGGTCAGCCAAAAGGAAATAGTTGCATCAGAAGGCATCACAGAGACGCGCCTGGAAATAGACAGCGCCGTGAAAGCCAGACTGTATTTTTTCCGTATAAAGTCGCCGAGTCACCCTCCGCAGCTTTTCAGGGTTATTAAAAATTAAAACACTGCGAAAGTATATTTGAAAATAGAGAAGTTGCTGTCAAATATCATGTTGACTGTGCATAGGAGTATTTTTACAAAGGTAAGACCTGGCGTTTGATAATTTTTCCGGCATACTCATATAGTCCGGCAGGCGAATAGCCTTCACATAGGCCTGTGCCGCCGAGGCCCGGTCTCACAGACCTGTGCCAGGGGTGAATAACTTGTGATCGCTTTGCTATCCCTTTCCATATACTTCCAGCAGTGCCTGTAGTTCTTCCAGGGTGTTGGCTTCCGAGGCCTTCTTGTCGTGTCGCCAGCGCAGGATTCGGGGAAACCGCAGGGCTACGCCGGATTTGTGCCGCTTAGAGGCTTGAATTCCCTCAAAGGCAATCTCAAACACCAATTGGGGCGTCACCGTCCTGACCGGGCCAAAGCGTTCCTTGGTATTTCTTTTGATGAAGTTGTCTACCTGCCGGATTTCCTCATCGGTCAGCCCGGAATAGGCTTTGGTAAAAGGGATGAGTTGTTTTTCCTGGGCATCGTTCCAGACTGCAAAAGTATAATCCGTATACAGCCCTGCCCGCCGCCCGGTGCCGCGCTGTGCATTGATGAGCACCCCGTCGATGGTCAGCGGGTCTATCTTCCACTTCCACCAGTCGCCGCGTTTTCTGCCTACCTGGTAGGTAGAGGACTTTCTTTTCAGCATAAATCCTTCGGCAAAGTATGCCCTGGATTCTTCTCTAAGTTCTCTTAATACTTCCCAACGGTCGGTCTCCACGATGCTGGAAAGCTTAAAGGCAGGCAAATGAGGATAAATTTTCTGATGCAGTGTCTTTAAAAGTTGGCGCCGTTCTGTCAGCGGCTTTTCCCGGATGTCTTCGCCCTGCCATTCCAACAAGTCGTACGCCATCAGGATGACAGGCGCATCTCTGAGTATATTTTTGGTCACGTTCTTCCGCCCGATACGGGTTTGCAGCACACTGAAAGGAAGGATCTGATCTTTGGCATAGGGCAGTATTTCACCATCCACCACTGTACCGTCCGGCAAGAACTCTGCAAAAAGCTGTAGCTCCGGAAACTTCTCAGTAAGCAAATCTTCCCCCCGCGACCAGATGTATAGCTTGTTTTTGCGGTAAATGATCTGCGCCCGGATACCATCCCATTTCCACTCTGCCTGCCAACCGGAAGCTTCTCCTAAGGATTCTACCGAAAGGGTTTCCAGCGCATAAGAGAGGAAAAAAGGGTAGGGGCGGGAGAGATGGTCTTCTTTGTTTTCCTCCAGGATCAAATCTTCAAAGTTGAGCTGATCAGGTTTCCACTGCCCCATCAGCCGGTGGGCGACGATGGTTTTGTCCAGGTCAAACACTTCGGCTACCGCCCGGACGACCAGGTTTTGGGAGACGCCTACCCGGAAGCTGCTGGTCATCAGCTTGGTAAATACAAATTGCTCAGGCTGGGTCATCTTGCGCCAGGCATCCGTAATTTTCTCTTTCTTCTCTTCGTCGGTCAGGCGACCTAACTGCCGGATATAGTCGATCCAGTAAGCCAGCGGTTGGTCTTGTTCCTGGTCAGGCGGCGGGAGCAGCAAGGCAATGGTCTCGCCCAGGTCGCCCACGATGCTGTAAGACTCGTCGAAGAGCCAGCCGGGCACGGCCGCCAGTTCAGCCGTCCACTGTCGCAACAGTGCTGTCCTGACCTGGCGTTTGGGGCGTTTGTGGGTAAACAAAGCCAGCGCCCAGAGCTTATCTTTGTCAGGCGCTGCCCGGAAGTAATCTTTCAGCGCAGCTACCTTTTCGTTGGTCTTGTTGGTCTGGTCCGGGTGTAGGACAAGTTTAGAAAAGAGCTTAATTTAGGGCAAAAAAAGACAAGACGGAAAAATCCAGGAACGAAGAAGCTCAATTTAGAGTGATGTACGAGCAATATTTGAGTTGGAAACAAAGTCAAGAAGATCAACAAGACGCGTATGAGTTTGAGCGTAGTTTTGATGTCTTCTGTCAGCAGATGAACCAGCA
>JBBSNI010000341.1:0-6371 GCA_038232695.1 Cytophagales bacterium
GTTGTGGGGGCGTATGCCTCCGCCTGCCAGGATACTGATTTTTCCCCGGGCTTGCCGGACAAGCTGCGCGATCAGTTCCATGCCTTCCGGGGCCGAAGGCTGCTGGCCGGAGGTGAGGACACGGTCTACGCCTAACTGTATTAGCTCGTCCAAGGCTCGAAAAGGGTCTTGTGCCATGTCGAAAGCCCGGTGAAAGGTCACGTTCATAGGGCGCGCCAGCCGGATGATCTCTTCCGAACGTTGCTTGTCGATGTTACCTTCTGGCGTGAGAAAACCAAAGACCACGCCATCCGCCCCAAGCTGTTTGATAACTTTCAGATCGCTTTTGATCACTTCAAATTCTTCTTCGGCATAGAGAAAGTCGCCGCCACGCGGCCGCAGCATCACCTGCAAGCCAATGTTGATACGGTGTCTGACATACGCTATCATCGCGGCGCTGGGTGTAGTGCCGCCTTCCGGCAGGTTAGCGCACAGTTCTACCCGGGCGGCGGCGCCCTGCTGGGCATTGAGCGCAGAGGCGATAGAATCTACGCAGACTTCCAGGATCAGTTTGTTGCGTTCAGGCTGTTCGGACATAGACTTTGCGAAAAAATGTAGAAGTGCTGTTGAAAAACACGGCTCTAAGCTTCAGACACTTTCAAACATAAACTTATTTATTTACCTTGGTCATTGATTGAAAGCCGGAAGATAGAAATTTTTTCCTCTGTCTTCAAACCTGGGGCTTCCTACTATAAAACTTTGCACTACACAACCTAACACTATGCAACAGACCCCCTTTCAAGTAACCCTGCTGGGTACCGGCCTGATCGGCACTTTTTATACCATGACGCTGCACAGCCAGCGCAAAATGGATCGCGTACATACTGTCTACTCCCGCTCCGAAGAAAGAGCCCAAAAGTTTGCCGGGGAACATCACATCCCCCACTGGGAAACGGACATGGAGAAAGCCATCCAATCGCCTGATACGCAGGTAGTTGTTATTGGGCTGCCCAACCATCTGCACCTGGAAGCGGTACGCCTAAGTGCCGAAGCCGGAAAAGCTATTCTCTGTACCAAACCCCTGGGGCGCAATGCGCAGGAAGCCCTGGAGATGCTTCAGCTTGCCGAACAGGCAGGCGTGTTTCATGGCTACCTGGAAGACCTGGTGTATCCACCTAAAACGCTTAAATCTTTAGCTTCCGTCAGGAATGGAGCGCTGGGTAAAGTGCTCTGGACGCGCTCCCGCGAAGCCCATCCTGGTCCGCACAGCGACTGGTTTTGGGACCCTGAATACTCCGGCGGGGGCGCCATCATAGACATGGGTTGCCACTGCATTGAGATCGGGCGCAACTTCATCGGCAAAGACATCCGCCCGGTAGAAGCCATGTGCTGGGCTGATACGCTGGTCAAACCGATTGAAGCCGAAGACAATGCTATTGGATTGATCAAATACGCCAACGGCGCCATCAGCCAGTTTGAGGTAAGCTGGTCGTACCGCGGTGGCATGGACATCCGCGACGAGGTAGCGGGTACGGAAGGCACGCTGCGCCTGGACCATTTCCTGCGCACGGGCATAGAGATGTTTACCAGTGTAGGCGAACAAGGCTATGTGGCTGAAAAAGCCGAGAGTGAGACCGGCTGGCTCTTCCCGGTAGGCGACGAACCCCATGCGCTTGGCTATGTGCATATGTTTGAAGATATGTTCGAGTCGCTCAACCAGGACAAAGCCCCGATGGAGACTTTCTACGACGGCTATGTGGTGAATGCCATCATGGACGCCTGCTACCAGTCTGTACAATCCAAACGATGGGAGTCTGTGGAGCTAAAAGTATGGAGAGGACAGGAAAATACGGAAAAGCAAGTGGCTTACAAAGACTACGACCAGGACTATTACCTCATCAAAGAAGAAAAGCTCAGCGATGGCCGTCAGAAGGTTATCCTTAAACATAAACAAACCGGAGAGATTATACAAAAATGAGGAGTGTGAAACTAGGCAGGATACCTGTTGGTAACAGGCACGAGCGTGGACGCTCGCGCCAACAGGGGGAAATTAATCAAAATAATCTTCATTAGAAAATACTCTTCTTTCCATACAAAAATATTTTTATTTTGACTTCACATTAACTTATCGTTTGATTTACTATGGATGACAACAACACATGGGTTAAGACCCGCTTTATTGATGCCAGAAAGGAGTTGGATGACTTCAAATCTTTACTTGAATATTTTAACAATATATCTGAACAGTTTGAGAAGAAATACTTCATACCAGATTTATTTGTTCGAATGCCTTTTTCTTCAGAAATGGTAAAACTAATGGAAAATGCTAATGTATCACCTGAGTTGATAGATATGATGAATTCTAGCTTTTTAGGCATAGGGGAAGATGCATATGATTTAAGAATGGAGTATACCATGTTCATGAGAGATACGGTTTCTAATTTGGTGTACATATATGCAAGGATGATAGATACTCCTAATTACGGAGATTTAGGTTGGTTTCAATTTCACTTTGGAACTTTTTGTAAAGGAGATGAAAGAGATCTTTATAAGATTCATTCCCACACAACAGATAACCTTACCAGGGATTGGTTGTACAGGACGATGATGATTTGGGAATTTGGTTTAAGGGGGTTAGTCAAGTATGTTACCGAACAGGAAGAAATAAAACAAGTTAGCAGAGAAAGAGAGATTTTAGATAAAAATTTGAATCATACTGACCCCATACCTATCATATGGAGATCATTTATACAGGGGTATTTGGAAGAGAATGATTCAGAACTTGATAGCTTACATAGTTTGTCAATGGAAATTAGAAATACTATTCATAACTACAGTTTATATTATCCTAACAGTAAAGATGCAACAGACCATACTATCGAGTACAAGGGTGAAAGATATGAGTTTCAAATAGGTCGTGCATTGAACTTTTTTCACCCACATACTATACCAATGATTGTCAAAGACAACTTTGATTTAATGGTTAGGCTATTTGAGAATGAAAAGGTAAAGAAACACGATAATATACCAGGCTATTTTAAAAAGAGTTGGTATGGACAAATTTAAACTTTTGACATCCATCTGGTCATAACATTTGCTATGACTCCCTGGCACTAATGTGTCTTTCCGTTTCCCTCAAACGTGCTCCCGGCAAAATATTTTATACCTAAATATACGAACATATAAACACAATAACATACTATGAACAAAATACTCAACCCGCAGCAGATCGCTGCCTTTCACCAGGATGGCTATTATTTGGTCAAACAACTTTTTGATGCCGAAGAGATCGGTTACCTGCACGCCAAAGCCAGGCACGACAAAGACCTGGACGAACACTCTTTCGCCCGCGGCGACCGGGAAGGCGGACAAGTCAGGCTGTCGCTGTGGAACCACCCCGGCAACGGACTCTACGGCATGTTTGCCCGCTGCCACCGCATCGTAGACACCATGGAGCAGCTATTAGGCGGAGAAGTGTATCATTACCATTCCAAGATGATCCTGAAAGACCCAAAAGTAGGCGGCGCCTGGGACTGGCACCAGGACTATGGCTACTGGTACGCCAACGGCTGCCTGTTTCCCGACATGGCCAGCGCCTTTATCGCCGTAGACCGCGCCACCAAAGAAAACGGCTGCCTGCAAGTGATCAAAGGCTCCCACCGCATGGGCAGGATTGATCATGGCAAAAACGACCAGCAGGCAGGTGCCGATATGGAGCGCGTGAACGAAGCCCTGGAACGCATGGAACTGGTCTATGTAGCAATGGAGCCCGGCGATACGCTGTTCTTCCACAGCAACACCCTGCACCGCTCCGACCAGAACAAATCCGACAACCCCCGCTGGTCGATGATCTGCTGCTACAACGCGGCCAGCAACAATCCTTACAAAGAGTCGCACCACCCGCGCTATACGCCCCTGGAAAAAGTAGACGACAGCATGATCAAGACGGTAGGCGCCCAGGGAACAGACGAAGAAGTAGGCTCCTGGATGAACCCCGTGCAGGATGAGAGCGTGAAGGCGGGAGGGTGAAACTAATAGCTATGATGCGCTAAGAAATTCAAGCAACTTCTTCACTGTACAAGGTGCGAATCTGTTTCTCCAACCCTTGCCGTGTTACCTGCCATAGGTCGTACTGCGTCTGTAGGTTCATCCAAAGCTCAGGCGTGGTAGAAAAAGCCTTGGCCAGACGTACTGCCATCTGAGGGCTGATCCCAGTATGTTCGTTGATGATTTCAGAAAGATTTTTCCGCGAGACATGAAGCTCCCTGGCCAGTTCAGTCACTGTCAGTGATAAGGGTAAAAGGTAATCTTCCCGAAGTATTTCACCTGGGTGCGGGGGATTAAACATCATCATAGTTTTTCTTTTTTTCATTGCTAATGATAGTCGTCGTAATCTACATCGTATGCGTCTCCTTGATCAAAACGGAATGTAACCCGCCAATTGCCATTCACCTTCACTGAATAGTGTTCCTTTAAATTTCCGCTAAGCTGATGTAGATTAGCACCAGGATACTTGGTATCCTCTAATTTGGTTGCCGTATGCAGACGGGCTAAAATTCTTCGTAACTTGCTAACATGTGAAGGTTGAACCTTTGATCCATCTCCTTTTTCGAACAGCCTTTTCAAACCTTTCGACTTAAACGAAATAATCATGGTAGGTTTTAAATATCAAAGAATTAGCAAGCGTAGCTGTCTGTTACTTGTCACGTTGCAAGTAACAAATTATTAATTAAAATAAAAAGTTTTTATTATGTGACGACCGGTGCGTTTGTGATGGAAAAAGCGAATATCACAGCCGTAGGCTACACCCGGCTGAAGAATCCTTTCGTAGTTCAAAAAAGAATCAATATTGCCGTGGAAAATAAAGGTTATTAGAAAAGTTATTAATTTTCCAAAGTTGTTTGATTAAATGTTTTTAATATTTAAGATTACGAATATTAAAGCCTGATACTTTTAATTATCGCAACCATGGAAGAAGATGAGCAGGATTTATATAATGATTACCGTTTAATGACCGACCTCCGGGAGGGAAATCATTCGGCTTTTGAGAAAATTTTCTACACATACTGCACACCTTTAAAAGCTTTTGCTTTTCGGCAGCTTAAAAGTGAAGCGCTGGCGGAGGATGCTGTTCAGGAAATCTTTTCTAAACTCTGGCTACATCGTAACAAGCTCGATACTGGTCTCTCGCTCAGAGGCTTTTTGTTTACCTGCCTGAAAAATCATATACTTAATGTGGTTAGGACACGTAAAAATGAGATTTTAAAAAACTATCGCTTTGCGTATCATCAGCAGGACAGTACCAACGGTACAGAACAGGAAGTAGTGTGCAGCGAAATACAAAGTGACATTGCTCAGTTCGTAAGCCATCTTCCCGAACTAAAGAAAAATATCCTGAAACTTAGCCTTTATGAAGGGCTATCTCAAGAGCAGATCGCCCGGCAACTTAATTTGTCGGGCAATACCGTTAAGATGTACCTTAGTCAGTCTTCCCGCCAACTTCGCCACCTCATCAATTTGCATGGCGTTAAGTTTTTCATTTTTTGTTTTCTGGGCATACTGCCTTGATCAAAATTTTTTTCCGATTTCCTATATACGTTTTTCCTTGGGGAGTGTAGAGTATAGTATGAAGCCACATACTATCCATGCATAAGCCTGAATCAGATGTCATCGAACGCTATTTTGACAACCGCTGCAGCCATGCAGAGGCTAAAGCGGTGCTTGAATGGCTGGCAACGGATGAAGGACAGGTATTCTACGAAAAGTATCTTGATGATCTTATCAAAGGACAAGATACTGATAGTAGCCGCCATGTAACCATTGATAAGCAGAAAACGCTGGAAGGCATATACGGCAGAATCAACCGGCAGAAAAATTTACTGACCCCTCAGTCTTACAGATGGTATTGGGCCGCCGCCACTATCGCCTTGCTTCTCCTAAGTACCTGGATCACATTTCATGTGGCTCGACCTGACAGACAGACGGCAGAAACGGCTCACGGTGAAACCCGCAGCATAGCGCTTAGCGACGGTACCACTGTGATTTTAAATGCTAATTCAAAAATACAATATCAAAGCAACAGGACTCGGGAAGTGTGGTTGCAGGGAGAAGCTTTTTTTAAAGTCTTTCATACCCAGGATGATGCATCTTTCAAAGTACATACCTCCGATTTAACCATCGATGTGTTAGGTACCGAGTTTAATGTAAACACCCGTCATAAAAAAACGGATGTGGTGCTGAAGCAGGGTAAAGTCAGGCTGGAACTGGAAAGCGACCTACGCCAAGAAAGCCTCATTATGCATCCGGGCGATAAAATAAGCTACGCTCATCAGGAAAGCACCTTCGAAAAAAAGACCGTCAACACCGACACTTATACGTCCTGGACAAGCGGA
>JBBSNI010000342.1:0-6351 GCA_038232695.1 Cytophagales bacterium
CCGGATGGCGCTGAAAAGAATTATGTGCCTGATATTCCGGAAGTGCTTTACTATACCAAACTGCTGAACCCGGACGAAACCGTCAAGCTTACTTTCACAGCGCCTAATGAGCCGGGCGAATATCCTTACCTGTGTACGTTCCCCGGCCACTGGCGGATTATGCAGGGCGTGATGAAAGTAGTCAGTGATCCTCAAACCATTTGACCACAAAGATATGCAACCTACCTTTGGCGTAAGCACCTGGCTGTGGACCTCGCCCTTCACGACCGACACGGTGGCTCTGTTTCCCAAAATCAAAAATATGGGATACGATGCCGTAGAAATTCCTGTAGAATACCCGGAAATGATCGATGGCGCAAAAGTCAGGGAAGCCTTGCAACAACATGAACTGAAAGCCATCGTCTGCGGCGCTTTCGGACCTTCGCGCGACCTCACCCACGAAGACCCGGCTGTGCACCAGGTTTGTTTTCAGTATATTGAAGCTTGTTTTGCGCTTTGCCAGCAGTGGGAAGCCTCTTTTCTGGCTGGGCCTATGTACTCCGCCGTGGGGAAAGCCCGTATGGTGCCTGCTGAGCAACGCAAAGTAGAGTGGGAAAGAGCCGTACGAAACCTTAGAAAAGTCTGCCAAATGGCATCATCGCGGGGGCTGTCCGTTGCCCTGGAACCGCTCAACCGCTTTGAGTCTGACTTGGTTAATACCGCCGAAGATGTCGTCCGCTTGATTGCCGACATCAACGACCCGGCAGCCCAGGTGATGCTGGATGGCTTTCATATGAACATTGAAGAGACTGACATAGAAAAAGCTATCCTGACAGCAGGCGACAAGCTGATCCATGTGCAGGTATCGGAAAACTACCGGGGGACGCCCGGCACCGGACAGACTCGCTGGGATGCCTTTCAAAAAGGGCTGGAAGCCATTGATTACCGTGGCGCTATCGCTATTGAAAGCTTTACGCCTGCGATCCAGGAACTGGCGGGTGCCGTCTGTATCTGGAAGCCCCTGGTGCCCGACCAGGATGCTTTTGCCTCCGAAGGGCTTGCTTTTTTAAAGAATCTTTTCAACACCTAACACACTGTATCATGACTGACCAGAAAATCAATGTTGCCATCGTCGGCTTAGGCTTTGGGGCAGAGTTTATTCCCATTTATCTGAAACATCCGAACGCCCATCTCTATGCCATCTGCCAGAGAACACAGGCGAAGCTGGATGAAGTAGGAGGCGCCTTTGGCATTGAAAAACGCTACACCTCCTACGATGAGTTGCTGCAAGACCCTGGCGTCGATGCCGTACATATCAACACGCCGATTCCCGACCATGCCTCGCAGTCTATCAAAGCCCTGAAAGCCGGCAAGCACGTAGCCTGCACCGTCCCGATGGCGACCACCGTCGCCGAATGCGAAGAAATTGTACGCCTGACCGGGGAAACCGGGCTGACGTACATGATGATGGAAACGGTGGTGTATGCCCGTGAATTTTTGTTTATGAAAGAATTGTACGAAAAAGGGGAGTTAGGCAAGATACAGTTTCTGAAAGCCAGCCACCAGCAGGATATGGACGGATGGCCGAACTACTGGCCCGGTCTTCCGCCTATGTATTACGCGACCCACTGTGTAGGACCTGTGCTGGGGCTTACCCAGGCGGAAGCCGAATATGTCTCCTGCTTTGGCTCCGGTACCATCCGGGAAGAGTTGCACCAGCATTACAACTCGCCGTATGCCGTAGAAACCACGCATATCAAGTTCCGTAACTCAGACCTGAGCGCCCACATCTACCGCTCGCTCTTCGATACGGCCCGCCAGTACCGGGAAAGTTTCGAGGTGTATGGTTCTAAAAAGTCGGTAGAATGGCCTTTGATAGAAGGAGAACCCTTGATATTGCATACTGCCAAAAAGCCTGAACCGGAAATACCCGAAAAGGTCGCCTGCCCGGACTATGCCTGCCTGCTTCCCGAACCTATCCGGCGGTTTACCACCCAGGGCGTATACGATGAGAGTGAACACCAGCACCTTTCTTTCACGCAAGGCGCAGGGCACGGAGGCTCTCACCCGCACCTGGTCCACCAGTTTCTGGACGCCCTGGTACACCAACGCGACCCTTACCCCAACGCCCGGCAATCTGCCAATATCACCTGTGTTGGTATTCTGGCGCATGAATCTGCCAAAAAAGGCGGGGAAATTGTCCCTATGCCTGCGTTTACTTTTAGCTGATTTTTGAAACATATATAGGATTAGATATTAGATTTTAAGCACCCTCTGTTGGCGCGAAGCTCTAGCTTCGTGTCTACTATAAACAGGCTTCCAGCCTATAGCAGGCAAGAGGCCTGCTTGATAACAGGCACGAAGCCAGAGCTTCTCGCCAACAAAAGTTTCTATGAGGTACAGGTCACCTTTGACCTTACCAGTCTCTCCCGGTCGAAGATAGCAACTCATAGTACAATGCTTTAGCCAAATTGCTTGTATCATTTTTCATCGTATCATTCCAACTCATAAAACCTATGCCTCGTAAAATCGTCGTCACCTGTGCCAAACATACCAGCCACTTGCTGGCAGAAGAGATCAAAGCCCAGGGCTTGCCAGTTCGTGCGGTCAACCTGCTGGATGTTACCACCGAAGGGACGCTGGAAGATACCATGTGGCTGAACCTGCATCTGAGAACTGCCCACCGGGTTTTGTTTTTGCTCCAGAGCTTTCCGGCCAAAGATGCCGAAGCACTTTACCGGGCAGTCAGGCAGATACGCTGGGAAGACTACCTGCCTCCGAGTAGCTATTTCAGCGTCAGTTCATTCGTCAGAAATGAGACTATCCGCGACAACCGCTTTGCCAACCTGAAAGTAAAAGATGCCATTGTAGACCATATGCAAGCCTTGTTTGGGCAGCGTCCTGACTCCGGCCCCCGGCAGGACCAGATCGTGATCTTTCTACACTGGAGAGGCGAGGAAGCCAGTATCTATCTGGATACTTCGGGCGAAAGCATTGCCCGGCATGGCTACCGCCGGGTAACCGTAGAGGCACCCATGCAGGAGTCGCTGGCGGCAGCCGTGATCCAGTCTACCCGCTGGCATCCCACGCAGCCCTTCGTGAACCCTATGTGCGGCAGTGGTACGCTGGCCATAGAAGCGGCCCTGATCAAAACGGCCAAAGCGCCCGGGCTTTTGCACGACAACTTCGGCTTTATGCACCTGAAAGACTTCCGCCCCGAACGGTGGGAGCAGCTACGGCAGGAAGCTCAACAGAATGTTTTGGAAGCAACTTCAGAACGTCCCACCATCATCGCCACCGACCATGACCCGAAAGCCATCCGGGCAGCGCAGGAAAACGCCAAAGCCGCAGGCGTGGCTTCTCTCATTCAATTTGAAGTGTGCGATTTCAGGCAGACGCCTGTGCCCGTAGTGCAAAGTCAGCACGCGCCCGGCGCCCCGGTGGTTGTGCTGAACCCGCCATACGGGGAGCGGCTGGGAGAAGAGCAGGCACTGGAAGAAACCTACCGGGAAATAGGAGATTTTTTTAAACAAAGCTGCGCCGGTTATTGGGGTTATATTTTTACAGGGAATCTACTTTTAGCCAAAAAAGTAGGCTTAAAAGCGAAAAGGCGTATAGAATTTTTTAGCGGAAAAATAGAGTCCCGACTTTTGGAATATGAATTGTATGCAGGAAATAGGTGACGGTTTCATCCGTTGTTCTGATAGCCCGTGGCGTGTTAAAACCAATAAATTAGGTTGTAAAGAAACCACCCCGCTGTCTGGCAACCGGATGGAAGCATCTGAAGTAGAGGCATGGACGCCGGAGCCTGTGTACAAGCATGAAGACATTGAAGCAAAACATACTGAATCCTATTTTTTATTCGCTCCCCGTGCGGTTGCTGATCCTGCATTTGCGGAAAAACCAGTTGCTGCTGCTCTGCTGGGTGCTGTTGTTTTCGGTCGTAACAGGCAGCTTTGGAAAAAACCTGGGCATCCCGTACCTGTTCCTGGACCCGGAATACCTGGGAAAAGTTGATTTTTTGAGTTTTTTTATTGTAGGTGTTAGCATTGGCGGCTTCACGGTAGCCTACCATATTACCTGCTATATTCTGGATGGTCCTGACTTTGGTTTTCTGGGTACGCTTTCCCGTCCGTTTGCCAAATTTGCCGTGAACAACGGTATCATTCCACTGATCTTTGTGATCATTTATATTGTTTACATTATTAATTTCCAATGGCAAAACGAGTTTAACTCGTTCTGGAGCGTGTCGGTGAAGGTAGCGGGCTTTTTGAGCGGTCTGATCGTCATGTTGTTGCTGCTGTTCAGCTATTTCCGTTTTACCAACAAAGACATGCTCCGCTACGTGGCTTCTAACGTAGACAAAAAGCTCAAAAAAGCGCAGATTTCACGGGTACGGGTGATGCTCAACCTCAAAGAAGCCAAACATCTGAACCGCCGGGTAGACTATTTCCTTGACCTGGCACTCAGACCGCAGAAAGCTCCCTTTGTCAGCTACGACAAAGACATTGTCCTGAAAGTCTTCGATCAGAACCATCTGAACTCGGTGATCATGGAATCTTTTATTTTTATCCTGATTCTTACCTTAGGCATTTTCAGGGATAATCCCATGTTTCAGATCCCTGCCGCCGCCAGCGCGGTGCTGTTGCTGACCATTATTATCATGATAGCCGGTGCTATTACCTACTGGCTCAGAGGCTGGGCGACGACAGCCATTATTGCCGGTTTCTTTGTGCTAAATACGATGGTCAAATATGATTGGGTATCGGGCTCTTACGAGGCTTTTGGGCTCAACTACCAGGTCGCGTCGGCAGATTATTCCCTGGCAAGCCTGCGCCGTATCAATAACGCAGAAAACTACCAACAGGATAAACAACAGACGCTGCAAATACTGGAAAACTGGTGGGCACGAAGGCTTGCTGAAAGGGCAGACTCACTGCATAAACCCAAACTGGTACTGATCTGCACCAGCGGCGGCGGGCTGCGGGCAGCGTTGTGGACCATGACAGCCCTGCAAACGGCCGACAGTGTCACAGAAGGTCGCCTGATGGACCATGCCCGCCTGATCACAGGTGCTTCCGGCGGTTTGATTGGTGCTTCTTATTTCCGAGAACTTATCCTGAGAGAGAAGCTAAAGTCCGAAAATCCTATGCCCTTCATCCTGGCATCAGATCACCCCGCGTCAGACATATCTCCGTATGCGCCCCGCTATTTGGATAATATCGCCCAGGACGATCTGAATTCTGTGGTCTTTACCTTGCTGGTCAATGACTTTTTTATCCGTTATCAGCAGTTCCACTACGAAGGCATCAGCTATACCAAAGACCGGGGCTATGCTTTTGAAGAGCAGTTGAATAAAAACACAGAATATATCCTGGACAAGAAAGTTTCGGATTACCGCTTGCCCGAGCAGCAGGCGCTGATCCCTATGCTGCTGCTCACCCCGGCTATTGTCAACGATGGACGTAAACTTTTTATCTCTCCGCAGCATGTTTCTTATATGAATACCGGGCAGGAAGACGAGCAGGGGTATGAAAAGGTCAAAGGTATAGACTTCATGCGCTTTTTTGAGGCGCACCACGCTGAAAATCTGCGCTTTCTTACCGCTTTAAGGATGAACGCTGCTTTTCCTTATGTAACGCCTAACGTGACCCTGCCTACGCAGCCCAGAATCCAGATCATGGACGCCGGGCTGACCGACAACTTTGGCGTTTCTGACGCGGTACGTTTTATGTTTGTCTTCAAAGATTGGATCAATACCCACACCTCCGGCGTCATATTGCTGGGTATTCGTGATTCGCAGAAAGAAGACCCGATTGAAGAGCCTTCGGGCAGTTCTTTGTTCCAGCGCATGACCGCCCCGTTCCGCTTTTTGTACGATAACCTGTTCAATATCCAGGACATCAACAACGACGACCGGCTGGAGTTTGCCAGGTCCTGGCTGAAGGTAGGCTTACACAATGTAGAACTGGAGTATATCTCCCATGAGGAAGAAGGACTGAAGTACACAGGCGCCAACCCAAGCAAACCGATCGAGCGCCCCTCGCTAAGCTGGCGGCTGACCAGCCGGGAAAAAAACAGCATCATCCAAAACATAGAGCACCCCAGAAACCAGCAGTCTTTGCAGCAACTGAAGGATTTGCTTGAAGAGTAGGATAAGCCATCTTAAAATATGTAAAATCAATTTTGCTCGCTTAAAAAATCACCAAATTTTTGTTTGATAATTTTAACGTAACTACTCAGGTGGACTAATAATTTTTGTTAAGTTACGGAAAAAGTATTATAGTTGGGTATGGATCAGGAAAGCCAAATAGCAGCACTACAAGCAGAGAATGCTTCTTTGCGCCAGCAGGTAATCAGCTTAGAAGAGAA
>JBBSNI010000343.1:0-6311 GCA_038232695.1 Cytophagales bacterium
AAAAAACTGATGGCTTCGTTCTCCGCCCCGGTCTTGGCAAAGTTTTTCACCACAGGCGCATCATTGACCGGGTTGACAAGGATAGAGATCATGGCAGCTGCTCCGGAGACTGCGATGCCGTCGGAGGCAACCCAGGAAAGGCTGTCGCTGCCGCCGAAGTTTTCTGCCGGAACATATTGCAGGCTGTCCAGGAGGGCGGCGTCAATACCTGCACCAGCGGTCAGCCGCACCCCTTCAAGCCATAGAACACCTTGTGTAGGCAGGCTTTGGATGATCACTCTTTGCAAAGTATCGTTTTCTGCGTCTGTATACTTTTCCTGAAACTGCTGCAAGGAAAAAGTGAGGGTATCATCCTCATTGACGGCGATCCCGAAAGGCTGCACCACAGGCGCATCGTTGACGGGGTTGACTGTCAGGTTTACGGTAGCATTTTCTGCGGCATACTGTGCCCCGTCAAAAGCGTTCCAGGCAAAAGTATCAGCGCCGCTGTAGTCCTGTGCAGGAATATAGATAAGCTGACTTAGGGCATCCCTGTTGATCTCATAGCCCCTGGGCGCGCTGTCGATGCGTGCCTGCGTGATGGTATCTTCTGCCACCAGCAGTCCATGCGTAGGCAAGGTGCGGATGGCTATCCGTGCAAAACTGCCTTCCTGCGGAAAGTTATCTGGGTCGCTGTATTGCCCGCCCTTGAGAAAATCTTCTGCCGTAAATACAAGCGACCGGTCTTCTTCCGTAGCTTTGTTGAAGCTGGCGATGAGAGGGCGTTCGTTGCGGATGATGGTGATATTTCTGAGTACCGCCTCACTGTCATTGCCGCGGCTGCTGACCTGCAGGCTCACCGTTCTTTTGCTTTCATTGGGATCGTCGCTGGTGTTGCTATAAAAAATATTTCTCAACGCGGCCTGGTATTCTTCCAGCGAAGTGGTGCCGTTCAGCGTAAGCGTACCGTTGTCCGGCTGCCAGGTCGCTTTGATCTTATCCGTATCTGTGAAAGAAAGGACGTCCTGTCCCTGTACGTAAGAATTATTGGCAAAAGAGATAACAGCTTTTTCTACTGTTTCATCATCCGGATCGGTCAGGATAAGGCGGCTGGTGAGAGCCACCGGTTCGGCAGATTCTACATAGTTGAGGTCTTCCGGCTCTATGTCTGACAACACAGGCGCGTCATCTACACTTACTACGGTAATCCTGCGGCTGAAACTTCCTGTCGCGTTTTCTTCATCTTTGACTTCTATGCTGATCACCCGCCCGGCGGTAGCCGGGTTTTCGCTGGTGTTTTCATAAGCTACCGACCGAAGCGCCTGCTGGTAGTCTGCCAGGGAAGCCAGTCCGTTCAGCACAAGTCGATTTCCTTCCCAGGCACCTGAGATACCGTTTTGGGGGGTAAAGCTTAGCGTATCCTGCCCCGGGCTGAATCCTTCCTGAATGGTAACTACCGCTGCGCTGATGCGGTTGTTTTCTTCATCGGTCACGACCACTTCCGGCGCAATCGCTACCGCGCCGCTGTTTTCTGTATAGGTCAGTGGCGTCTCAGGAATGCCCGACAGCACAGGCGCATCGTTGGCAGGCAGTACGATCAGGCTGACCGTTGCCGTAGCCGTGTTGCCGCTGCCGGCACGGTCCGTGACGGTCACTGTCAGCGGGTCTGTGCCTGAGAAGTTTTCGTTAGGCTGATAGCTCAGCGCACTCAGCGCGTAACTGACATAGCCGGTATGTCCGCTAAAGCCCAATGTTGGATCGCCCGTTCCGTCGCCAGTCGTAAAGGTGAGCAGGTTAAGCAGATAAGGATTGACAGAAAGAACCCCATGCGATACGCTGATTTCTACCTGTACCTGCGTATCATCTATATCATTGACGACAATCTCAGGAAGAACAGCCGGGCTATCCTCGGTAAGGTTATCTACCTGCGCGGGAGCGATGATGACCGGGGCGTCGTTCACTTCAACGACAGTGATATAAACGAAAGCGTTGCTGGTGGCAAAGCTGGTACCGTCAAAGGAATTCCACTTCAGAAAATCCATGCCGCTAAAGTTTTCATGCGGGCGGTACACGAAACGGGCGATGTCTCCGGCAGCTACCCTAAAGCCGTTGCCTGCGACGTCGGCAGCAGTAAGCGGTCTGCCATCGAAGAAAAGCGTGCCTGACTGGGGCAACTGGCGTATGTCTATGCCGGTAAACTTCGCCGGATCGGGCTGATAGCCGCTGCTAAAATCGCCCGCCACAAATCCTGCGTCTTCGTCTTCGTTGACCTGCTTGCTTACATCGGCCAGCCAGGAGGGGAACACCGCCGGGTTTGCGATCGCTATGTAGCGGGTAGCTTCTTCGCTTTCACTGATCCCATCACTGACTTTGATACTGATCTGTTTGACATTGGGCGATGTAAAAAAAAAGCTACTCTTGGAAAACACCACATTCCTGAGTGCCTGCGCATAATTTTCTTTGGTATCTACACCGCTCAGGCTGAGTTCCCCGGCAACAGCGTTCCAGGTGGCAGTGATGTTGCCTACGTTGTTTGGTAGAGAGAGATTGTCTGTAAAGAAGTCGTACGTACCGCCGGTAAACCGCACGGTTGCCCCGCTAAGCGCTGCATGGTCTGCGTCAGCAATGTCTACACTTTCAGTAATAAGCATCCGGCGCTCAGCAGGCAGCGCAGCGACCGCCCGCTCCAGGTTCTGCACCACAGGTGCATCATTTACAGCGATGATGTTAATATTTTTGGATAAGGCATTGCTTGCTACGCCGTCAGCATCCGTCAGCGTAAAAGAAATGATGCGCGCCTCCGTAGCCGGGTTGTCCGTATTTATATTCCGGTAGCTGACCGAGCGAAGGGCGCTCTGGAAGTTAACGACACTGGTAAGGCTGCCTGCCGGATAGCTTAACAAAACCAGTTCTCCTTTTTGGGAATCAAAAAAACCATACACATTGTCAAAATTACCAAAAGTCAGCATATCTTCTGTAGGGCGGTAGCCCTGGGTGATCTTGATAGAGGCAGACCGGATGCCAGCCCCGGCGCTGTTGATCAGGATGCTTTGGGTAACTCCAACCGGGCTTGTGTCTTCTGTATAAGCAACGTCCGGACCTATGTTGCTCAAAGCGGGCAGCTCCTGCTCCTTTTCTTTTAATTTGTCTGCCTTGGCTGCCAAACAAAACACAAGCAGTCCTACCATGAAGGCGGCTCCTTTTTTGTAATAACTTATCAAAATATCAATCGTGTCAATATTCACTGCTTTCTCTTCATGTTACTTGATCATCTCAGAATAGTTACCGATCCTTTACGCGTCTCTGCGCCGTCTTTCAGGCTGATGACATAATAATAAGTGCCTACCGGCAACGTGTTGCCATCAAACGTACCATCCCAGGGCTGCGCATATCCTTCAGACCGGAATACTCTCTTACCATAACGATCAAAAACCTGTATATTGGCTTGCTGTCCTATGTTTCTTATCACCCAGGTGTCGTTGATGTTGTCTCCGTTGGGGGTAATGCCCGTGGGAATACTCAGCGCCAAACCGGCACAAAGGCTTACCGTTACGGTATCGCTGGCTATCATCTGGCTGCTTTCATCAGTTACCTCCACGATATAAGTCGTAGTGGAAGCGGGGTTGACAGACACAGAAGCTGTGTTGTTATCGTCCAGGGCGCAAGCAGTTTGGTTGCAGGTCCAGGCGATGGCATAGTTGCCGGACCCACCTGATACGCTTACCTGCAAATTAGCGCTTTCGCCTGCACAGATAGTGACATCATCTCCGGCACTGACCACCAGTTCACTGAAGGGTATCTGTACGGCAATCTCCCGGCTGACAGGCTGGCTTTCGCCTTCCTGCGTATCTGTGACCCGGAACGCTACTTCCCGCACCGCTGTATTGGGGTTATTGCTTGTGTTCTCATACGTCACCGAACGAAGGGCGTTTTGATACTCTCCGGTGCTGCCCGTGCCGCTTAGGGTGAGAGTGCCGCCGGAGAAACTTCCCTTGATCTTGCCGGTATCTTTGAACGCAAGCCGGTCTTCGCCTGCCTGGTAGTTTTTAGTAAAAATTACGGTGGCTTTCGTGAGGCTATCTTTTTCAGCATCAGCCACTGTTATGGTCTGGGTGATAGCCACCGCTGCGTTGCCGGCGGTATAGGGCAGGGCTGTTGTTTCTATCGCTGCCAGAACAGGCACCGTGTTGGTAGCGTTGATATTGATCAGGACAGCCTTTTCTGCCTGCTGCTGGCCGCCACTGCCGCTGGCGCCCAGGTCAGAAACGCGGATCAGCAGGGTATCTCTGCCTTGCATACCATTGCTTACATAACCCAGGCTCGCCAGTGCGGTGTTGATATTATCCTGGTTGGCCTCAAACGTCATAGTAGCATCTTCGGTACCGTCTCCTGTTTTGAAAGACAGCAGCCGGACCACATCCCGGTTGGTAAAGGATAACAGCCCTTGCGTGACAGAAAGGGTAACGCTCAGGTTGCTGGTGCCTGCATCGGGGTCTGACACGCTAAGGCGGGTAAACAGGAAGGAAGCTTTAGCAGGAACGTTGACGCTGGCGGGTGCGGCTATAACAGGCGGGTTGTTGACCGCTTCTACCATGATGAGGACACTGGCAGGATTGGCGGCAAAGCTGTTGCCATCAAAAGCATTCCAGGCGAAGCTGTCCTTTCCGAAAAAGTTCACGGCAGGGGTGTAGACCAGGGTTGGGATGGCGGCAGTAGCTACCGGCAAGCCCGCAAACCGGTCGTTGACCAGCGGAGCATTGTCAATATCCTGTTGGGTCATGGGCTTACCGGCAAGCGACAAGGTTCCGCTGGCAGGAAGGGAGCGGAGGTAGATGCCCGTGAAAGGCTGCGCTTCCGGGTCGCTATAGCTGCCTTCAAAATCTGCCTGTGAAAAAGTATAGCTTTTGCCTTCCAATGTGCTGATGTTAACGTTGGTAAGCATAGGCGGAAGGTCAGGGTTAGAGACCGCCACAAAGCGGCTGACGGGCTCGCTGTTGTTTTCACCGTCATTGACTGTCAGGGCGATCTCCCGCACACCGGAAGTCAGGTTGGCGGTCTTGGCATTGTTGTACTTGACACTTCTCAGGGTAGTGCGGTAATTGTCCAGCGAAGCCGCCCCTATAAAAGTAAGTACGCCCGTCGCCGGATTCCAGTTGGCACTGATGCCTGGCGGCGTTACGTAGTTAAGCACATCTTCTCCCGGATAAAATCCTACATCACCTGTTTTTATAAACTGTACTACCGCACTTTCAAGCTGCGTATCATCTGTGTCGCTGATCTCGAGCGTCTGCGTCAGGTTCTGAGCCGCATCGCCTTCGTTAAAGATAGCTGGCTGCGTCTCTATATCCGACAGCACAGGGATGTCATTGACAGATTTAATGTTGATAGAAACAGTAGCCGTATTGGAATTTGCTTTTCCGTCACTGGCCTGGTAAGTGAAGCTGTCTGAGCCATTATAATTTTCTGTGGGCGTATAGGTCACTTCTCCATTGCTGATGCTGCTCAGCGTCCCGTTTTTTGGATCGGTTATTTTAGCAAAAGTCAATGCATCGCCATCCGCATCGCTGCCTTCCAGCTTAATTTTTATTGCTTTATCTTCATCGGTAGCTACGTTGACATCCTTGGCCACAGGCGTCTGGTTGGGTTTCGCATTAACAATGATCACTACCTGATCGGTAGCGGTAGCACCTGCCTTGTCTTTGACTGTTAAGGTAATCGTTGTGGTGCCTACAGGCAGCGTCACGGTAGGCTTTGCTCCTGTTGCCTGACCACCGCCCTGCCATGTCCAGGCATAGCTCTCGATGCCATCATCAGCATCGGAAGAGGCGGAGCCGTCCAGCGTCACCTGTTCACTGCCATTGCCATCTTTATCTTCTACCGTCTGATTAGCTCCTGCCTTGGCTATTGGAGCATCGTTGACTGGTTTGATGGTGAGCGTAAAATCTTTGGAAGCCGTATTGCCACTACCAGCATCGGCAGTTACTGTAAAGGTTTCTGTTCCATTTTGGTTGAGTTTGGCAGCAATACTAATTGTACCATCATCTGAGTTGATACTCACATTGGCAAAATCTACCGAAGCTGGTGAAAGTTTATAAGTTGCTTTTGGTGTACCAGTATCCGGTGTAAGGGTAATGGTTACCGCGTCGGCAAAATCTTCGTCTTTGGTGACTGCCGTTGTGCTCAAAGTAAAAGTTGGAGATACCACCGCAGGAGCTTTGACGGTGATAGTAAAGCTTTTAGGCTGACTGGTATTTTTGTTTGAATCATTGCTGGCTCCGTTGTCCTGTAGCGTTACTTCAAATGTGGCTTCGCCGGAAGCATTTGGGACAGCC
>JBBSNI010000344.1:0-6296 GCA_038232695.1 Cytophagales bacterium
GCCTCCTTTGATAAAGTATTCTCTCGTGCCGGCAAAGCGCAGGTGGTGCTTACCCACATACCGGAGCATTCCTTTGGCGCGGTGGTCTCTGCCAGTTTTGTTAGTAGCCGATACCTCAAAAGAACCGCTGGCTCCATTGAAGTAGCCGGCGCTGGCGCCTGACAAAGCATCGTCGGCAACGGCAACGTTATTACCTTTTCTAAAAGAAGCGCGGTACGTCCAGGTACCAGTCGCATCCGGGGCGAAATGCACTTTCCACTGGCTGCCGCGGGTTGCGGATGTCTGGGCGGCGTTGCCATCGGCGGCGTAGTAGCCTGGCACCACATAGGTTTTGTCTCCGTTTTTAAAGGTAACATCCAGGCGATAGTCCGTAAAAGGATTCGGCTGGGCGGTTTCGCTGGTGGCAGGGCCTGTAAATGAAATGGTAATGTTGTGCCACAGGCGCAGTTCGCCCGTGATTTCCGGGCTGGCCTGTTCAGCTAAAGGGTTGCCTGTGCTCAGGTGAACGGCTGAAAGTGTCAGACACAGGGAAAGGATTATTTGCGTACCTATTTTTTTGATAAAGTAATACAAGGTGTTTTCCATGATGATGTTGTTTATTTCCTGGGAGTAATACAAGATGAGATGACGTTTGTTCAACCGGGGGCAAAAATGGGCTGATCTGCAGGAAAGTTCACAACAAGACTTTGGCAAAAAAGTACACGCCTGTATGAGCAGGTACGAATGGCTTGGTTATGATCGAATGGATAGCTTTATAGGATTGTCAGAGGGACGCGTTATACTAATCAGCTAAAAAAAAGCCAACGCCGGAGTACAGCGTTGGCAAAATAATGTGTTTTAGCATATTCTCCCTGTAACCTTACAATTAGGCTATAAATTAAATAAGCGGGATGGTAGATTAAAACTTGAAATACTGATAAGCCTATTTACATAGCTTTAGCGTTATAGAAGCGGAAATGAATATAAGCTTTGTTGGTTTTAAGAATGCCCAGCACATGCTCCCATAGTTTTTCGTAGGGCAACACTTCCGTGTCTGTATTCAGGTCGGCAGGAATGCGGTGCTTCAGCAGCTTTTTATAGTAAGTGTTTCCTTTCTCGCTGATCTTGTCATAGTCGAACTCCTTTTCTACCACCACTTCCAGCATCCGGATAAAGATGCTGCTGCGGTAATTGTGCCTTTTGTCTAAATGCGCTGACTTGTATTGCTCCAATTCGGCCACGCAGGTCTTGAATTCTTCTACGTAACCTTCCCGGAGCAGATACAGGAACTGAATGACCAGGGTAGCTACATTCAACCCGTTGTATTTCTTGGGGAAGGCAGGCTTGGTGGTGATAAATTCTTCTATGTTGAAGCCCCAACGCAGTATTTTAGCCTCGTTGAAAAAGATCAGGTAAGCGCGGTAAATATTCCACCGGCTTTTCATGAATTTAGGAAGCGTATTATAATTTTTATTGGTACGGATCTGCCTGAAAAGCTGACCGGCTTCTTCGAACTGTTCATCCTGGAACAGCAGCAGAAAATAATATTCGGCAAACCTGAACCAGTTGCGGCTGCCTGTCCTGAACAGCCTGATCGCAGTTTTGGCATAAGCCTTTCCGTCGGAGGCATTGTGCTGGTTGAGATAAGAGGTCAGCCGGGTAAAAGCGATCTCCTGCTTGTCCAGATGAACACTGACCTCCTCATTGGGGCAGTTCAGGTATTTTTTTTCCAGTTCTGTACACAGCTTGATATTGCTGTCAAAATCCCAACTGATGGCATGGTGGAGCAGGCTTAGCTTGCTGGCCAGCACAAACAACGCCTGGCTTTTGTACTGTTTGGCAGTTTTATGAATCTTCTCGATGGCTTCCGGTATACGGTCTATGACCCGGTTCTGGGCGCTGATGGATTTGTTAAGGTGCACCAGGGTGCTGTGGTACAGGTCTTCACATGCCTGGAAGGCGCCTGAGAATTTCCGGTACTCATCCAATTCTTCCTGGGTCTCCGAAAAGGGCGTTACCTTGCCCCGGATGGCGTACTGGTCGCGCAGCAGCACCAAAGCTTCTTCGGCAATACGGACAAACTCAAAGTCTTTGGCTGTCTTGACCAACTGGGGCAACAGGCGCAGGGCAACGTCGGGCGCTTTCTCATTGATCAGGATTTTGCACTGGTGCAAGGTATGCATACAAGCATATTCGCAACGGTCGTACTGGGTATACACATCTTTGTCGTAATCCAGAAAATACAGGTGATTGAGTAGTTTGTATTTTAATTTGCCTTTGGCATTCCGGTAGTTGCGGTTGCCGGGGTCTGTCTGGAAGATCGCCTGGGCAGCTTCCTCATCGGTTTCAAACTGATGGCTGGTAATACCTTCGTAGAGTAGATTGTCTTTGGAAATCTCTTTCTTCCTGAAGTTGATATTCACCAATTGGATACTTCTTTGTCCCTTTTTCTTGATAATTCTGATCAAACGCTTTAAATCTTTCATTGGCTGGTGTGTTTAGAAGGTTTATTGTAGGATAAAAGTATCAAAAAAATAGGAACAAGAAAACATTATTACACAAAAAAATAATTTAAAAAATCAATTTATATGAAAATAATGAGCGTTCACTGCGGTTAAAGCATATTTGAGCTTAAATAAAATGATAAAAAAATGAGATTTACGCTTTTTTATTACATGGCAAATAATATTGCCTAAAAAACTTGTTTTTATCAAAAGTTGATTTTTGCAAAAACATTAAATGCCATCATGTTGCACCCATTTTCTTTATAACTTATTGATAGTGAGATAATTAAAACGCAACACCTTTATATATGCCACTCCATCGCATATAGAATCAGGCAAAATAATGGCTGCCAAAGTGTGTCTGCACCAAAAAATGTGATGATTTACAGTAATATTCTGTGCAGAGATGCCCGCTTATGGCGAGAATTTTAGGTAATTCTACGGGGTATCACAGACCAAATACGGAAGGTAGCCATAAGCTCAGCGCAGGGATAAAGGTGACGATGATCAGGGCAACGACCATCGCAATAAAGAGGGGCAGCAAAGGGCGGATCACCTGCTCTATGCCTACCTTGGCCACGCTACAGCCTACGAAAAGCACCGAACCCACCGGGGGCGTACATAAGCCAATACAAAGGTTAAGCACCATGATGATCCCAAAATGGGTAGGGTTGACGCCTAACTCACTCACCACCGGCAAAAAAATAGGCGTAAAGATCAGCACGGCAGGGGTCATATCCATGAAGACACCTACAAATAACAAAATCATGTTGATGATCAGCAGGATGACGATCTTGTTGTCGCTGAGAGCGATCAGTGCCCGGCTCACTTCCTGGGGTATGTTTTCGTAAGACATGACCCAGGAAAGCCCGATAGAGGTGCCGATCAGTATCATGACAATAGAAGTCGTATTAACCGTTTGCAGCAGGATGTCCGGCAGATCTTTCAGCCCTACCTGACGATAAAAGACCATAGAAAGGATCAGCGTATACAGCACAGCGACTGCCGAGGCTTCGGTAGCCGTGAAAATACCGGCAATGATTCCGCCGATGACGACGACCAAAAGAATGAGGCTGGGAATAGCATCCAGGAAACGGAACAGGGCTTCTTTCAGGCTGGCTCTTTCTCCTACCGGGTACTTCTTACGGTAAGAAAAGTATCCGGCCACGACCATCAAAGCCAGTCCTACGATCAGCCCGGGAATGTAACCTGCCAGAAACAGGGCGGCTATAGAAACCCCGCCGCTCGCCAAAGAGTATACGATCAGGATGTTGCTCGGCGGAATGACCAAACCTGTAGTAGCCGCCGTAATATTGACAGCCGCACTGAAGGGCGGTGCGTACCCTTCTTTGACCATGCGCGGATGCATAATACCTCCGATAGCAGAAGCGGCGGCGGCGGCTGAGCCGGAGATCGCACCAAACAGCATAGAAGCCATGATGTTGACGTAAGCCAGTCCGCCCGGCAGACTGCCTACCAGTACCTTGGCAAAATCGATGAGCTTGGCCGCAATCCCGCCCCGGTTCATCAGTTGCCCTGCCAGGATGAAGAAAGGAATAGCCAGCAGCGCAAAACTGTCCAGCCCGGTGGCCATACGCTGGGCGATGGTGGTAAAGGCAGGTAGCGTAGGGATAGTGACCATCAGCGTGAACATAGAGGCCAGCCCGATACTGAAAGCAATGGGTACGCCTATGGAAAGAAAGATCAGGAAACTAAGGACTAAGATCAGGATTTCTATAAAATACATCAGGAATAGGTTATTGTACGGTGTCAGAGATGCTGCTGTCCTCACCCTGGCCGGGGTAGAGGATATGATAGATACAGTAGAAGATAATGACAAACCCGCCCAGGGGAAGCACTACATATACATACGCCAGCGGGATTTCCAGGGCAGCGGAAGTCTGACCGAGCGTCAGGGTAATATAGACCAGTCGGAAGCCCCCGACGACCATGACGAGCAGGGCAAACAAGCCAACCAGGGAGTAGATGATCACATTCAGCGTTTGCTGGCGGCGGGGCGAAATGCGGGTAGCCAGCAGTTCGATAGAGAGGTGCATTTTTTTGCCGGTCACATAGCTGGCGCCCAGCAGGCTCAGCCAGATCAGCAGGTAACGGGACAGCTCGTCGGTAAAAGCGCTGGGCGACTGCACAATATAACGGCTGGCGACCTGCCAGAGCACGTTGACGACCATCACCGCCATGATGGTGATCAGTATCTTTTCCAGAATGTTATCGAGTAGGTTTTTCACAGGTTGTATGTATAGGTGTTGGGAACCAGGCATCGCGCTCACCGGTAGGCTTTGAGGATTTGTCATGGCACAACCAAAACAAACTTATTCTATAAGCCCAACTTCTGATAACTGAACTCCATCAACAAACATACAGCAATATTTGGTTTTTTACCAAATGCCCCCTGTTTTTTGCATTCCGGCAAATGAGACTACGGCTGGGGCAGTCTTCAGAACGGGCTTGTTTGCCTTTAATGGTTCGTTTCACAGGTATGTTTCTTGGCGCATCAAACAACCAAGTTCATTTTTACCCGGCTGGCGGCAGCACGATGTTGGGTGTTCGTGCTTTTTCATTACTCCCAATCTCCAGTTTTTCCAAACTCTTCTATTTTTATCAGCCAGTTTTTATATTCTGGACTATCAAAATTCACATCACCTGATTCATCCAATGGTGGATTGGGTTGGTTGCCAGTTAAAAACCCTTGAATCCAATACTTTGCCGATTCAGAAATCGCTTCCATTTCAGATTTTGGTACACAAAAGTCTGTTTTTCTTATTGGGCACCAAGCTAACATTCTACCTGGAAAAGTATGTGGATTGGATATGAAATAATGTTTCCCGTCACAACCTTTGTGCAAAAACCAAAGTCTTTCATCATATTTCGAATCATTCATTTTTTTAGTTTTTTCGCATGACACCCAACGGTTCTGGACTTGGCGAAGGCAGGCATTAGCAGCACTAAACTGTCGGCAAGCTAAATGAACAAAACTTTGATTAAGTACTGTCCGCCCACTTTTCGCCAAGCCCATGTTATGCGCAGATTTGCTGTTCATTGGAATTTGTGTCTTCCCAAGAAAGCAATCCTATTCTTTCTTGTCAGGAAATACTTCTTTTATTCTTTTCTCCATCTCCGCAGCAATCACCTGTCCGCTTTCGGCTTGTTGCTTGAGCCGCTTAATAATATTGTCATAACTTTTTGCATCTCTGTCCTGACTTAATTTGAAAACCGTGTCCATCTCTTTTACTTCAATTTCAAAAGCCACAATTGCCTTCATTAGTTTTTGTGTGTATTCTGAGGGAAGGTTGTCATAAATGGTTGTTGATTGATGATTATGATTTTCAAAATGAAGAGTTGTCATACGGAGTACATCTATTAATGCAGAGTCGTCCAAAAACCGAATAAGACCTTTAGTATGCACACTCATGTAGTTCCATGTAGAAGGCGTGTAAGGATTGCTATACCATGTTCCACTTACATAAGTGTGGTGTCCTGTGAAAACCACAAGAACATTTTTATTATTCAAGAATGCTTTATGATGGTCCGTATTTTTCATGATATGCCCTCGTAATATCTTTCTTCCGTCATGTTCTTCAATAAAAGCCGGCACTTGTGTGGCTATAGGTTTATTATCTGAATCGCACCCTGATAAAAAAGCAAACGGATACTTAGCTCGACTTTAGCCTTACGCGGCCCTGGTCATCATAGCGCATAAATGCTGTATCAAGGGTTGGTTTAAATAATCAACCTCTGCTTCGGGCAGGGAGGTTAAAAATTGTTGTTTACCCCAAAGCCGCTCTCTGACCA
>JBBSNI010000345.1:0-6244 GCA_038232695.1 Cytophagales bacterium
TTTCCAATCACAGCTTACCCGCTTTGCCATGCCTGCTTTGCCTGGGCCGTTAGCCTCAGCTACCAAAGGCTTTGATCTAAGTGTAGATGCTTACAACCCCGGCAATATTGAAGACTGGACGACAAGGCTCATCACAGTTAAAGTAAAGAACCCGGCTTATCAGCCCTAACGCTGTATGCTTACGAAAGATGGGCGAAAGCCCGCTACCTTCAGGTGCGGGATGTGGAGGGTTGGTATTAGATACTGTCACATAATTTTTGTATATTTCTATTGCAACGGTGAACCGCGATGATTATAACCTACAAGCGAAAATTAAAGTTAACCAAACAGCAACAGCATAGGGTTGATAGCTGGATTGGGGCTTGTAGGTATGTGTATAATCTGGCATTAGAAACTCGTATTGAAGCCTGGAAAAAACAACAAAGCATAGGCAAGTACGAGTTGATGAAGCAGCTTCCAAACCTGAAAGATGTAGCATGGATAGCTGATGTGCCTTCTCAATCCTTGCAGAATGTGATTGAACGATTAGATGTAGCCTATCAAAAATTCTTTTCAGGTGGAGGCTTTCCAAAATGGGCTGCAAAGCATAGATACAATTCCATGATAAATTTAGCCAGGGTACTGCCTCCTTGAGGTGGCAGGGGAATGGCGTATTATTAATAGGTTAAACATTAAATTTTTCGTATATTTGATAGGATGTACAAAGGATTTAAATACCGAATATACCCTAATAAAACCCAGGTAGGGGAGTTGGAAACGATGCTGGAAACGCATCGTCGTTTGTACAATCAGTGCCTTGAAATAAGAAACAGCACTTACCAAGAAATCGGAAAAGGGATACGCTACTCTGATCAGTCTGCTTGGTACAATGCGCAACGCAGCGAGAATCCTTACTTTGCCCGCCTTAACTTCACTTCGGCTCAGGCAACAATGCGTCGTTTGGATAAAGCCTTTCAAAACTTCTTTCGCCGGGTGAAAGCCGGAGATACCCCTGGTTATCCCCGTTTTAAAGGTCGCAATCGCTTTAACTCGATTGACTTTGCCTCTTACGGGGATGGCTGCAAGATCAAGCAGGGTCAGCTTTACCTTCAATGCGTTGGCAAGCTCCAGGTAAAGTGGCACCGTCCGATTGAAGGAGAGGTTAAATCCTTGGTCATTCGTCGTGAAGCCGATCAGTGGTACGTATCCTTTCGTTGCCAGTTGCTGGCCGCAGAAAAGCCACCGATTAATAACAAGGCGGTAGGAATTGACGTAGGGCTGAACAGCTTCTACGCCACCTCTACGGGCGACTTTAAAGCGAATCCCCGCTTTCTGAAAAAATCTCTTACCGAACTTCGCGTTGCTTCTCGTTCGGTAGCACGCAAAGTGCGTGGAAGTGTTAGTCGTAAGAAAGCGGTTCATCAATTGCAAAAGGTGCATCGCAAGGTGCGCAATCAACGCAAAGACTTTCATCACAAGAGTGCGCGTGAACTCACTGATAACTATGGTTTCATCGCGGCGGAAAGCCTGAACATCAAAGGGATGGTCAGGAATCGCCGGTTGAGCCGTAGCATACAGGATGCTGGTTGGGGCCAGTTCCTGTCTATACTTGCTTACCAGGCTGAAAGCGCCGGTGGCAAGTATGTCGAGGTTCCCGCGCATTACACCTCCCAGAAGTGTTCGGGTTGTGGTGAAATGGTCAGAAAATCCTTGTCGGTTCGTACTCATCGTTGTTCTTGTGGAATTGTGTTAGACAGAGACGTTAATGCCTCTTTAAATATACTCTCATTGGGTTTGGGACAAAGCCCGGAATCGTTAACGTGGGACATTGGTTCGTGCGTTGGTTCAGAAGCTGCCCTGCTTTAGCGGGCGGTAGTTCACACTACTAAAATCAGTAGAAGTAGATGGAAACTATGTGAAGCTGCCCAAATTAGGCAGCGTTAAGACTTTTAAAGATCGTTCTATACATGGTACACCAAAAACGGCAACAATTATTCGTGAGCATGACGGATACTACGTCTGCATCACATCAGCAGTGACCCGCGTCCCGGTCGGGCATGACCACGGTGGACACTGCCCTATCCGATTAGCCAGCGAGAGCCAAGCGGTTGGTCTGGATATGGGCCTTGCGCACTTTTCCACTTTGTCTACTGGCGAACATATCGCCAATCCTAAGCATTTTGCCAAGTATGAACGCCAATTGCGCATCAAAAACCGGGCTTTAGCCAGAAAGAAGAAAGGTTCTACATCATGGTATAAGCAGAAACGAAAGCTTTTCAAGCTACATGCGAAAATTGGTAGAGTACGCAAAGACTTTCTGCACCAACAAAGCTGGAAAATTATCAAGAACAATGGTCTGATAGCGGTTGAAGACTTGAAGATCAAGAATATGGTGCGTAGCAGATTGGCAAAGCATATCAATGATGCGAGTTGGGCAACATTTCGTTCTCAACTGGAATACAAAGCTGAAAGGTATGGAAGAACTTTTGTCAGGGTTGACCCGAAATATACCAGTCAAATTTGTTCAGGTTGTGGGCATAAAGACAAAGAAAACAGGCTATCGCAATCTAAGTTTGTATGCCTGTCTTGTGGAGAAGAACATCATGCAGATGTGAATGCTGCAAAGAACATATTAGCCAGGGCATTGGCTAAAATCTCTCAACGTGATGCGGTAGCATGTGCGTGAGGCTAGAATCCACCGTGGACGCGGCCCGCGCCCTTTAGGGGCGGGAGGATGTCAGAATCTTAGTGAGGATAAACGCTATTGTATCTTTTTGAACAGAGGAAATTTTCATCTATTGAATGAAAATTTCCGTATATTGTAGCAGCAGAGAAAACAAACAAAGTTATGCAAGCAGCCACTAATTTTTCGCTGGTACAGAGAGCACAAGAAGGCATCAGTGTCGAGTTCTTTGATAAGTTACTACAGCAGTCAGGCTTGAGCAAAGTAGAACTCAGCCGACTGCTTAGCATAGATCCAAAAACCATTGATAACTATCGCAGGGCGGATAAACCGTTTGATATGCTCAAAGGAGAGTTGCTCCTTAAGCTTTCCCGTCTTTTTAAGCTAGGAGAAGAAGTGTTGGGAAACACAGAAGAATTCCGCACTTGGTTGCATCTTCCCGCTGGAGAATTCAATGCCACGCTGCCTATCTTTTTGCTTTCTACTTCTACGGGAGTGGATCTGGTAGAAGAGCAACTGGAGCGGATAGCGCAAGGATACGTAGTATAGCAGCTTGGGGAAGCACTTCGTATCACCCTCACCCGATATGCTGCGGAACTCTATGCATCCGGTATCGCTGGCAGATGGAACAGAGAAAACGAAAAAGTTATCTATACGGCAAGTTCCCGTTCGCTGGCCTGTCTGGAAAATCTGGTGCATAGAAGAGGAAGCGGCAAAAAAGAAAATTATCGCATCATGGTCATCTATGTACCTGATGATCTATCTATACATCGCATAGAGCTTAAGGATATGCCTGAAGCCTGGTATCAGGAAAGTGGACATGCGCTGTGCCAGCAATTAGGATCCGCCTGGTACATGAGTAAAGAAACACCCGTTCTATCAGTTCCTTCGGCTGTAGTGCCTTATGAGCGGAACCTGGTTCTTCATGTAGAGCATCCGGATTTCAGCAAAATTAAAATGATCAGGGAAGAGCCCTTCTATTTTGACCCTAGGTTATAAATTTGACCATTTCAATGACCTCCCCTGTATTTCAGCATCTCCAGCCGGTCTTTGATTTGTTTGACCTTCACGTTGTTATCTGCTCCGGGAAAATCATTAAAATAAGCAATACAGCGCTTGATTTTTTCCGGTAGAGACAAACTTCTGTTGTATTCCACAAACCGGATCTGGTTGAGTGCAACATCATCCATTCTTTTCATTTCCTGATGCGCTTCCTCTAAAAACCGGCTCTCCGGGAATGCCTTCACAAAATCGCGGTAGGCTTGGTAAGTAGCTGCCTTTTGAGCGGTTTCCCAGACTGATCGCTCCTGGGGAGTTTCCTCCGACTGCAAAGAAATGGCAGACAGCTTCTTCTCTGCTTCCTGTTGGTATTTTTTGTCTTTCGACTTTGTTAGATAATCCTGATAGGCATCCGGCGTATCTTTTTCCAAGGCTTTTTTAAATGCCGTATCATCTTCGTCTTTTCTGAGCCGGTCAATCCGCCTGTGCGCTTCCTCCATATGGCTACCGGGCGTGAACTTGGACAAATAATCAAAGTAAGCGGCCAGCGTATCTTTGGCACTGGCTTTTTGCCAGCACGCTTCTTCTTCTATCACATTCAAAGCCTGTATGGCCCGTGCCATATACTTCCCATCAGGCTGGTATTGGCTCAGATAGGTGCTGAGACTTTGCCTAGTGTTTTTTTCTTGCGCCTCCAGCCAGTCGCTGGATTCCTGCGCTTCGGCGAGGTGTTGGCTATCAGGAAACTGATCTATAAATTTCCGGTAGGCTTCTTTGGTATCCTGTTGCACGACGCTGGCCCATATCTCCGCTTCGCTCATTTTCAGATGAAACACAAAATCACCGTTCATGTCGTCCGAGTTTCTCAGTCGTGCGTCGGTAGGCGTTTGCTGTGCTTCCTTTTCCACATATTCTTTAACTTCCAGGATCAGTTTGGAAGCCGAAATAAATTTATCGGTGTTTAGTCTGAGCGTATTGAGGATGCCTTTGGCAAAAGGACTGTTGCCACCCTCTGGGCCGTCGCTGACGACTTCGGCACGCCCGGAAGCCAGCACTACCCTGGACTTGTAGCGTTCGGATTTGGGCTTTGAACGGTTTTGGTGAAGCAACGCCCCAGAAAAGCAGGCGTCTATGATAAGAAAGGTATGTAGGGTATTGATATTTCTTAGTTTGTCTACGATGATAGCCGTATTAATAAACTGGTACTCACTATCATCGCCCAGCATGGCGTTGACGGGTATCCAATAGCCTGTTTTCGTCACTTCGTCATAATGTCCATGCCCTGAAAAGTAGATGATCAGGTTGTCTTCTTCAGTAATTTTCTGGGCTATTTGTTTGAAACCAATGAGGATATTCTGCTCGGTAGCCTCTTCGTTCTTAAGAGCTGTCCAATAAGTTCGGTCAAACTGGTAACGATCTGACAGCAGCACGCCAAAATCTTCTACATCTTTCACAGCACATTTCAGAGGAGGCCAATAGGGGTATTTGTCTATGCCAATGGTAAAAAGATAATTTTGCCCCTTGAATCCCCAACTGGTTTCAGCAAAGCTCAAGTCCAGCCCTTTGGTAGCGATTAGGTCCTCTTTTGGTTCTTCAGATTTTTCAGCAAGATCCGGCATCGTAGTTTGTTGCGCAGCGCATGGATGGTAAAATCGTGATCAAATTACAGCATTTTGCCTTCTTTGGCAAATTCTCTGCGAATGCTTTCCTTTATATGCGCTTCGCCAACGAGCAGGTTCTGAGAAGCCAGGGCCTGTAAGCAAACCTGCTGCACCACATTCACGATGTTGGCGCCGGTGAGTTCATATTGTTCTGCGGTTTTTTCCAAATCGAAGGCATCATCAAACTGAATTTGTGCAGGAAAGGCGTTCTGCCAGATTTTCAGACGCTCTTCCTTTTTGGGTTTGGGAAAATAGATAATGGACTGAAACCGGCGCACAAAAGCCTCATCGATATTGTCTCTGAAATTAGAAGCCAGAATGACCAAGCCTTTATACGTTTCTACCCTTTGCAGCAGATAGGAAACCTCCTGGTTGGCGTACTTATCGTGGGCGTCCCGGACGTTGGTACGTTTGCCAAACAGGGCATCGGCCTCATCGAAGAACAGAATCCAGTCGTGGTTTTCGGCTTTGGCAAACAGGGTAGCCAGATTTTTTTCCGTTTCTCCTATAAATTTAGAAACCACCATCGACAGGTCTATTTTATACACATCCTTACCGGTATATTTGCCCAACAAAGTAGCCGCTAAGGTTTTTCCCGTACCTGGCGGCCCGTAGAACAGCACCCGATAGCCGGGCTTGAGGCGATCCTGCATCTTCCAGTCATGCAACAGCGTTTGTCCATGATTGATCCAGTTTTCCAGGTCTTTGATCTGGTGCAGGGTACGCTCATTCAATACCAGGTCTTTCCATGCCAGTTGGGTTTCTATCAACTGCGCCGGAAAATACATCCCAAATTTTGGTTTGGAGATTTTGCCCAGCGTAAACAAATCCACGTATTCAGGTGACATAACCAGCTTACCGCACATCCAGGGTTCTCCCGGGGGAGGGTCTTCCAGCCAAAGGATATGTTTTTTAGCAAAAA
>JBBSNI010000346.1:0-6242 GCA_038232695.1 Cytophagales bacterium
AGATTTGCCTTTTCTGGCTCATAAAGGAAGATTTTAATTTTTGTCACTGTTAAAGATCAAATTCAAAAACTGCGTTTATCGCTTGTATAGCTAATCTGCGAAATTTGGTGCGGAAGCCCTATATGACCTTAGACGAGGTGGAAGAGATTGGAGAAATTCTTAACAACCAATATGTCGCCCCGGTCTTTGGCTGGCTCAACAACGTATTGACGACCGAGCGGTTAGTCAATGAGATTGAGCAGGCTTCCCTGCGTATTGCTTCGCTGATCCAGTCGGTGAAGACCTACTCGCATATGGACAAAGCGCCTGACCAGGAAATGAGCGACCTGCACATAGGTATCGACAGCACCCTGACCATGCTGACGCATAAGCTGAAGGAAAAAAAGATCCGGGTAGAAAAGCATTATGGCGAACTGCCTAAAATTCCGCTTTACGTCAGTGAGATGAATCAGGTTTGGACCAACCTGATTGACAACGCCATAGATGCTATGAGCCAGGAAGGAACACTAGAGATCAGCACCCGGCAGGAAGCAAATAATATCAAAATAGACATCACAGATAACGGCTTAGGTATTCCGCCAGACATTATCAACCAGGTATTTGATCCATTCTTTACCACCAAAGCCGTTGGTCAGGGAACCGGGCTGGGGCTGGATATTGTCAGAAAAATCGTAGAGCAGCACCGGGGGGCTATTGAGGTGGAATCTCAACCGGGCAAAACCATTTTCAAACTATGTTTTCCTGTAGAAGCGCAGTCGTAATGGCTGTTGATCTTAAAGAATATGCCCATGAAACGACCTATCATCTTTGCCGTTGACGACGACCCGCAGGTATTGCGCGCCATCAGCCGCGACCTGAGAAACCAGTACCGGAAAGAATATAAAATATTAAGCACCGATTCGGCGACCGAGGCCTTAGCCTCTTTGAAAGAACTCAAAGCGCAGGGCGAGGAAATTGCCGTTTTTATTTCAGACCAGCGTATGCCCGATATGCTGGGCGTGGATATGCTGGAAAAAGCTAGGCAATTTTATCCCGACGCTAAAAAAGTGCTGCTTACCGCTTACTCGGATATTGAGGCTGCCATCAAGGCGATCAACGAAGTGCAGTTAGATTATTACCTGAACAAACCCTGGGACCCGCCCGAAGAAAAGCTGTTTCCGGTGCTGGACGATCTGCTGGACGCCTGGCAGAGCCATTATAAACCGGATTACCAAGGCATCCGGATCATTGGCTATCAATATTCTCCTTTGTCGCATGAAGTCAAGGATTTTCTGGCGGGCAATCTGGTGCCATTCCAATGGCTGGACGTTCAGAACAGTGACAAAGCCTGTGAACTGTTGGCCTTGCATGATATACCCGAAAAAAAACTGCCTGCCGTTTTCTTCGACGACAACAGCTACCTGGTCAGCCCGACGATCAGTGAGATCGCTGCCAAACTGGGGATGAATGTACAGGCGACTGATGCACTGTACGATGTGGTCATCATCGGGGCGGGACCTGCCGGGCTGGCAGCAGCCGTGTATGGCGCTTCCGAAGGGCTCAAAACGCTGCTCATAGAAAAACGCGCACCGGGCGGCCAGGCAGGCACCAGCTCGCGTATAGAAAACTACCTGGGTTTTCCTAACGGGCTCAGCGGCGCCGACCTGACCCGCCGGGCTATTGCCCAGGCTAAAAGATTAGGTACCGAATTTCTCTCCCCCCTGGAAGTGACCAGTATCCGTTTACAGGATCAGTATAAGATTCTGACACTCTCCGACGAAAGTGAGATAAAATCGCTCAGCCTTATCATTGCCACAGGGGTCAACTACAGAAAGCTGGAGGCCAAAGGTGTCCATAATTTTACAGGCGCCGGTGTTTATTATGGAGCAGCTACCACAGAAGCCATTGCCTGCAAGGATAAAGAAGTGTATGTGATTGGCGGCGGCAATTCAGCGGGGCAAGCTGCTATGTATCTTTCTAACTTTGCCCGCAACGTATATATCCTGGTCAGAAAAGAGACCCTTTCTTCTTCTATGTCTCAGTATTTGATCGACCAGATAGACCGCACCCAGAATATACACCTGATCGGAAAAGCACAAATATCCGAAGCTTGCGGCGGTGATCATCTGGAAGAAGTGGTGATAGAGTACGTGGATACAGGTGAAAAGAAGTCTGTGAAAGCCGGTGCTTTGTTTATCTTTATTGGCAACAAGCCCTTCACTGATTGGATCACCCTGGATATTATCAAAAACAGCAAAGGATTTGTGGAAACCGGGCGTGAACTCAAACGCTACCCTGAATTTAAAAAAGCGTGGAAACCCAACCGCGAGCCTTTTCTGTTGGAAACCTGTGTGCCCGGCATTTTTGCTGTAGGTGACGTCCGCGCCGGTGCTATGAACCGCGTAGCCTCCGCCGTAGGAGAAGGCGCCATGTCCGTCAAACTGGTGCATGAATACCTGACGACGGTATAGGTTTTTTCTTTTCTATACATATTTAGCCGCAATATTTCACGGGTACTTTTTCAAGGGTTCAGAAAGCTGTTGCTGATCTGAAGCCATTATATAAGACCTACTTATCTGATCCTCATCTCCCTTACAACAGGTATTGAAATGCCCCTGCCTTGTATTCCTTTCCGAAATTCTAAGCAAACTATACTTTAATTATTTCAATATATATTTTTATTATTTAAATATTTCATTAGATTTGTGTATAAATTACTTCTAAATATTACATAAGTATGAAAAGAATAGCGGTGTTTTTTTCATTGATTTCGGCTCTTAGTCTGAATATCTCTCATCAAACAGAAGCCCGGGCAGCAGCCAACCGGCATGAATCCTGGTCTCCTGCCAAAGAATTTGCGGTCGCTGTAGACTTAGGTGAGGACTTCACCTTGGTACCTTCAGACAACAGCACGGACATTCAGAGTACGGTCACGGGCGACCCAGCCTCTTATACCTGGACACAGGTAAGCGGACCTAATACAGCCACGCTGACCAACCGAAATACCCCAAATCTGACGGCAGCTAATCTGATCGAAGATAAAACCTATGCCGGCCAAAGCCGTCCGGAAGGGTATGTTTTCAGGCTTACCGTCACTGACATCAACGGAAATACCGCGTATGATGAGATCAATATCAAACTGGCTGTGCCCAACCTGGGAGCCAAACTGGAAACCTGGACGTACCAGAAGGTAGTGAGCGGATGGGATACGTCGCCGTTTTTGCCTTACCGCTATAATTTCAATGGCACCATCCTGCCTTTCCGCATCATGTACCCTAAAGATTATACCAGCAAAAACGATGGTAAAAAGTACCCCTTGATGATGTTCATTCATGGTCGCGGCGAGCGGGGTACGGACAATGACTTCCAGCTCAAAAACGGGGGCAAAATGCACAGAGATGCCGTGCTCAGCGGTAAGTTTGATGGCTTTGTGTTGTTCCCTCAATATCCTATCAACGACAACTCCGCACATCCTACCGCGGAGCAGATCAACAGCATGACAGCCATTGTGCAGGAGTTGATCCTCAGCGAGAAGGTAGATGCTAACCGTGTGCACGTACACGGACTGTCCACCGGAAGCCGGGCAGTATGGGAAACCATACGCTTGTTTCCCAAAGTGTATGCAACTGCCATGCCCATGGCCTGGTGCGAAGACCAGTACAGCTATGATTATAATGTAAAAAAATACCTTCACCTGCCGCTATGGATTTCACAGGGCGGGAAAGATGGCGTAGCGCTTCCCGAAAAAGCCAACCGCGTGGTACGCGAGTTCAGAAAAGCAGGCGGCAATGTCCGTTACCTGTACTTTCCTAACAACGGGCACAATGCCTGGGATGATACTTATAAAGATGCCGACTTTTTTCCGTTCTTCATGCGGCATACCAAAATGGACATACTGGTGTACCAGGGGCAAACTTCCTTCTGCGCAGGAGACAATATCAATGTAAAACTAGGCATCACGCCGGGCTTTGACGGCTATGAGTGGCAGAAAGACCAGGTGACCATTGCCACCGGCACCAACGAGATCAGCGTGACCCAAACGGGCGACTACAGAGTCCGCTTCCTTCGGGGCAGCGTATGGACACCCTGGTCAGAGGCTGTTAACATCAACCGGAACCGCGATCCTTCACCCGCCCCTTCGGTAACGACCCGTAAGAAAAGTGTGCACCTGCCCAGCCTGGATGGCAGCGATGAGGTAGCCTTGTACGCGGGAACCGGATATACCCAATATCAGTGGTACAAAGACGGACAACCGGTCAGCGGCGCCAACAATCCCATATTTACTGTAAACCAGGCAGGCAGTTACACCGTAACAGGCACCGAACCGGGTCCACCGCCCGCTGGTGAGATACCTACAGAGTACCGTTCGGAACCTGCCCGCTGCGAAAGTCTGCCTTCTCAGGCTATCATCGTCACCGCGCAAAACGGTCCCAATGCGCCCAAAGCGCCTGCCAACCTGTTTGCTTTTAGCCGCTCAGCCACCTCTGTAGAGCTCAATTTTGATGACCTGGCTAACAACGAGACCGGGTTTGAAATTTACCGCTCGACACAGACAGGCGGGCCTTATACGATTGTGGACATTATCGCCGGCAACAATGCCGCTAATCCGGTCGCTTATTTTGACAACAATTTGCAGAGTGGAATACAGTATTACTATAAGATCAGGGCGATCAATGACGATGGCGCTTCTGCTTATTCCAATGAAGCCAAAGCCGGTACCAACCCGGATAACACACCTCCGGCTGCGCCGCAAGACCTACAGGTGGCCAGTTCTATGCTGTCTTCTATTACCCTGACATGGCAACCCGCTACCGATAATGTAGGCGTAACGGAATACCTGGTGTACCAAGAGGGCAACCTGATAGCGACTACCTCAAACACCACCTATGTAGCAGAGGGATTGGTAGCCCGTACATCCTATACCTTTACCGTACGTGCCAAAGATGCAGCCGGCAATATATCATCGCCCGGCAACCAGGTAATTGGAGCAAGCATCAACAGCGGGCTTTTCTATTCTTACTATCATGTAAGCGGCATTAACACCGTCAATGACATTAGGACGAAAGGCACACTGATCAAGACAGGGTACATCAATAATTTCTCCACCAGTCCGAAAGAACGGTCAGACAATTATGGTTTTATTTATGAAGGCTTTATTAATATCAAAACCGCAGGAGAGTATACCTTCTTTACCTCTTCGGATGATGGAAGCCGTTTGTTTGTCAACGAACAGGAATTGGTGAACAATGACGGTCCGCATCCCTGCTGGGAAAAACAAGGGAAGATCACGCTTGCGCCGGGTGCTTATCCTATCCGGGCATTGTTTTACCAGGGCACAGGCGGCGTCTGTTTTAACGTACGGTGGCAGGGTCCGGGCATTTCCAAACAGTCGATACCGGATGAGGTCTTACGCGAAGGTTTTACTTACCCTGAAGGGCCGTCAGCCCCGGACAATTTGTTGACAGTAGCGGCTTCTTATAAGCGGGTCAACCTAAGCTGGCAGGACAATAGTACGGACGAAACCGGTTTTGAGATCTACCGGGCAACCAAAGCGGCCGGCCCCTACACTATTCTCTATACGACCGGCGCGGATACTACTGCTTATGCAGACAGCACGGTGACAGGCGGCACAAGCTATTACTATAAGATCAGGGCTATTGATGCGCGTAGTGCTTCTGACTATACCGCCGTTCAGCAGGTCACTACCCCGGCTATGCCTGCTGCACCTGCCAAGCCTGCCGGTCTGTTGGCGACTGCCGTCAGTTCATCTTCCATCCAGCTTGACTGGACGAATGCTTCCGGCAACGAAACAGCCTTTGATATCTGGCGGACGACCTCGGCTGCCGGTTACGGCTTTACGCTGGTGGCGTCGGTCGCTGCCAACACGACCACCTACATGGATTTGAGTTTGCCGGGCAATACCACTCTGTATTATAAGGTCAGGGCGAAAGGTGATGGCGGCTACTCCGGTTTTACCGGCGTCGTGAATGCCACCACCCAAAACAACATCCCCGTACTTCAGGATATTCTAAGCCGTACGGTCAAGTTCAATACGTCTCTGTCCTTTGATATTTTTGTGGCGGATCAGGACGATCGGGATGTCATTACTTTTGAGATCACTGATCTGCCTTCGTTTGGGAGCTTTGTCGACAACCTGGATAAAACCGGTACCTTCACTTTTGCGCCGGATAACAGCCAGGGAGGTGCTTATGCCATCGCCGTGAAAGCCTACGACAACGCCGGTGGCTACAGCACCCAAAACT
>JBBSNI010000347.1:0-6223 GCA_038232695.1 Cytophagales bacterium
AAGTGCCGGAGGTGCTGCTATCCGGGCACGAGAGGCGTATCCAGGAATGGCGGCATGAGCAGGCATTGACGCGTACCCAAGAGCGCCGACCTGATCTTTTGAAACCATAACTTTCTCTCACTGACAATTGTGCTTTGAAAACAGCACCTGCTGCTCAGGCATTTTTTTCTTCAACAATGGATTTGAACATATCCTAAGCAGCCTTGCATATAGATGCATTATAACTTTGCATTAAAACAATAGGAATTTGTATTTTTTATATATACCTTTGAATAAATTCAATAAATATTACATCGGTAATGTTCGTTAACATTGATCATATTCCTGAACGTATAGTTGTTAGGTTTAACATTTTAAATAAACTTTTTAGATCAATATCCGTATTAATCTGTTACGTGTTTAATTAAAAAGCAATTTATTTCAATGTATTACGTATGAAGGCTTAGCATGTACTACCTTCATAGAACAAGATAAAGGAAACAAAACTATACTTTCATTACATCGCAAGATGTTCCCTTTTAACTTACAGAGCGTGAAAAATATCAGAACATATATCGCCTTTTTGCCTTTGACCCTGATACTGCTGGTCATTGATTCGGTATTATTGGGATCGTGCCGGGAGAAACGCGAACTGCTTAACCAAACGGCCAGACCGCAGGAAACAGCAGGCCTGCCACCGCTTGCCTTTGATATAGACGCCATCCGCCAGAGGGGCAGGCTGGTAGCCATCCTGACCAACAGTTCTACCGGCTATTTTATCTACCACGGTCAGCCTATGGGCTATGAGTACGAACTACTGAACCGGTTAGCCAGCGACCTGCAACTCAAGCTGGATATCAAGCTGGCCAACAGTATAGAGGAAGCCACCTACATGCTCAACATGGGCGAAGGAGACATCATTGCCTTCAATATGGCCGTAACTGCTGCCCTTCAGGAGGATATAGCCTTCACAGAGCCCCTTCACGAGGCAAGGCAGGTGCTCGTACAGCGCAATCCTGAACACTGGCGCCATATGAAATACCACCAGATAGAAGAAAGCCTGATCAGAAATCCGCTGCAATTAGAAGGAAAAGAGGTACATGTCGCTGAAAATTCAGCCTATGCTGCCCGCCTGGAAAACCTGGAAGAAGAAATCGGTGGCGACATTGACATCGTAGCAAGCGCTGATGCGTTGAATACAGAAGCCCTCATCAGGCAGGTAGCCCAGGGAGAAATTTCCTACACTGTTGCCAGTGAAAATGTAGCTACGGTCAATGCAACGTATTATCCTAACCTGGATGTGAGTACTTTTATCAGTTTTCCTCAGAAGATTGCCTGGGCTACGCGCAGGAATGCACCCGGGTTGCTAGCATCCGTAAACGATTGGCTTCAGGGCATGAAAAAGCAAACCGAATACTATGTCATTTATAATAAATACTTCAAAAGCCCGAAAACTAACCTCAAACGTGTCCATAGTGATTACTACGCCGTAGCCACCAGCCACATTTCTCCTTACGACGCTGTGATCAAACAGGCAGCGAATGATCTGGGCTGGGACTGGCGACTGCTGGTTGCCCAGGTTTACCAGGAATCGCGTTTTAATACCCAGGCAGCTTCTGCCAAAGGCGCCCTTGGACTGATGCAACTGCTGCCGGCAACCGGGCAGATGTACGGTGCCACGGATATGCTCAACCCCGAACAAAGCCTCAGGGCAGGCGTGGCTTACCTGATCTGGCTGGATAATCTGTGGAAAAAATATATTCCTGACCACGAAGAGCGGATCAAATTCGTATTGGCTTCCTACAATGCCGGCCAGGGCCATGTACTGGACGCCCGCCGGTTGGCCAAAAAGTACGGAAAAAAACCTGATCAGTGGGACGGCAACGTTGCCTATTTCCTGGAGATGAAGTCCAAGCCCAAATACTATAAGGATCCGGTAGCCACTTCCGGGTATTGCCGGGGCACAGAGCCGATCAATTATGTAGAAGACATCCTGAGCCGTTACGAAAGCTACAAACATCTGGTGAAGCCGAACATGGAAGAAGTTTCTCAGCCTTTGATGGCCGGAATCTGATCGGCAGCGATCTTCGCCGACAATAGACACAAAGGAATCCCTCCGCCGGGATGTACACTGCCCCCGCAGAAATACAGGTTTTTGATCCTCCGGCTAAAATTAGCATGTCGCAAAAAGGCAGCATACTTATTATTGGAGCTATTGCCGTACAATGCGCCCAGCGAAGAGGAAGTTCTCTGCTCAATCAGGCGCGGGTCCAGTATATCCTCACAGGCGATCAGTGCGCTGATGTCTTCTCGCAGCATCCGGCCTAACTTTTTTTGGACCTGCTCCCGGGTACGGCTGATGATAGCGTCCCAATCCTGCCCGGCGTTGTGCGGCACATTGATCATGGTAAACCAGTTTTCGCAGCCCGCCGGTGCATCGTCCGGGTTGTATTTGGAAGTGATGTTGACGTAAACTGTCGGGTCGTCCGAGACTTTCTTTTCCTGAAAGATACAGGCAAACTCTTTTTCATAGTCTTTGCTGAAAAATATGTTGTGCAGGTCAAGCTGCGGAAACTGCTTTTTGATGCCCCAGTAAAATATAAGGGCAGAACTGGATTTGGGCTGTTGCAGCAGCTTTTTGGGAGCAGGCACATCGCGCAGCAGCTTTTGGTATGTATTGACCACATCCATGTTGCTGACAACTATATCAAAATCTCTGGTTTTGCCCTCAATGACCAACCCTTTTGCTTTTTTTTGAGAGACATGGATACTGTCTACAGCAGTATTAAAATGAAATGTCACGCCCAGCCTTTGCGCCAGCCGGAACAGGCTCATCGTAATAGCGTACATGCCTTCTTCCGGAAAAAAAGCGCCTACGCCAAATTCCAGATGCGGGATGATATTCATAGTAGCAGGCGTCTGGTAAGGGTTGGAGCCATTGTAAGTCGCGTAGCGGTTGAAAAGCTGCACCACCCGCGGGTCAGCAAACTGTTGCCGGTTGGCATCGTGCATCGTCCGGAAGAAATCCAAACGATGTAAATGGGCGTATGCCCTGAAAGCCTTCGGATGGATAAAAGTCTGCCACCGGTGCAGCGACCTTTTCATAAAAAGATCAGACAGCAGATCATACAAGGTAGCACTCCGCCGGAGCGACTGAGCGATGGCTTCTTTAGTTTCTCCTGTTTTGGCAGCTACTTCCGTAGCAAACTGATCCTGGTCGGCAAAGCCTTCTATGAGGGTACCATCTTCGTAAAAGTAGCGGCAGGTCACCGGCAGGCGAAGGTAGCGGAAATGGTCTGCGGGCTTCTCTCCCGACAGGGTAAACAGTTCATCTACCAGCTCGGGCAAGGTAAACAGGGAAGGGCCGGCATCAAAGCGGTAGCCTGCCTGTTCTATCTGGCTGAGCTTACCGCCCGGATAAGCATTAGCCTCAAACACTTCCACTTGGTATCCTTTGTTAGCCAGCCTGATAGCGGCAGCGATACCGGCAATGCCCGCTCCTACAACCCCAGCCGTTTTGCCGCTCATCCGACCCTTTTCAGCTTCGCATACCGGTTGCGTGTGACCAAATGAAAAACCAGGACAAGCAGCGCCAGCAGCAAACCCAAACCTTCGCGCGACTCTTCAATGTAATTTTTGTCTACACTCATACGGTCCATCAGACTATCGCCACTTCCTATCCACTCGATAATGCTGGGAATGTTGTACATAAAGTAAAGGGCAAAAATAGCAATACCTGGTATCAGAAACGGCAGGCTGTGTTTTTTGAAGATAGCCATCCCCGACATTACCGCTACGTAGCCATACAAAATAAACCAGGTAGCCGCATCGGGGTCATTCAACTGGAAGAAAGCAAAAAGGGCAAAGAGGATGGTGAGAATGATGTTGATGATTTTCATGGGTGTTAAATAAAGCGAGTTTTCGTTTCAAAAATATACATTCTTTCGTTTATTGATACGTAAATACGAAAGATAGAGGTTGATCTTTTAACCCCTGATACAAGATGTCAAAAACTGTTGCTGAAAAGCCTATCCGTGCGGCCGACTTCATAGAAATGGAAGTAGAAGAAGGTTATATTTACGAACTGATCAACGGCGAAATTGTGAAACGAGGCGCTCCTAACACACAACACCAGGTAGTTTCCGGAAAACTCTACAGAATCTTTAGCGATTTTATAGAAAAGCGAAAACTGGGCGAAATCCTGTATGCTCCTGTGGACGTGTTTTTTGATGAATATAATACTCCTCAACCCGACTTGCTCTTTGTTTCTAAAAAAAGGAAAGAGATCATCACGCAAGAAGGCATACAGGGCGCGCCAGACCTGATCATTGAAATCTTGTCGCCCTCTACCATGAAGCACGACCGGGGCGATAAAATGAAGCTGTACAAAAAGTACCAGGTCAGAGAATACTGGATCGTAGACCCCAAGAACCAATCCATAGAAGTATACCACCATCAGAACGATGACTACGAACTAACTTCTTTTGCTGTAGAAAAGGGTGAAATTACTTCCAGCGTCCTGAAAGGATTCATGCTGGAAGTAAAACAAGTGTTTTAGCCTATTTCCCTGCCGCGTTCCCCTGGCTATTGTTTATTTCCCTGATCCAGATATTACGGAAGCTGGTCTGGTTGCCATGATCCTGCAGCATGATAGGCCCTTTGCCATGAGCGACCCACTTGGGCGTACCGATGTATTCGGTCGTACCCTGTAGCTTTACATGGTTCTGGATCAAAACACCGTTTTGCAATACAGTTACATAGCCTGGCTCCAGCAGTGCGCCGTTCTTCTTATCAAACTTGGGCGCTGTGTAGATCACGTCGTATACTTCCCACTCGGTAGGCGGCTTCATGACATCGGCCAGCGGCGGATGCTGCTTGTAGATGCTGCCTGCCTGTCCGTTGACGTAGGTTTTGTTGTCGTAAGAATCCAGCACCTGCAACTCGTACATGCCTTGCAGGAAGATGCCGCTGTTGCCCCTACCTTGCCCTTCGCCTTCTACTTTCTGCGGCGGCCGCCACTCAATATGTAGCTGGAAGTCGCCGAAGGTATCTTTGGTTTTGATACTACCGCTTTTCGGCTTTACCGTGATATACCCATCCTGTACGGTCCATTGAGGTTTGCCGCCATCCTGCCCTTCCCACTTGGACAAATCCTGCCCGCCAAACAGCACGATGGCATCAGAAGGCGGTTTGTTGCCTTCTGCCGGTTTGACTTTCGGCACAACGGGTTCATAAAACTCCGTATCCTCGGGCTTATATTCCCCTTTCTTCATTAATTCCTGCGCCTGCAAAGAGACAGTCAGCGTAGCGAAATAAAAAACAGCAATGAATAACGCTGGGCGGCATCGCGCGGCGAACCGTTCCGCTGGGCGGCATCCCGCTTTACGATAAAAATTTTTGTGCATGGTTGTATAGATTATTGATTTATATTGGTTGAAAAAAATAAGTCTTTAAGCTTTTTCAGACAGACCTGAGAGGCTCGTGAGACACAAGCCTCGGGTAGGGAGACACAAACCTCGGGTAGAAGAGGCAAGCCCCGGATACGAACATTATCCTGTTTATCTTTCTCCATCTCAGCCATATCCATCCTGGCCATCCTGATCCATCCTGGCTACCTGGTCTTACACCTTAGGCACTTTCCAGTCGCCGTGATACTGGGCATTGAGCAGAGCATTGGCTTCGTTATCATCTTTGAAAGCGCCTTTGTCGGCGTCCCAGTAGACTTTGCGGCCTGTTTTATAGGCAATGTTGCCCAACTGCGCGTTGATGGCAGCCAGTCTGCCTACCTCTATGCTACAAACGGGCTTCTGCCGGGTTTTAATACACTCGATAAAGTTTTCTGCATGTTTGTCTAGTCCACTTTTCTGGCTGCGGCTTTGTACCGGGATGGCTTCTGTCAGGTATTTGCCCTCTGCAATCTCAGGAATTACCTCCCACTTGCCCCGGTCTACGACCAGCGTACCCTGGTTGCCGATGAAAGCCACCCCATGATCGCGTCCGTAAGGACCGCCATTGATGCCTACGGCGTGTTCCCAAAGCATAGAGAAGCCATCAAATTCATAGACGGCCTGCAGGGTGTCCGGCGTCTCAGCAGCATCGTCCGGGTAGGCGAACTTGCCGCCGGAGGCCAGCACAGACTTAGGCGCTTTGGCATCCATACCGGCCAGCACCATATCGATGAGGTGTACGCCCCAGTCGGTCATCAAACCGCCAGCGTAGTCCCAGAACCAGCGGAAGGTGAAGT
>JBBSNI010000348.1:0-6178 GCA_038232695.1 Cytophagales bacterium
AGCCATTGTCCTGTTCAATGGACAACTGGCGTTGCTTTTGCAACTTTTCTACCATTTCACTTATATCCCAGGAAGCGACAGGCTGTTGTTTAAGTTTGACTGCCATTGCACGGGCAACGGGTTCCTGTACAGGTAGAATAGAATAGATGGAGCTACCGCCATAGAAGCGCGTGAAGGCTGGCTGGTGCTGTGTTTCAGGAACATCCACGCGCAACATGGCAGTGCCCGCAATGTTCTGTTCACTACACTGCCCTGCCACACGCACGTGTCCCATGATCTCTACGATGCACCAGTTGTCGGTGCCGAAAGGATTCGTATCAGTATTATCTCCCTTTAGGTTTGCTTGGTCTGACATAAAATGAAATGGTTGGTGTAAAACCAAAAATAATAAATTCTTATGACACTAATCTATTTTTTTATCAAACAAATCTAATTGCTCGGCGGGACTTTGGTTTCCAATAAAACATCTTTCATTAGCCAACCTGATATATTTTTCTGAAATTTCAGAGCCAATGAAATTACGCTTTTTCGCTTTGGTTTTGCTGTGAGCTATGCACCCACGTGCGCAGCGAAGAAGCCGTCAGGGTTAAAAGGGAGTTAGTAGGGTACCGCTTGCGGGAGTTTTGAGAGAACTGGACCGCGTAACGGCGAAAAAGTGTATTCGTTGGTCAGCTATTCAATTGTAGTCAATTCTATCTCCGAGCAGTGATAAATTCGTAGTATCTTCATCCTGACATGCGCCTATGATGATAAAGGTCATAGGCGGCCATTGGTACTCTATGATTTTGTTGGGTGTTGTTTCAAAACTAACCCGCTCCAGCGAAACATAAAGCCTTCCGTCACAAGCCACATAAAAATCTGATTTTTGTTTCATCCTTGCTCATCGCTTTTTTTCGCTTTGGTTTTTGCTAATCACGTTCACAATCTGCTGTGTCTGCTCATCAATAAGAGAGGCATCGTGATGCTTCACAATACAAAAGCGACACATCCATCCGGCAGGCACTACCCCTATTGGGTTAGTACGGAAGACGGGGCGTTCATCCGTAGATTGACAGACAGTACATTTTATCATCGCATTCCGGCTTTAGACATGGCCACTTCGCCCCTGTACTCTTCTATTTCCAGGTTGTCCTGGTGTTTTTCTTCCCTGTCCTGCTGCTTAAAGCCCATCTCTATCTGCTTGATCTGCAAGGCATAGGCGCTTTTGATCTTTTCTTTTTCCAATTCAAACTCTTTGCTCATACGCTCCATCTCGATGCGCTTGTCCCACTCGGCTTGCAGTTCTGCAATCTTACCCTGGCTTGCCGCCTGTGCCCCTTGCTGGTTAGCCTGCTGTGCTGCCTGCTGGTTCGCCTGGGCTGCCTGCTCTGCTTTCTCCTGGTTCTTGGAGACGAACATAACCAGCAAATGTTTGGCGCGTTCTATGTTGCGTTCGGTCTCTACGATCAGGGCTTGGTCGGGGGAGATCATCTGCTGTTTCAGGGCAATGTCTAAGTGCTTATTCAGGGCGCGTTTCTGTTCAAAGTCTACGCCTTCCTCTATATAGATGCGATACCTGAACTCTGGCATCTGGTCCTGGGGTGTCATATAGGCAGAGGACTTCCCCCCCTGCCCTGGCGGTCCAGCCCCTTTATTTTTTAACTGGTTCAGCCGTATATTTTCCGGGATCAGAAAGGCGCAGCGCCTGGCGGTTTCTTCGGTAAGGCGTCTAAGTCCGTGGGATAAAAATTCTATGGCTGTCTGGTTATTCTGCCGCATGATCTCTGTGACAGCTTTACCCATTTCAGGGTTGATGGTGGAAGCATCAGAGCCAGCGTTAAAGCCTGTGAAGTCCTGTATCATCTGCATGTTCTGCATGATGAACTGCATATGTTCACGGGCGGCAGAAGAAATGCCACCCGGGTTGGGGGTGATGCCGATGCCCTGGTAAGGGTCGTCGCGGTCTTTCTTATAGAACCCTGAGCCGGTGGCGGTGAGCATCAGAAAGTTTTCCATCTCGCTCATAGGATTTTCGCCCGACTTGCCTTTGATCGATAAGTTGTTGACGCTACCTTCTTCAAACAAAAAGCCATCGGGGCGGGATTGGGAGAGATGGTGCTGGAACTGGTACCAGTTGATCTGGGCATTGTCCACATTGACTTTGATGCGCTCTATAAAGCTTGCCGTCTCATAGATCCGGAAGGAGAATTTAGGTACCTGAAAGTCGTCACCTTCATGCTCCATAGATTCCTGCAAGCCCCAGGCAAAGATTTTGTCTGTGCCTACAATCCAGCAGCCCTGATAGATATGCTTCTCACTGTCCAGGATCACTTCCCTGTCGGTATACTTTTTCTTGTATTCGTCGGTGGCTTTGAAAGGGTTGTACCAGCCATAGTTTTTCATAGCTATTCTATCATTACCCTGAGCGTTCTTGCGCTTCTGGTACACTTTCACGTCGCTGCTCATCCACTCGGTCATCAGCACGTCTACCCTTTGATGATCATACATCTGGTAGCGATGAGTGCCGTAGAACTGCTCCAGGCTGTAGGCTGATTCATTGCTGTAGGACGTATTATACCGGCAGGCAAGGTCATAATAGTCTTTTTCTGTGAGTTGTTGTTTATAATCCATCTCTCGCAGATCCTGGATAGTGACTGAAATGATCTCGCCAGCATAATGGCAATCGCGTTTGTCGTTATGCCTGGATTGGGAGAAGATCAGGTTTTCGGGAAGTACGGTCTGTATGCGCGGCAGCACGGTGTTGCGCTGCATATGGGTGCGCGTCCCGGAAAGCCCGGTATCTACCAGGTCGGCGGCTATTTCACGGGAGAGTTCTTTCCAGTTGTTGAGCTTAAAGGCGTCGGCAAGCTTGTCTTTCATCTCAACGGCGACGGGGTGTTGCAGGTACATGGCTACGATCAGGGCTACCTCGGACAAGCTGCCCGGTTGGGGGACGCCTTTGGGGATGGGGTTTTGCACCTGCATACCGCCTGCTTGCAGGTTATCTATATACTCCCGGTGGACCATATAGGTCTTGATCTTGCTTTCCTGCTTTTTCTGCGCCTTAATAGATTCATCGTCGATGAGCTGCACTTGCAGGTCGGTAAGCTCGTTGACCAGCCGGGTGATCATCATCTCGCGGTACTTGGGGGCAATGGGCAGGATGTCTGTAGAGATATTCTTCCAGGCTTTGTTTTCCCTCACGTCTTTCTCAGTGATGCCTATGGCTGGAAAATAGCGTTCCGCGTTTTGCTGCCCTTTGGCATAAGCGCGGTTCTCTGCCATCGCTTTACGTCTGGCAGAGAACCTTTCGTCTTTGATGGCATCATGGTAGATAGCCTGCATATACTGCAAGTGCCAGTTATAGTCTTTGGCGGCAGGGTCTATCTGATCGGAGGGGAACTCAATGGGCAGCGTCATTACCGGAGGTTATAGCGTGGCAGGAAATCAGTAACGGAAGGGGCTTTCTTTTCTTGGGTTGCCTTGGTTCTCTGCTGCCGGTAGAGTATATCGCTGGCAGCGGCAAGGGTAAGGCCGGCAGAAGAAACAAGGTCAAAGATCGTTGGGTTGTTGCGGTCATAGATCAAAAGTTGTCTGATCAAATCTTCAAAAGGGATACGGTTGCCGTGCAAATTAGTAAACATTTGCAAAAATTCTATATACATTCCTGTCATAATATCATTAGTGTGCAGTCCTTCGGTGGCATAGATGAATTTTTTCCGGCGCTGCTGCTTATTCATCGTAGCCGTGGGCCGCTTCATGAGGAAGGCTCCGTAGCCCCGGTATTCAAAATGATTCAGGATGGATTGTTTGTTTTTCTCTATCAGGATTTTGTTCCCCCAGAAGCGGCACTGTTTGATCATATCCTCGAAATAGTCTAAGGGGTCGTCGCGGCGGGCAAAGTATTGACAGACGAAGTTATAGCCTGTCCATTCAGACATATCCTTGTTGATGTCCTCTGCCTGGGGTTTCAAAAACACGTGGCTGGCCGCTTTGGAAGCTCTTTTTTTGTTCACGGCTTTTTTGCCCATGTCCACCGGGTCAGCCCCTGCCACAGAAAGATGCTCTGCTTCGGGGTGAAAAGTCCTGATCAGCTCGCCTGACCAGAAGGAAGTGGATTCTCTGACCGCGTTGTTTTGTGCCGCGTCGGGCAGGTAGGTCACTCTCCAGCGGCCCACAGGGTTATCCACGAAGACTACTTTTCCATCCACATCATTTTCCCATTCAAAGTTACCGGTACGGTAGGGCTTGATGCGCATGGCTTCAATTTGGGTGAAGCGGCGGTTAAGGATTTCGGCAGGAAACAGGGATTCTTCTACGCCGATCATCTTTGCATCTGCCCAGGTGAAGGGGTATTTTCTTTTCCAGGCGGCAATTTTTAAGATGTCGCCTTCGTCCTCTAACTTTTTTAGTTGGGCGAGCAGCACTTTTTTTGCTGTCTCGTCGTCGTTGATGCCCGTACGCTTGTCTATTCTATAACTTTTCCAGGCAGGGATAAAGTGGTGTATCATGCCGCTTTTGGTTCTGCCCTGAGCGTCCCGGCGCAGGTAGTCGGAATCTTCAAAGAGGGTGACAAAGTTTTCCAGTGCCCCGCCCGAAGCATCTTCTATGGTCGTACCGGCAAAGAGCTTGCCTATGAAGTAGCCCCAATCGTCTGTGAGACAGGGCTTGACTACTTCGTAGCGTTTCAGCACATTAGCTTCTATACATTTGCCAGGCTCTTCAAAGACGATGCGGTGCAGCTTGTTGGAATCATAGGCAAGTTCTCCGGAATCGCGGTAGTCTAAGAAACTGTAAAGGGGTTCGGGCGCCGCGGGATGCCCCGCGTCCCTACGGATACCCCCCTGCCGGACGGTCGGCTCCGGTTTGCCTTTGGGGGTAGGCGGTTTAAACCAGATGTCCTTTTTGTTTTGGGAGGCATAGTCATAGACAGGACAGAAGAAGCCTGGCAGGTTTCGCCAGGCGAAAAGAATATGTTTGTTCCAGATGTCCTGGGCGTCTTTGCCGGTGGTTGACTGCAAGCCGCCGTAGGCATGGCGGGTGCGGGTGATATAATCAAGTAAGAAGGTCATTTCGATGGCTGTCTTGCCGAAGCGGCGACGGGTAGAGAGGACAAAGCCTGAGATGTTGTTGTCTTCCAAAGCTTTTTGCAACAGGTAAAACACCTCCAGGTCTATGAGGCGAAAGTCAGGATAGCCAAAATCGTACTTCATCCAGTTGATATGAAAGTAGTGCAGCCCTGTTAGATACACCGGCTCTCCCAAGAGCCACATCCAGCACCCGTTGATTCTTCTATCCCACTCGCGCAAGCGGAAGCTCTCGGCCTGCGGGTGCAGGAAAGCAAGGTCTGTTTCTCTTCTCTGCTGTTCTTCTTTTTCCCAGGCGGACCACTCTTTGGGCAGGTAGCTGCGAAGAAAGACTTCCTGGCTGGTCTTGTCAAACTTGCTGCGGCGCAGGCGGTGGTTGATAAAAGGGCGGGGTTCTATGTTGCCTGTAAAGAAGTTATAGACCTTGCCTACGGGGGGCAGGTAAACTTCTGTGTAGCGTTCATCAAAGCCAATCTCTAAGGATGTTCCGTCAAGCGGTGTGCCGCCCAGGTAAGGTTTGTGCATGGCTTGTAGTGCTAACGGGGTATAAGGGTTTGGGCGGCAATAGTTTCAGGCACGGATGGGTAGCGGGCTTCTTCGGCAAGGGCAAACTCTGTTTCATTGTCCTGAAATATTTCTTTTTTCAGCCGTTCCATGCGCTCAAAGAGAAAGTCGGAGATCTGAATGAGCTTGGCGCTTTTCTCAAAAGCGGCTAATTTTTTGTTCACGTCCTTTTCCGTGTTGGTTTGCATACGCTGGGCCATGACCTGTTCGTACTCCATCATGCAGGCGCAGTAGTCTGTCCAGCGGTGGGCGTGGAGCAGGCGCGTCAAAAACGTAAAGATCATCTCAAAGACCTGGCGCGCCCCGTCTCTATGAAAGTGTCCTTCCATCACGTCGCGCAAGGGCGAGGAGAGGAAGCCGTCGTTTTTGTCCTGTTCAAAGCCAGCTAAAAAAGCCGCTTGCCGCTTGCGTTCCTGGTTGTCAGGGATGTTTTGCAAGTCACTGTTAGGATCGTAGTAATAGCAGATATAGCGGATGAACCTGTTGCGCTCCCCCTGGAAGTAGACAAACTCTTTATAGCGGGCAAATGCCGGAAAGGCTTCCAGCAG
>JBBSNI010000349.1:0-6149 GCA_038232695.1 Cytophagales bacterium
TCTGATCTCTTTTTTCTCTTTGAACGTAAATCTAAAACTTACAAATCAAACACTTATTTTTATCTTGTTACTAAGCAAAAATACCCGACACATTGACCCGGATATCAGCAGCGCCGAACTGGGCTACAACTACGGACAAATGCCCAGCACCCGCAGTGTCGGCTTGAACCTGAATGTCAAATTCTAAAACCGAGAAACCTATGAAATCAATGATAAAACTATCCACGATGTCGCTGCTGCTGCTCTGCCTGGCAGGCGCTTGTACAGACGACTTCGAGACATTGAATACGAACCCCAATAAGCCTACGGAAGTATCAGCACAGTATCTGCTGCCACAGGCTTTGCAGGCTTCGGTAGACAACTACTGGGGCAACAAGACCCGGAACCAGCGCATCAGCTTCGACCACGCCATGTCGTGGTCAGGTTACCTGACCCGCAACATCTACGAAAACGAAGGCGACAACTACAATGTGCAGCCATCGGTCACGATCACCGGTTGGGAGGTATTCTATACCGACGGGCTGGTCAATTTTCAGAAGATCATTGACATCTCCGGCGAAGGCGCCGACCGCCCCCATGCCAACTACGAAGGCATCGGGATAGGAATGCGTGCCTGGGTATTTTCTCTGATGACCGACATCTGGGGCGCTATTCCGTACTCAGAAGCTCTGAAGGGCAATGCCGAAGAGGCTACCTTCTCACCGGCCTATGATACACAGGAAGCCGTTTATGCCGGTATGATTGAAGACCTGAAGATAGCCAACCAGAAGCTGGACCCGGTCGGACCGGCTATCAATGGCGACATACTCTTTCAGGGGGATATCATGCTATGGAAAAAGTTTTTCAACACACTACGGTTCAGGCTGCTCAACCGGCAGGCACACAAGGTGGCTTCGTCTGCCGCCGAGATGCAGGCGATGCTGGCCGACCTGGCTACCTATCCTATGATGGAAAGCAATACAGATATCGCCGAGCTCAACTACGGCTCGCTTCCGACCAACAATCCCTGGAACGACATCCTGGTACGGCAGGGGCGGACCGACTGGAATGCCAACAGTATGATCGTAGATAAGCTGAAGTCGCTCAACGATCCGCGTCTGGAGGTTTACTTTACACCCGGCAGCTTAGCGGAGGGCGTGTACAGCGGCCACGCCAGCGGCTTTCCCGGTGAGATCGCCACCACCTTCCTGGGATACAGCGCGGTGATCAACCAGGATGTGTTTGCCCAGGCCAATGCGCCTGCGGTGCTGATGAGCTATGCCGAACTGATGTTCCTCAAAGCAGAGGCGGCACTGGAAGGCAATATCACGGGCGACGCCAATATTTTCTTTGAGGAAGGCATCACTGCCGCCTTCAATCAGTACCAGCTACCCCTGCCCGACGGCTATATCGGTCAGTTGGGCGGTGCTACCAAAGAGAATATCATCACCCAGAAGTGGATCGCCCTGTTCGGTCAGGGCATTGAAGCCTGGACAGAACTGAGAAGAACCGGCTACCCGACCCTGCCGACTGCCGACCCCAGGGCACAGTTCAGAAATGATGGCGTACTGCCGACGCGCATGACGTATCCTTCTACGGAATATTCACTCAACCAGGTCAATACCGAAGCCGGCGTCGACCTCAACGGCGGTCCTGATAATATGAAAACAGCCCTTTGGTGGGTAGAGTAATTGATCATTTATTAAAGCCAATAACGATATGAAAAAGATACCTTTGATGATTACCTGTTTGTTTGTCCTGGCGCTCATAGCAGGATGCACAGAAGAAAGCGATCTGGCGATTGACAGGATTGCCGCCCCTGCCCTGATCACCTTTAGCGGCGGACCGAAGTTTGCCCCGGACGAAAACGTTGTCGTCATGGCGGAGTTTAGAGAACTCAGAAAAGACGGTGTAAAGATAGATACCCTGGGTGCCGCCCCTAACATCCAAACCATCCGTATTGAGGCAACCAACGGTAGTGCTACCACCACGCTGGCAGATAATGTATCGCTGAGCAACGGCATGGCTGAACTGAACCTGCCCTGGAGTACGGTGCTGGGTGCCGCCCCGGAAAGCGGGATGAGTACCCGGCTGGAATTTGCCGGTACCACCACCGGGGGCGTTGCCTTCAGAAAATACTATACGATCTCCGTGGAATAGCTTACCTGAACACTTCACAAAGAAAAGGCGTCATAGATGGACGCTTTTTTTATGCGATCTAATCTCCCAAACTCTTAAAGAAATCCCACAGCACGATGCCTACACTCACCGAGACGTTGAAGGAATGTTTGGTGCCGAACTGGGGGATTTCCAGGCAGGTGTCGGAGGCTTGCACCACTTCATCGGCTACGCCAAAGACTTCGTTGCCAAAGACCAGCGCGTAGCGGGTATCCCGGTAGGCCATAAAGTCCTGCAAGGGAATGCTCTCATCAGCCTGCTCTATGCTGATGATCTTATAGTCTTTCTCCTGAAGCTCTGCGATCAGTTCCAGGGTCTTTTCCCGGTGTTCCCAGGCGACAGATTCAGTCGCGCCCAGGGCAGTCTTCTGGATTTCGCGGTGCGGGGGCTGTGCCGTAATGCCGCACAGGTAGATTTTCTCTATCAAAAAGGCATCCGCCGTGCGGAAGATAGACCCTATGTTGTTCATACTGCGGATATTGTCCAGGAGCAGCACAATCGGTTGTTTCTCTCTGGCTTTGAAGTCTTCCACGCTCAGGCGGTTGAGTTCTTCGTTTTTAAGCTTTTTCATAAACTTGTCTTATCATTTTCTTTTATGGTTCGTTTGATGCAATTTGTCCTCTTATCTTCATTAATTTTGTAATTATGGACTAATCGCATACTTTTAATCAAGTTAATTTTTTATCAAACAAATCATGGAAGAATCACTCAAAAATATAGATAAACTATTGGTTGCCAACCGCGGAGAGATCGCCATCCGCGTCCTGAGAGCGGCTTCCGAACTGCGCATCCGGACGGTAGCTATTTATACCTTTGAAGACCGCTATTCGTTGCACCGCTACAAAGCAGACGAAGCCTACCAGGTAGGCAGCGACGACGAGCCGCTCAAGCCTTACCTGGACATTGAAGAGATCATACTGCTGGCCAAACGCCAACAGGTAGACGCCATCCATCCCGGTTATGGTTTCCTTTCCGAAAATGTAAATTTCGTCCGCCGCTGCCGCGAGGAAGGCATTGTCTTCGTCGGTCCTGAGCCGGAAGTGATGGAAAAGATGGGCGATAAAGTCGCTGCCAAAGCCATTGCCCTGCAAGCTGAAGTGCCCGTGATAGAAGACAGCCAGCAAAAGCTGGAAAGTGTAGAGATTGCTCTGGAAGAAGCTGCCCGGATTGGCTTTCCGGTAATGATAAAAGCTGTGGCAGGCGGGGGCGGTCGCGGGATGCGGGTAGTACGCGACGAGAAAGGCTTGAAAAGCGCCTTCGGCGATGCCAAAAACGAAGCCCTCAAAGCTTTTGGCGACGATACGGTTTTCCTGGAAAAGTTTATAGAAAACCCCAAGCACATCGAAGTGCAGATCATGGGCGACAATTACGGCAATATCGTCCACCTTTATGAACGTGACTGTTCCGTACAGCGCAGGTTTCAGAAGGTGGTAGAGATCGCTCCGTCTGCTAACCTCAAACAAAGCACAAAAAACAAACTCTACGAATATGCACTGAAAATTGCCCGCCATGTTGCGTACAACAATGTGGGTACGGTGGAATTTCTGGTAGATGAGGCAGAAAATATCTATTTCATTGAAGTCAACCCGCGCATACAGGTAGAGCATACCATTACCGAAGAAATCACCGGCATCGATATTGTCCGCTCGCAAATCCTGATCGCCCAGGGCAGGCAACTGTCCGACCCCAGGATTTATATCCGCAAGCAGGAAGATGTCAAATGCCACGGCTTTGCCATACAGTGCCGGGTGACTACTGAAGATCCTAAAAACAACTTTCGTCCCGACTACGGCACCATCATCGCCTATCGAAATGCAGGCGGCTTTGGCATCCGTCTGGACGAAGGAAGTTCTTATCCGGGGGTGAAGAGTTCGCCTTTCTTCGATTCTATGCTCGTAAAGGTTTCTGCTACCGGGCGCACCCTGAAAGGCGCTTCGCAGCGGCTTCAGCGCACCCTGCGCGAGTTCAGGATCCGGGGTGTGAAAACCAACATCGGTTTTCTGATCAATGTCATTTCTCACCCTACTTTTTACCGGGGCAAGGCAACGGTCAGCTTTATTGCCGATCATCCTGAACTGTTCGACATCCGGGAAGGACTGGACCGGGCGACCCGTACGCTGATGTACCTGGCCGATGTGACGGTCAACGGCAATCCAAACGTGCGTTTTAAAGACGCTACCAAAACCTTCCGCACCCCGCTGCTGCCTTCTCCGATGATGACAGACCCTGCTACGAAAACGGAGGTCAATTACCAGTACGTACCCTACCCGGAAGGCACCAAAGATAAGCTGAATAAGCTGGGCAGAGAAAAGTTTGCCGAATGGTTGAAAAACGAAAAGCGCATCCAGTACACCGACACAACCTTCCGCGATGCCCACCAATCGCTATTAGCCACGCGGATGCGGACGCAGGACATGATGCGCGTGGCAGAAAGCTTTGCCAAGCACCATCCACAGGTGTTTTCTCTGGAAGTCTGGGGCGGCGCTACCTTTGATGTGTCTATGCGCTTTCTGTACGAAGACCCCTGGAACAGGCTGAAACACATCCGGGAAGCCATTCCCAACATACTGCTGCAAATGCTGCTGCGCGGCTCCAATGCCGTAGGCTACAAAGCGTATCCCGACAACCTGATAGAAACCTTTATAGAAAAAGCCTGGGAAACAGGCATCGATGTTTTCCGCATTTTTGATTCGCTGAACTGGGTAGATGCCATGAAAGTGAGCATCCGTACTGTGCGGGAAAGAACCGAAGCCCTGGCCGAAGCTGCCATCTGCTACACCGGCGACCTGCTTTCACCAGACAATCATAAGTATACCCTGCAATATTATCTTGACCTGGCGCGCCGGTTAGAAGATGAAGGCGCACACCTGCTGGCCATCAAAGATATGGCAGGACTACTCAAACCCTATGCCGCCCAGGTACTGGTGACGGAACTCAAAAAAGCGGTAGACATTCCCATTCATTTGCATACGCATGATACGTCTTCTATCCAGGCAGCGACTTATCTGAAGGCCATAGAGGCGGGCGTTGATGTAGTGGATGTTGCCATCAGCGCCTTGTCGGGGCTTACCTCTCAGCCTAATTTTAATTCCATTGTGGCCATGATGCAGGGGCGCGAGCGGGAGCAACCGATTGACCTGGAGTTGCTCAACGAATATGCCGTCTACTGGGAGGCCGTCCGGGAGTATTACTATCCTTTTGAGTCAGGGCTGAAAGCGGGGACGGCAGAAGTGTATGACCATGAGATACCGGGCGGGCAATATTCCAATCTGCGTCCGCAAGCCGTAGCCCTGGGCCTGGGCGATAAGTTTGAGACCATTAAAAAGAACTACGCCCGCGTCAACGATCTGTTTGGCGATCTTGTCAAAGTCACGCCTTCTTCTAAAGTAGTAGGTGATATGGCTTTGTTTATGACCTCTAACAACCTGACGGTCAAAGATCTTTTCAAAGAAGGCAAAAACCTGTCTTTCCCCGAATCAGTCGTCAGCCTTTTCAAGGGAGAATTAGGGCAGCCGCACGGCGGGTTTCCCGAAGATATACAAAAGGTCATTTTGAAAGGGCAGAAGCCTTTTACCGAGCGCCCCAATGCACATTTGGAACCCGTAGATTTTGAGGAGGAACAAAAAGAATTCAAAAACCGCTTTGATGAAGACCGCACCCTGCTGGATTTTCTTTCCTACAAACTTTACCCCAAGGTATATCAGGACTTTTACAACCACCAGAAAGTGTATGGCGACATGACCCAACTGCCCACGCCTGCTTTCTTTTATGGCATGACCTACGGCGAGGAAATCCTGGTGAAGATCGGAGAAGGAAAAGTCATCATCATCAAATTGCTCTTTGTAGCCGAGCCGGATGAAAATGGCTTTCGCCAGGTTACTTTTGAGTTGAACGGACAAACCCGGCGCGTCAAAGTAAAAGATAATAACTATCAGTCTAAGATCGTCACGCACCAGAAGATAGACAAGCAAAACGACAACGAGATCGGCGCA
>JBBSNI010000350.1:0-6135 GCA_038232695.1 Cytophagales bacterium
AAATCTTGGAGCAGGATGCCCATATCATGTTGCAGCATCTCCTGCGCATGAGGAATGGGTGTGGAGATGATCGGGCAGGCGCTGCTCATCGCATAGGTAAAGGTGCCGCTCACCGCCTGGTGCGGGTCTTTGGAGACAAACAGGTACACGTCTGTCAGGCGGAGATAATCCAGCAGTTCATCCAGGTCCAGGTATTTATTGACAAACCGTACACAATCCTGCAACCCATAGGCAGCTACTTTCTCTTCCAGCATCTGGCGGTAACGCTCTCCCTGCTGGGCGACTACGACCGGGTGTGTCCTGCCCAGCACTAAGTACATCGCATCGGGCACATGCTTTCTGATCTCTGCCAAAGCTTCTATGGCGTTTTCTATGCCTTTGTTCTCGCTGAGCAGTCCAAAGGTAGCCAGCACTTTTTTGCCGCTGAGCCGGTACTTTTCTTTCAGGGCCTGGGGGTCTTTCCAGGGCGACAGGTGGGTACCATGCGGGATCACCTGCACATGCGATGGAGGAATGCCATAGTCTGTGCGCAGCAGGTCTGCCGAGTCCTGGGTCATCACCACCAACTGATGCGCCTGGCTGGCGATGCTTTGCATCAGCTTCTGAAGCTCCGCATCGGGCTGCGGCAGCACGGTATGCAGGGTCAGTACAAAAGGTTTGTTCAGCGAATAGATGAAAGCCATCACATGGTCGCCCCAGCGGCCGCCGAACAAGCCGAACTCATGCTGGATACAGACCAGCTTGATAGAAGCATCCTGGTTGATCTTTCTGGCCAGGGCAGTACAAGCCTCCAGGTCATAAGCCTGTAGGGTAGCTACCACCTCTTTGGGGTAAGTGCGCGGTGCATGTTCTTCTTCTTCCAGGGCACATACCTTAAATTGATAGGAAGCACCGAACTGCTGGGCAAGCGATTGGATCAAATCCTGTGTAAACGTAGCGATCCCACACTCTCTGGGCGGGTAAGATGTTAAAAATAAAACGCTATCTGTAGTTTTGTATGACATAAAAAAGAGGAAAGTTAGGTTAAAAGATCATCCCTTTTTCAGGGCAGTTACCAGCGATTCCCAGTTGCAGGAAGCAGCCGCTACATGGCTGTCGCTGGCACCATAGTAAATGTATAAACGGTCTTCTTTGCGGGCAGTTCCTGTCGGAAACACTACATTATTCACGTAGCCTACCTGTTCGTAGTCGTGCTTGGGGGAGAACAGCGGTTCTTTGAGCCTTGCTATCTCCCTGGTAGGGTCTTCCAGGTCGAGCAGGGCGGCTGAGGCGTGGTATATTTTGCCATGCTTTATTTTCTCTACGCCGTGGTAGATCACCAGCCAGCCGTCGGGTGTCTCTATCGGTACGCACCCGCCGCCGATGTAGGCGTTCTCATACCCGTATTTAGAGTCCATCATCATATAATCCGGAAAATGATGGAAATAATCTTCCCAAAACCTAGGGGTCAGGTCTTCAAACTTGTTGTAAAGTACCAACTGAATGCCCGGCCAGATGCGGTGCATAAAAGCAAATTTGCCATTGATCTTGCGCGGAAAAAAGATCACATCCTTGTCCCATACCAGCACATTGTCCGGTATAGGCTCGCGCTTGTGCAACATGTCTATGTGCGTAAAATACTTATCAGGCAAGGTATAGTCAGAAACGTTAAAATACATTTCCATGTCCAGCAGGCTAATGTTTGGGGTAATGACACCCTGCCTTTCAAAATGAAACCCATCGGTAGAGGTCGCCAGTGCGCCTACAGCGTTGAAGCCGTCATAGGCGGTGTAGGTCAGGTAATACGTACCGTCGATAAGCGCCACACGCGGGTCTTCCACCCCATGCTTTTCAGTAGGATGCTGCGGCTTATAGACCGGCTGCTCAAAGCGCTCTGCTACGGTCGTGGGGTCGCTGAGCCGGGCATAGCCTACGGTAGAAAAATTACCCTGGCTGACAGCCCGGTAATACAGGTGGATGCCCTTTTCGTCCTGTACGCAGCCGGGGTTGAACACCCCTTCGTTCTCAAAATAAAGCTCCGTTTCGTCTAATATGATTCCTTCTTTTTTTACGTCTAAACTGGATGCCAAATCATTCATAAGCCATTATTAAAGTTTTGTCTGTGGGGTTACCTACCCAATAAACACTCTTTTACAAACCAACAGCCGGTTTAATGGTTTAACATTGCAGCAAAAAATAAAATAAGCCCTATGCACATCGGTATCCTGGCGCCCATCGCCTGGCGCACACCCCCGCAGCATTACGGCGGCTGGGAACTGGTCGCCTACCAGTTGACCGAAGGCCTTGTAGCCCGCGGGCACACGGTCACCCTGTTTGCGACCGCCGACAGCCTTACTTCGGCGCGCCTGGAAAGTGTGTGTCCGCACCCGCTCAACCAGCCGGGCAGCCAGTTAGACAGCCGCGTGTATGAGACCCTGCATATTGCTCATGCCTATGAGCGGGCGGCAGCCCTTGGCGTAGATATACTACACAACCACATAGGCTGTTTTGGTGTTCCGCCCGCCCGCACGGCACCTTTCCCGGTAGTAACGACCTTGCATGGCTCGGCTGCCGAAGCAGGAAGCCGCTTACTTTATGAGCATTACCACGAACACGCCTACGTGTCGATCAGCCATGCCGAACGGCAGTTGGCCCCTGCGTTGCGCTATGTGGCTACCGTTTACAATGGCATTGACGTAGCCTCCTTTGATGAGGTGTCTACCCGGGAAGATTATCTGCTGGTGGTAGGGCGTATGTCGCCTGACAAGGGCATCCATCTGGCGATAGCCGTAGCCCGGCAGGCAGGGTTACGGCTGGTGCTGGCGGGTATTGTACCCAAAGAAAACGCTGATTATTTTGAACAGGCTGTCAGGCCGCATCTGCAAGCCGGCCAGGTGGAGTTTGTAGGGCCGGTAGACCATCAGCAGAAAAAAAAGTGGTTTTCACGCGCCAAAGCCTCTTTGCACCTGGTCACTTACCAGGAAGCCTTTGGGCTGACGATGGCAGAGTCCCTGGCCTGCGGTACACCGGTGGTAGCCGTCGACCGGGGCAGCGTACCGGAAGTGATTGCGCATGGAAAAACCGGGTTTATCATTCCTGCCGCTTCAGAACGCGAGATCATACAAGCAGCCGTTGGTGCCCTGCCTGGCGTAGACAGCCTGGATAGCGCCTACCTGCGCCAGCAAGCCTTTCAGCGGTTCGATACGCAGCAGATGGTGGCAGGGTATGAAAAAGTCTACCAGGCGCTTCTGGAAGGTTAGGGCTATGTTCTGGTTTTTATAAAAATTGATTTATTTTACGGAAAATCAAACAACTCTCATTACACATGAAGATACAAAGGTTCCGCTACCTGTTTCTCATCCTGTCGCTGGCTGGTTGCAAAAAGAACAGTTATGAATTTGCCGCCATTGCGCCTGAAAGTGTCAAAGACTTTGACCCCGGGTTCAGAGCGTATTGCAGGCTGGACATGCAGGGTAACTTTGAACTCAACGCTGTGCAGTCAAGCTTTTATGGCGATTATCAAAATGCCCTGGATCAGGCAACCAAAAAAGAAGCTTTAGACAAACCTGCCCTTGCCAGCATCATCCTGGAAGGAGGCGAAACGGATAAGGGCTACCCGCCGGGGTGAAGACCAAGAGGCTATTCCTGTAGACCAGTTTATCATATCAGAAGAAAAAGCACTGTTTTTACCTTCGGGAGACTACGATTTGAGGATCATCAACTGTGAGGGCACATTGGTAGCCCCATCATCGCTAACCGTTGGCAATTAGCTTGCAGGCAGGGGTTTATACAATCTAAACGGGGTTGTTTTACAAATGCGTCCAACTCAATTCTCTACGCAGTGCGTATAGAATTTGCTTATCAGGAACTGCACCAATTGTGCAGGCAGTGTCTGCACAATTCGTTTTCCGTATTCGGCTCTTTCGTCTTTCACAAATTCCTCCTGTAAGGTTTTGCCTATTTGCCAATACAAAACCAACATTCCTCTATTGATCGTTTTGTTTACATAACCCTTGGCAGAATGTATCAACAAAGAAACCTTACCCAACAAAGGGTCTTCTTTTTCAGCTTCCTTAGCTTTCTTTCTCATCAGTCACCTCCTCCCTGATAGGTTCAGCAACATCTACGCCCCATACATCCGCTAATATGTTACCGATTCTCTTTTCAGCTTCAGCTTTCATCTTGCGCAAGCCTTCTAATAGCTGAAATTTATATTCTAACTCTGATACTATTCTAAATTGAGCATCTAAATCATCAGGCAAGGGAACTCTAATTTGTTTTACTATTGACAGGTTCAAATGAGGAACACCCGCTCCTGAATAGTCTTGCCCTCGAATTTTATCGTATGCTGACATGAGATAAAACCAAACATATTTAGGGACAGCCTTTTCTTCATCAATGACAATTGCTCCGCAGTTTTGAGTTATTGAAGCAGGTATTTTCAATAAGGCACTTTGCCCTCTTGTTTTACCCTGACCATACATTGCAATTAGAATAGTATTTACAGGATAAATTTTCAAACCATAATCTTGGATTGCTCTATCTGATAGTTTTTCAGCCGTTTCTGAAATTTCATTCATTGCGACTTCGTTTGTTAAAACCCAATTATTTTCACCTTTGAAATATTCAGCTACTTCTCTTGAAGGTGTTGAACCAGTACCAACACTTGCAAAAGCGTCAATAGTTGGGTTGCTATAATTTACCCCCTCGCCTACAAAGTCAGATTCAAGCAGTTGCCAATTATTTAATACTTTCTCCGCCCCTTCAACAATCGCTTTTTGCTTTTCTATCTGAGCTACAATTTGCATTTGTAAATCAAAATCAGGCAACGGGAAACGGACATTAACTGCATCATCCATTTTCATAGCCACATTTGCCGTTCCTTTCATCAAAGGACAAAAAAGTTCTTCCCTACGTGCATCTAGGATATGATATAGAAATTTTGGATAAAGTTCAGTTTCAGGGTTATTTGGTATCGCAGCAAAAAGTAAATTAGCTAAAGCAAATTTTCCTTCCTGGTAATGAATTCGTTTTAGTGTTGCAGAGCCGTGACCAGTAGAAGATATTAATGGAATACAAACTGCTTTATCATCAAACTGGTACTCAGGTGCAGATTTGCGATCTTTAGCTGTTACAACAAATGGAAAATTTCCTTCAGGCGTGGCTTGTGTTGGTAATTTACCTTTTTCATGAGAACAAGTTTCTTTGATAGAAACCATCGGATATTTCGCCCCGCTTTTCAATATCTCCTTAATTACATGGAGTTCATTGTGTTTTGTAATTAAGTCATTATCCAAATTGCTTATATACTCCCGGGCAATATCGGCTTCTAAGGCACTGCCCAAATTCAATGTCTGAACTATGATTTTTGTGATTTCAGGATGGGTATGATTTTTTTGCAGCGATTTATAAATCTTCTCAACTTCGTTGCTATCATTTATTTTGTTGAAATTAAAATCAAGTTCATCAGGCAAATCAAATAAATCAAGATTCAGACTGCTTTTGTAATTGGCTAAGTTGAAAGAATAGCTGTAAGCCTTGTCTATGCGCTTGGCAATTTCGTTTTGTATGCGGTTTTCCAGAATCTGACCAAAGGTTTTCAATTCCATTTGCTTGTCGGCTTCCGTTGCTTTTTTGGCTTTTATTTTTTTGTCGAGGTCGGCTTCTTTTTTCTCCCTTTCCATCTGGCCTTTGGCTTCCATATCGGCACGGGTTTCCGTGCGGATTTTTTCTTTTACCCTGGGGTCAAGTGTTTTAATCCATTCGGCAGGAATGCAAAAGCTGTTTTTAGTTTCGGGTGGTTGTTTACCGTGCTTCACATACTCGTGATACAGCGTAAGGCATTCAACGAGTTGATTTCCTTTTTGCTCTTTGCGGTTGGTTCCCATGGTGTATCCATCGTTGGTTATTTTGTAAAACCAGGTCCAGTCGGTTTTTCTGCCTTTTTCAAAAATGAGAACAGAAGTTTTTGGACCTTGTCCGCTTTTGCTCACAAACAAACCTTGCGGCAAAGATATAAGGGAGCGCAGAAAAATAAACCTACCCAAAGATAGTGGAAAACATGTAATTTAGCGAGATGGAAACACTATCACCTAATGTTATTGAAAGTTTTAATCTGGCCCTACAGAAACTGACTGGCTACGAACGACGCTCGTA
>JBBSNI010000351.1:0-6122 GCA_038232695.1 Cytophagales bacterium
ATTATTACCCTGTATGTTAGAAAATCTCTCTGTTTATTGGCACAAGTTTATAGACCGCAAAAGAGATAAAAAGATAGCCCTCTATTTTTTAGCAGGGCTTACCTTGGGGTTTCTGTTGCTGATCGTCTATGTGCATTTCCTGCCTACTTCCTGGATTGATCTGGAGTTCTCCGAAGAAATGCAGGAAGACCGCAGCCCCCTGCTGGATGCCTCCATGAAGTTTGTCAGTTGGTTTGGCGTCCGCACGGTAGCCATCACGATGGTGCTGCTGACCAGCCTTGTCCTCTGGCTGCTCCGATACCGGCGAGAGACCTGGTTTACCCTGCTCACGCTTGCCTCTTCCCTGATCGCTTACGGCATCAAAATATTAGTTGACCGCCCCCGGCCTACTGAAGACCTGGTGCAAATCATTCAAAAGGCACAACACCAGAGCTTTCCCAGTGGTCATACTACATTCTATGTCGTCTTTTTTGGCTTTCTTACCTTTTTGATGTACCGCTTACAGGAAATCCCGAACGCCGCCAGAGTCATAGTAGCCGTTGTTTCTTTATCGCTCGTTTTCAGTATCCCTTTTTCCCGTGTGTACTTAGGCGACCATTGGCTCACCGATGTGCTGGGCGGTGTTTTTTTAGGATTGATCCTGTTGTCCGGTCTTATCTACGGGTACCTTCGTAAACCTGCCAAAGCGTAAGCTACTACTGACAAACACGGACAGGATAGACCTGGCTGTTTACTGGCCATCATCGTCTTCAGTTATGGCCTGCCGGAGCACTTTTCCGGATGAGTCTATCACGACCTCCAGCGTAGCCTTTCCTTTTTCCAGTTCCACTTCGTAGGCTTCGTTTTGCTCAGGCATAGCCACTTGGGCGCTTTCTTCTATTTCGTAGCCAATAAATTGAGATTTGATCGTGTTTTTAACGGCTTCTGGCAACTCCTTTTCTTTGATGTCTGTTTCGGTTTGCAGCCATTTGCCTTCCGGACTAAAATTAGCTGACATTTCCTTATTATCCATCTTAAACTCAGCTTCCCACTCGGTATCTGATTCTTTGTCCCAGGCTATGTCGCTGGCTTGCGGAAACTTCTCCTGGAAAGCTGTCAGTACCACAGAAGGTACTTCCGAAGGTTGTGTGCTTTGCGCCTGACTACAAGCTAAAAAAGAAGCGCTGGCAACGGCTACCCATGCAAAAGTGATGATTGAATATTTCATGATAATCAAGGTTAGGTAAAAATTAATTTCCTTCAAAAATAAGCAACGATTCTGTAAAGATTCTGGACTTGGCGTATTGTTTGGTTTTTTTGAAATAAAATCAAGTACTGCTCACTTTATTCATCAAACCATAAAGTCAAGGTGTGTTGGTTTTGATAATCGTAAATGAGTTTCAAGCTGTACAGGTCGGCAATGACCTTCATGATCGCCATACCCAGTCCTGCCGATTCGGTCGTGGGATTGTCTTTGCGGAAGCGTTGGAAGAGTTTCTCAGGGTCAGTGCGTAGCGCCGGTCCGCTGTTGCTGACTTTGAGTGACTTGGCTGTCAGGTGAATGTCAATGAATCCCTTCGGCTCATTGTGATTGATGGCGTTGGTCAGCAGGTTGCTGATCAAAATCTCGGACAATTGCGGATTCATCGGCAAAATAACCGGCTGTGTGCCGGCGGTTACCGTGACGTTTAACTGTTTATCGGCAACAAAATCATCCAGTTCCTCCAGCTTGGCCTGGATGAGTGCCGTTAGGTTGACCGGCGTGATTTCTTTAAACTGCTTGTTCTCAATCTTAGACAGCAGCAACAGCGCCCGGTGCGTGCTGGACATCCGGTACGTCGCCTGGCTGATCCGGGCAATCAGCGTATGCTGCTCCTGTGATAGCTCACTTTGAATTAACAGATCAATGTGGGATCGGATGATGGTCAGCGGCGTTTGCATTTCATGCGAAGCGTTTTCTGTAAATTCTTTCAGATGAAAGTCTTCCCTGATCTTATCTGTCATTTTCCTGATGGCAACGTTCATTTCCTGAAACTCGTCGATATCCGAGTTGATGGCAGGCACAGGGGCAACGTTGGCCAGATCGTAGCCGCGCAGTAGCCGGATGTTTTCATAAAAGCCTGCCCACAGCTTGCGCGCCTGCACACTATTGACAAACCACAAGACTAAGATCATCAGCCCGAACAGCGAAGCCAGCGATACAGAGACAGCAAACAGAAGGTCTTCCGCCTCAATGAGAGACTCTCGCAAGATCAGCCGGTACGGCTGCCCCTGGATACGCTGGTACAGGGTAAGCTGCCGGTACGGAATCCGTTCGCCTTGCTGCTCATCCAGCAGCAAGGTATCCCGGTACGTCTTGCTGTCTTGTAACCTGCTGACCCGTTGCATCTCAAACTCTATCCCGGACACTTCCTCAGGAGGGTTTGACTGTTGGGATAGCGCTTCTATTCTGCTTGCCAGTTCAAACTCAAGTACTTCTGAAACTTCTTCCCGGATAATAGCTTGTATCATCCCATAGAAGATCAAGCCCCCTGCCAGGAATACCAGCGAAGAGGAGAGCAGATAGTAGCGATTGGTTTTGGTGAGCAGCTTCAATCTTTGACAAATTTATAGCCCATGCCATATACAGCGTGGATGTAGGTGTATGTACTGTATTGGCTGAGCTTCTTGCGCAGGTTTTTGATCTGCGAATAGATAAAATCATAGGAGTCGGCAAGATCGATATAGTCGCCCCAGACGTGTTCGGCAATATTTTCTTTGGACATCACGCGCCTGGGGTTTGTGACAAAGTAATATAGTATATCATACTCTTTTCTGGTCAATGCTATCGGATGTCCGTTGACCCATACTTCTTTATCGTCGGGCAGGACTTTAATATCCTGGTATTCAACCGCTGGGTTGCCTTCCGCATTACGCCTTCGGATGATAGACCGGATGCGGGCATTTAACTCTTGTAGGTGAAAGGGTTTGGTCAGGGAATCATCGGCGCCTAAGTCCAGCCCCGACACTTTATCATCCAGAGAATCTTTGGCAGAAATCACCAGGATACCCGCCTTCGACTGAAGTTGTTTCAGTTCCCGGATAATATCCAGCCCGTTGCCATCCGGCAAGGTAATGTCTACCAGGATGCAGTCGTAGGCATACAGGTTCACTTTCATAGAAGCAGTCTCAAAGTCAGGAGCCATCTCGCAGCGGTAGTCCTCCTGGGTCAGGTAAGTTTGAATAGCTTGGGCCAGGGCCGGTTCGTCTTCAATCAGCAGGATTTTCATGCCATGAAGTTATATGAAATTCTGTAGAAATTCTGGAAATCAATAAATCATCGCTTCATGACAAAGACCAGGCGTTTTTACTTAAAAATTTTAGCGATACTCCTAACAGGTAGTACGGGGATGTATTACCTTTGCCTCTGTAAAATTCTGATTTTTTGATATGGCAAAGCCACGAACCTATGCGCAGGTCTTGTCCATTTTTTTGACTTTGCTCTTTAGCCAGTGCAAGCCTTTTCCCAAAGACCCCGAAAAGACACTGCAAACGGTCAGAGGAGATACGTTGAAAGTGGGTATCACAGAAAACAAACCCTGGACCGACCTTTCCGGCAGCCTGCCCCAAGGCGTAGAAGTGCAGCTCATAGAAGCCATTGCTCATGACCTGAAAGCAGAAGTCCAATGGCAGCGGGGAAGCGAATCTGCCCTGATCGAAGCGCTCAAGGAGCACGAAATAGATGTCATGATCGGCGGCCTGTCCAAAAAGTCACTCTGGGCCGAAGAAGTGGGGTTTACCAGACCTTATAGGAAAGAGGCTGTCTATGTGGGCGTACCGCAAGGCGCAGCGCTCTCAGACATCAAAGGTCAGGAAGTAGGCATTGGAGAAAGAACAGCCTTCGCTGCTTATGTAAAGAAAAAGGGAGGCATTCCCATTAGGGGTAATGTGTTGGGCCAATTCGAGGGGCCGGTAGCAGCCTATGCCTGGGAACTTCAGCGTATGGGACTGCAAAACACAGATATTAAGTTGCACGAAGAAGAAAAATCACTGGCAATCACTCGCGGAGAAAATGCCTGGGTGATGTATCTGGAACAGTTTTTTGACAACCACCAGCAGGAGATCAACGACTGGCTGACAACTGCGCCCGAACCATGAAAAAGACCCAGGGCTTTGAACTCCCCGACTCGCTAAAAAGCGACCACCACCGTGCCAAGAAGCTGGAATACTGGACGCTGGGCTATATGGTGACGGTCATCGTGCTGCTGTACTTTACGATGGGCTCCTCGCAGGCGATGAAAACAGCCTGGACAGAAGACCTGCTGACCCTGCTGCCGCCTCTGGGCTTTCTCATTGCCGCCAAAGTGGCTGTGAAGCCGCCAAGCAAAAAATTTCCTTACGGCTATCATCGCGCCAACTCCATTGCATTCCTGGTAGCTGCTGTCGCCCTGTTTGGGATAGGCGCTTTTTTAATTTATGACGGCGTTGCCGCTTTGCTCAAAAAAGAGCATCCTACTATTAACAGCGTCTCTGTGTTTGGCAAAACAGTATGGATGGGCTGGATCATGATCGCGGCCCTGGTCTACAGCGCCGTAGGACCCGTCATTTTAGGGATCAAAAAATTACCTATTGCCAAAAAGCTTCATAACAAAGTGCTTTATACAGATGCTAAAACCAACCAGGCCGATTACCTGACAGCCGGAGCGGCCGGCCTGGGCATCATCGGCATAGGTCTTGGCTGGTGGTGGGCTGATGCGGCGGCGGCGCTGGTGATCGCCATAGACATCCTCCACGACGGGTATACACAGGTCGCCTCCGCCGTGACTGACCTGATGGACCGTACACCCAGGACGGTCAACGAAAAGAAGTATGACAAGGTAGTGTACGACATCCAGAAACTGTTCAACGAACTGCCCTGGGTGCAGTCTGCTGAAGTACGCTTCCGGGAAGAAGGGCAGGTCTATTTTGGTGAAGCCTTTGTCGTACCCAAAGAAAATGTCAGTGGCTTGATAGATCAGGCAGAAGAAGCCAGAAAGCAGGCACAATCGCTAAGCTGGAGGATTTTTGACCTGACCGTCTCGCTGGTCAAACAAATTCCCGACGAACAAACCGAAGACCTGAAAGAAACAGAAACTGCTGCGCAGTGAAACCTCATCGGCGCGCGTTTGATGCCATTGAAGGCGCACCAGCGTAGTTTTCCGGAAATTCAGTGCGTGTGTTACTGGAAAAAGCAAGGGATAGGGGATATTTATAGGAGGTACAGACTAAACGCTTGTAGTAATGGGTAAAGGTTTGTATCATGGCGTATATCTGCTTATTTTGTGAGGGTAAACGCCCTATGGCGGATACACAATTGTTGGTTGCAATAGAAGAAAGTAAATGGAAAAATGGAAACCGCTAAATATGGAGCTAAGAAGTTGGGTTATAAGTCATGTTCTAAGACTTGAACAAACTTCTAGTAGCGCAATTAGGGCAATTCTTAGAATGTTTAACAAAGACAGTAAAACTATAGGAAATAAGTCCAGTGCATTGTCTTTCAAATCAAAAGTTGATCTACTCCACTATTTAGAAGAATTAGAAAAGTCGGAGTATACGCACTTGCTAAAATTAATGGAAATTAGAAACCAATTTGCTCATAATCCAAATGCAGTGTCTTTTGAAGAATTTGATAATATAAACCCAGAAATTAATAAATACTTGCTAAAGCATGAGTCAGATGAGGCAGACAAAGAATTATCAAAAGAGGTAAGACTACGAACTGTCTTTAGTGAGTTATTTCAAAAAGCAGTGGGAAAACTTATAGTGATTGAGATAGAGTATACGCAAGGTATTCACAAAGAAATGCGAAAGCATATTAATGACCGGATTGTAGAGAATTTAGATGAGATATGAAAGTCAGCTTTGAAAAGAAATGGCCGAAATAAGTTACCAACGCCTACTTTGCTCCTATTAAACGGAAGCGAAACTCAGATAGAAAGTTTTTATCTTGACTTCCAAATCTCAATGTCTGAGTTTGCACAAGAAGAATATGATGAACCCCATGGTTAGGACAGGAAATGGATAAAACGAAACTATTAGTTATACATTTTTTAGCTTTTTATAATTGCATTTTTTCTGTCAAACCGGACTCTTTATATACCTTTTTGGGTGTCTGATAATTAAGG
>JBBSNI010000352.1:0-6081 GCA_038232695.1 Cytophagales bacterium
AAAGCTGGAAGATACCGACGCCGACCTGGAAAGGGTAGAAGACCTGCTCTTTGAGATTGAGAAAAACCTGAAGTCGCTGGAAAAGCAAGCCCGGCAAGCTGAGAAGTATTACCAGGTAAAAGAAGAATACAAAGACCTGAGCATACGGCTGGCAAAGACCACCGTCAGCGCGCAGCGTACGACGCTCCACACGCTCACCCGGCAGGTAGCGGAGGAGAATGAGCGGAAAGCCGACCTGCAGCAGCGGCTCTCTGAACAGGAGGGGCTGGTAGACAAGCTCAAAGCGGATCTGCTGCACTACGAGCACCGGCTGGCATCGCGCCAGAAAACACTCAACGAGCATACCGAGAAGATCAGAACCTGCGAAAGCGATAAACAAGTCCGCCAGGAGAGGCTCAGCTTCCTGCAGCAACGCCAGCAGCAACTGACCGCGCAGTTGGCACAGGACCGGCAGAACATTGTGGCTGCTGCCCAAAGTCTGGAAGAACTGCAATGGCAAAAAGCTGCTGCGGCAGCGCATCGGGAAGAAGCCCAACAGAAAGCTGCCAGCCTTCAACAGGAATACGAAACCTACAAAACGAAGACACAGGGACTGAAAGAAGATGTCACCCAGGCGGAGCAAGCTTTTCGCCAGCAGCAGGACGCCCTGTACCAACTCAGAAAGTCTCTGGAGATCAAGCAGATGCAGTTGAGTACCTCGCGCCAGGAACTGGAAAAGACTGCGGCCGATACTACTGCCCGCCATACTGATCTGGATCGCTTTCATCAACAGACACAGGAACTCGAAACGCAGCTTGAAGCCCTCAGCCAAACGCTCGCTGATATGGAAGCTGAAGAGGCGTACCTGGAAGAGCAAACCGATACGCTGACCAGCCGGATTGAGCAGCACAAAGAATCGCTGGCACAAACGCTACGCCGCCGCGATGCGCTGCAAAACGAATACAACCTGACCAAATCGCTGGTCGATAACCTGGAAGGCTTTCCCGAGGCGATCAAATTTCTGAAAAAACAGACTGAGTGGGGCAAAACAACGCCCCTGCTCTCCGACATCCTCACCTGTAGCGACGAATACCGGGTCAGCATCGAGAACTACCTGCACGGCTATATGAACTATTATGTGGCAGGCTCCCGGCAGGAAGCCCAGGAAGCCATTGAGATGCTGCAAAAAGCCGGTAAAGGCAAAGCACACTTCTTTTTGCTAGACCAGTTTGCTGATTTTGTACCTGCCGAACATAAAACTTTTAGCCATGCCATTGCTGCGATCGATGTGGTAACGTATGAAGCTTGCTACGAAAAGCTCATCCGGTATATGCTCAACGATGCTTATATCGTGCGGGACGAACACAGTCTGCCGGAAGATAGCGAAGCTTCTTTTATGACACAGGATGGCAGGATCATCCGGCATCCTTTCAGTCTTTCCGGCGGCTCGGTGGGCTTGTTTGAAGGAAAAAGAATAGGTCGCGCCAAAAACCTGGAAAAGCTCAGCAAACAGTTGGAAGACCTTACCGGAGAGGCAGCACAACACAAGGCGCAGCTTGCCGGTGCACAGCAGCAGCTTCATGCACTGAAACAAAGTTCGCAGAAAGATGAAATGGCAGACCTGCAACGCGAGATCAACCGGACCCAGCAGCACTATGCTACCGTGAAAACCAGGAAAGAGCAGACGGCTGAACTTGTTGACAATACCACCCAGCAACAGGAAGATACCGAAGCCCGGATCCGGCAACTCATGGAAGCCTGCCAGGCACTGGAACCCCAGGTAGCCGAAAAAACGGAGAGCCTGACGGCGGCCGAAGTCCGTATCACACAGCTTCAGTCGCTGCTTAGCCGTGAGAATGAGGTGCTCAGCGAAAAGTCAGCCGCCTATAACCAGGAAAATATCCGCTACTATCAACAGGAAAGCAAGCTGGACAGCATCACCCAGGAGATCGCCTACAAAGAAGAAACCTACCAGGCGGGTACGCAAAGCATTGCCAGCAACCAGCAGGAACTCCAGGCCTGTGAGACCGACATCCGGGAGTTGCTGGAAACCAAAGAAGTAGACGAAAATGAACTGCTGGCGATGTACCAGGAAAAAGAAAGTATAGCACAGGGCATGAAGGAAGCCGAGCGCGAGTATTTCACCCTGCGCGGCGACATTGACCGGGCGGAAAAAGAGAACCGCGACATCCAGCGGCAGCGCGAGAATACCGGCACACTCATCCTGGAACTGCAAAACAAGCTCAACAGCACCCAACTCTCGCTAAGCAGCATCAAAGAACGCCTGTCTGTGGAGTTCGAGCTCGACCTGGATACGCTCCTGCAACAAGCAGAAGAAGAGCTTTTTCCCGAAAGTGCCGAAACCATTCAGCAGCAGCTTGACAAAGTCAGGGAGCGGCTGCAAAAGTTAGGACCCGTCAACCCGATGGCGATGGAAGCTTTCGAGGAGATCAAACAACGCTACGACTTTATCGCCAGCGAAAGGCAGGACCTGCTGCAAGCCAAAACATCCCTGATGACTACGATCCGGGAGATCGACGCGGTAGCCCAGGAAACTTTTATGGATGCCTTTGATAAGATCAAGACTAACTTTGTCCGGGTATTTCGTTCGCTGTTTACCGAAGAAGACGACTGCGACCTGCGCCTCACGGCACCTGACCAGCCGCTGGAGTCTTCCATAGAGATCATGGCGCGCCCCAAAGGCAAACGCCCGCTGACGATCAACCAGCTTTCGGGCGGGGAAAAGACGCTGACGGCTACCGCGCTGCTGTTTGCCATCTACCTGCTCAAACCGGCCCCTTTCTGTATCTTTGATGAGGTAGACGCCCCGCTGGACGATGCCAACATCGACAAGTTCAACAATATCATCAAGAAGTTTTCCCTGGAATCCCAGTTTATCATCGTCACCCACAACAAACGCACCATGACCAGCACCGACGTCATCTACGGCGTGACGATGATCGAGCAGGGCATCTCCAGCGTGGTGCCGGTAGATTTGCGCGAGCTACAGGTATAATGGCGGCTAAGGTTTGATCCGCGTTTTGATCTCTTGCTCTGTCAGTTCTTTATTGTATAAGGTCTGGTCGGGCTCCATATGCCTTCCCATCTTGAGGTCGCCAATGTCTACGCCCTGAAACCCAATATCGTCCAAGAGTTTGTGAAAGACTTCTTTGGCTTCTTTATCGTCGCCGGCATAGGGTACCGCCATGCGCTCACCTTCGGGACGGAAGGCTTTTTCTTTCAAGACTTCAAATCCATCGCCTGACCGTATGTTTGTACTGTGTGTACTGGCTGCCAAATTTTGCCGTTAGATACTTCTCTTCCCGTTTAATAACGCCGTATTGCACCAATATGAGCAACGGGATCAGCAGTATCAAAGCCCAGGCGGTGTACAACAGGAAGCCTACAGCAAGGAATACCAGCGTGAGCGACAAATACATAGGGTTGCGGGAGTAACGATATACCCCCGCCGTCACGATCGCCAGCGTAGGCTTGCCCGGATTAATGTTGGTCGCTGCCTGACGCATAACCCGGCTGGCCGAACGAATGATGATACCAGCGAGGATAAACAAAACGACGCCTATGGCTATCGAGACATAGTAGGGCAAGGGCAACAGAGAAATCGGCTTCCATACATACAGTAAAAGTATAAGGATAACGGCAGTGCCGTAAATGAGCGGAGGAAAGGCAATGACGCCAGGTTTGTCTGGCTTGTTTTGCTCTGAGGATTTCATTTTCTTACTGTGGTAACTGCACATATAATGTTTACAAAAACCAAGGGGTTTGTTCTAAAACTTTATGAATTTTAAATGTTCCTTTTCTTCGTAAAAATGCTGAGGAAAGACGAGCGATGTCACGAGCATATTTGATAGTTACCGGTTCACCAATAATGGATTGCGTACTTGCCCAATTGAGTTTAGTTAATGCCAGTAAGTGTTGTGCGATATTTCTATGAGAAATAAAAGTTTCAGAAGGCAGAGTTTGCACATTTACTTCTAACATGATTGGAGTTCCCAGACTCTGCCTTAGGGTATTGTATCCTGTTGTTGACAAGTAAAACTGGTGAGGTCTGGTTACTACGTAAGAACCTCGACTAAGGCTTCCATTAGTTTCCGCCTTGTTGTCAAACAAGCGGATATTATGACCTGTGTTTTGCCATACGAAAGTCAGACGAGCCTTAGGACGGATTTTATTGGTAGCTTCTAAAATAGCTTCCCGATCCCGTCTTGAAAATTTTGCAGAATAGTGAATATGAATAGAAGGACTTTCTGGCAAGTTGTTGAGATTCTGCAAAGTTTCTGTTACTAATTTACCTATATGTATATGTTTACTATCATAATCAAAGGCAGCAGCATTGCCTTTATAATATTGCCATCTGCCATACTTATTAAAAACATTGGCATATCCCATAGTGCGGTATAGCTGTGAATTATCTTTGTTTTCTGTATAAGACAATCCAATAAAAAAGTCAGCGTCGGGCAAAGCATTAGGCAACACCCAAGGAGTTTTACCAACTTTTGCGGCTATATTTAAGGCCAGGTTCAAATCTTTAAAGTTTGGATTGTCCAGTGTGGGAGTGTCTATCATTTGAGTAGGTATCCCTTTTTCCAATAAGAACTCCTTTACATCATAGTAGGGCGATTGAACATTTGTTATAGGATATTTATCCTCTGGGATATGCACTAAAAATATGCGATTCCTATTAGGGTTGCCTTCCCAGTCAGCGTATTGTTCTAATAGCCGCTTACATTCAGCCAAGTATTCCTGAGCATCTTCTTTTGCATTGATACCGCGGTAGGACAAACGAATATTGAAAGTACGTTCAATTCCTTTGAAGTTCATGCTTCCTTGCTGAATTTTGTTCAACAAAGCCTGCATTTTTTCTTCATAGCCGGAAAGGCAAAATGGAATTACTTCTAAATCCAGAGGCCTGTCATCGTAAGACCCAAACCGGGTAATGCCAGAAAGAATATTGGATTCTGTATGATTGTTATCAAAGCGGACCTCTGGCTCTTTAGATGTACGGAAAACAGAAAATGGTTGTGGAACAAGTTGGTTTTGACTCCACGAACCATCAACAAGAGCCACCGGATTATCTGATAGCGTTGTAAGAAAACCGTTATAAGCCAAAGGAAATAATTCTCTTGCAGTAAATTTTGCCTGGTTTATAATTTTCTCTGCTCTTTCCTTAGAAGCATTCTTTTGAGAAGCTAAGCTAAGTTCCTTTACTTTTTTATCCAAGTCAAAATGAATATCTGCACTTTTAAGCATTGACTTGACAGAAGATTTATTAAGAGAAGGAATAATTTTGTTGGTTGGTATTTCATCGGTGTTTTCAAATTCAGGTAAAACTACCCGGGCGTAATACTCAGTAGTATCTTCAATAATACCGGTTGTCCAACTGTCTCCAACTTTTACCTGGGCAGGGCGGTGTCTGAAGTCTGTAACTCCATATCTGGAAAGCACTTCAAGCGTAGCTACATTTTTTACTTGAATATCGTAGTCAATGGAAAGATAAAGCCTATTGTCAAAAGAATAGACCTGAAAAATATAAGCAGGAAAAATCTTGAGAAATTTATCAGCTTTGCTATTAACTTCAAAAAAATGACCTCTGCGGTGGGCTACTACTCTTGAAGCCTTGTCCCAATCAATGAACCAACCGGTGTTTTGTAGTTTATCTCTTAGTAGTTTCAGAATGTTTGACTGCAACTCACGGATAGAATAATTACTATCTTCACTTAAAGTTATGTTGATAGGAAACAAGTTAGTAAACTCAGAAGTTGCCAAAGTTGAGAGCTGCCTGAATCTTACTTCTCTATTTTCAAAATCGTTTCTTAGTATTACTTTGGTACTACCATTGGTTATATATTCCGGTGGAGGGAGCCGTAGGGCATTCATGGCATCAAGCATAGAACGGGTACCTTCACTCAATGCTTTTACAAATCGCTGACCGCTTTCATCCCGCATGACTCTCGCCCATTCTACAATTTTGGGATTGCGGGGATAATGTTCTAATCTTTGATTTTCAAGCGTAAACTTTGTTGGTATGAAAGACGGCTGAGGAATTTTACCGGGACTTTTGACAACAAAGGCATCTTTATA
>JBBSNI010000353.1:0-6077 GCA_038232695.1 Cytophagales bacterium
GAGTATATAGAAGTGTGGTATAACCGCCAAAGGAAGCATTCCTCTATCGGGTACAAAAACCCGGTAGCTTACGAACAGGAATGGAAAAAATCTACTGCTAATGCAGCTTAATCATCTGTCTACTAAAATAGGGGAAACCCAGCAGCACTATCGCACATGAACACCTTTGCTAAAGTTCATCATACAACGTCTGGAGCTTTTTGCGGAGGTAGAGGATTGCGTAGCGTTTCCGTGAAAGCAGCGTATTGACCGGTACCTGCGTAAGTTCGCTGATCTCTTTGAAGCTTAGGTCTTCAAACTCATGCATGACAAAGACATCGCGCTGCGGCTCAGGCATTGCTTCCAGAGCTTCTTCTATGGCGTGCCAGATGGTAGCTCGCATCAGATCGCTGTCGGGGTCGTCTGCTATACCGGGCAGTATATCTTCCAGCCGCAGGGCTTTGTCTTCATCATTCTGGGCAAACAAGAGTTGCTGGCTGAAAGTCTCCGGCTTTTTCTTGCGGTAACGGTCTGTGATCTTGTTGCGCGCCACGGTAAAAAGCCAGGCTGTCACCCGCTCTATGGAGTTGAGCGTACGATAGGCTTCGGTGAGCTGATAGAATACGTCCTGTAAAATATCCTCGGCTTCCGTACGGTCGGGAATTCTTTTCTGGATAAAATGCAGCAGACGGCTTCGCTCGCGCCGTACCGTCCGGGCGATCTCATCGTTCTGACGCTCCATCACGCCGCTGATTGAAAGTGCTTCCATGCTGTGTGTATAGACGGGTTAACGAAAAATAAATTGCAAAGGTCTTGTCAATAACAAAATTTATAACCTAATTTGGTTTATAACGTAAACTACTTTATAACTTATAACTATCTACATTATGGAAGCAAGTTCATCTAAATTGACAGAAACAGAATCCTGGGAGATCATCCAAAACATGATCCGCCAGGCAAAAAATGAGATGCGCGACGACGGATTTTATTATCTGCTCTGGGGCTGGCTCGTCTTTGTAGCCAGTTTGTCGCACTACGTATTAGGCTATGTACTGCACTACCGCCATCCGTATGCCGTATGGTTGCTGATGTTGGTCGGGATAGCAGGCACGATCTACCAGTCGGTCAGAAAAAGCAAAACACAACGGGTAAAAACCCATATGGAACAGTTCATCGGCAGCTTCTGGCTGGGTATTTTCATTGCCATCGTGGTTGTCTTGCTTGGCGCTGCTTTCAAGACGGGCTATGCGGCGGCTTATCCCGCGCTGATCGCCATCTACGGCATTGGTACCTTTACGTCCGGTCGTTTGTTTCGCTTTACACCACTCGTCATAGGAGGCATCATAAGCTGGGCTATTGCCCTGGTCGCTTTCTTTGTCAGCTTTCCCGTACAGCTACTGCTGCTGGCGCTTACTGTGCTGGTCAGCTACCTCATTCCCGGCTACATTTTAAAAGCCGGTTACCGTCATGAGCGCGTTTGAGTCATTAGACCCTATGCTGCATTCGCAGTTGCGCCTGGCGGTGATGTCTTTGCTGATCGGGGTAAAGGAAGCCGAGTTTACCTATATCAAAGAGAAGACGGAAGCCACGGCAGGCAACCTGAGCGTACAGATCAACAAGCTAAAAGAAGCAGGCTATATCGAAGTGCACAAAAGCTTCAAAGACAATTATCCGCTCACAACCTGTAAAATCACACAACAGGGCGTCAGCGCTTTCGAGCAGTATGTCAATGCGCTGAAGACTTATATTGATAGCAACCCTAAGAATGCCTGAATAGGGTGTTCAGGTGTATACTACAGTACATTTTGCGAAGTGGGCTGTGGAGACACAGCCCACGGCGATACGCCCTGGTTTGTGTCCCCACAAACCGGGGCGTAAATACATAAACACCTGAACACCTACGCACTTAAACACTTTAACCATGGAAAACCTTATTCACGACGAGATTGGACTCATTCATCTGGCAGCCTCTATCATCGCATTAGCTTCGGGCACTTGGGTATTGCTACTGAAAAAAGGAAGCAACCGGCACAAACAAGTAGGCTATGTCTATGTAGGCAGCATGGTGGTGCTGATCGTGACGGCTTTTAGCATTTACCGTTTGTTTGGCGGCTTTGGTATCTTTCATATAGCCGCAGTGGTCAGTGCTGTTACGTTGTTGGGCGGTATGATTCCGGTCATTACCAAGCGACCTAAAAACTGGCTCGGGATGCATTTTGCGTTTATGTATTGGTCGGTAATGGGCTTGTACGCTGCTTTTGTTTCTGAGACGCTTACCAGGGTTCCCGAGACTCCTTTTTTTGGGATAGTAGGAATAGCTACTTTTGCCGTGATGCTATTGGCTAACCTACTTTATAAAAAATATAGCAAACGATGGCAAGCAACCTTTGATAAAACGCCGGTATGAGGAAACTTCTCAGAATTGCTATGCACAAATCATGGTGACAGGCTTTTCTATGCTAATAGCCTTCATTGCCAAAGTAACACCCTTAGAGTGGCTTGCCATTATATCAGGATTCGCTTACTTTTTGATCTGGCCCGCCATTCGTATCGCTCTCAAAATAGCGGAGCGAAAGAAGAAAGACATCGCTACGCAGCACGTAAACACCTGATTACCTTCTCTTGTTTTCCTCCTGCTGTTGCTTGCGGTCGGTACCCTGGCGTTCAAACATCCAACCTGGATATTCAGACGGCAGCTTACTGACTTCGTCCAGCTTTTGCAGTTCTTCCGAAGTAAGCTTTACTTCCACCGCTTTCAGGTTATCTTCCAACTGCTCCATCTTTTTGGCACCAATGATCACGGTCGTCACTACCTCCTGGTGCAGCAGCCACGCCAGCGCCAGACGCGCTACGGAAATATCCTTTGCGGCTGCCATCGGATGCATCACATCCAGTATGTCGAAGGCGCGTTCTTTATTGACCGGTGGAAAGTCAAAGTCTACGCGGCGCGCGCCTTCCGGTCCTTGCTCATCGCGCTTGTATTTGCCGCTGAGTAAGCCGCCTGCCAGCGGGCTCCACACCATCAGCCCTACCTGCTGATCGAGCATGAGCGGCACCAGTTCCCGCTCCAGGTCTCGTCCGGCAATGGTATAATACGCCTGCAAGGATACAAATTTTGACAGCCCGTGGTATTCGGCGTAAGACAGCGCTTTCATGATCTGCCAGGCAGCCAGGTTGCTGCAACCTACATAGCGCACTTTGCCGCTGCGCACCAGATCGTCTAACGTCCGCACGGTTTCTTCCAGCGGCGTGAAGGCATCAACACCATGAATCTGGTACAGGTCAATATAGTCGGTATTCAGGCGGCGCAGGCTTTCCTCTACCTGCCACATGATATGTCCGCGCGAGAGTCCCGTTTGGTTCGGACCTTCGCCCATCTTGGCCCGCACTTTGGTGGCAACCACCAGTTCATGGCGCGACAAACCCAGGTTACGCAGGGCTTTGCCGGTCATTTCTTCAGAAAGTCCTTCAGAGTAAACATTGGCGGTATCTATAAAATTAATGCCTGCGTCTACCGAGCGTTTGACGAGTTGGTCTACATTGTCCTGGTCTAACTTGCCGATGGCTGTCCAGTAGCCTTTGCCGCCAAAGGTCATGGTGCCCAGGCATAGTTCTGAAACCAAGAGTCCGGTGTTTCCTAAAATATTATATTTCATAACAGATAGGTCTACGGTGAAATATAATAAAGGCGTTTGAGGGATATTTGTTTAGCAATCCATCTCAAAAACAAAAGGTTGACCGCAACTGCACAACAGCGATTCACGTACCGTGACCGTTTATTTATGGTGCTTCAGGGGTATCAAGATTAACAATTGGCCAGACAGCGGGCGCAGGAAAACTGACGCCTTTGTTATCTCCACGCTGCGCATCCTGCCCAAAGTAATAGAGCGGCCATCCTTTATAGGTCAATTGCTGCCGGCCAAATACGGTAATTTCTCCAAAATCAGCCTTATTCATAGGAGCGGGCAGGTCTTCAATTTCCACATAAAAGATAGGCCAAACAGCGTCATTGCTAAAGTCTTCTTTGGTGAAGTTATTGGTATTTTGGGTGTCTCTTATGAATCCGTAAATAGTGCGTCCGTTAATGTCGGTAAAGTATTTGGTGACTTCATCGCCTTCCGTATAATCACTTTTATAATTTTTTCCGTCATACCCTAGCAGTTGGGCATCCACGATCATCAGGGAGTAAGTAGGTTTGACGACATACCAAACATGGTTGACATCCTGTCCCTTGGTTTCGCCGCTGGCTTCTATATTGCTATCAGAAGTAGGAGAATAGTAGTACAGCGGCCAGCCTTTGAAGGTAGTTTGCTTGTTTCCATCGCTCCGGGTGATTTCTCCAAAGTCTGCCTAAGCAAGACCAGCGCCCAGGCTTAAGTTATCGGTATAGTAGACGGGCCAGGCGTTCAGGCAGCCGCCTGCGCAGGCGCTTTCTCCTTTTGCATCTCTGGTAAAATAATAAAGCGTGTTTCCATTTCCATCCGCCAGGATTTCGCCCAAAGAAGCATTATTCATTAATTTTACTTCGTTTGATTGATCGGCAGAGACTTCATCGTCTTCTTTGCAATGGGTTGCACTGAAGGCGATCACAGCGATCAGGCTGTAGTGGAGTAGGTTGCGTAGTGTTTTCATAGTTTTGTTGTGTAAGGATTGGGATGATACCGGGTTTAAATAACCTGCCGTTTGGTGCACAGGATTTTATGTCTGTACATGGTTTGTACAGGCAAAGGTTGCTTGCGTCCGGTATTATTTTTTATAAGCCTTGCTCAAATGTTTTATGCTTATCTCTTAACAAGGAATTTTCTAGGTGATGCAGGCGCACCTTGGAAGAAGTAGCTGGCTGTTATAAGTTTAGAATAGCTCTGATGTGCAGGTTTAATGAAAGGATAGCACTTGCTCGGACATACTACAAATGGCTGTTTATAGATTGTTCAGGAACTTTAACATTTCCTGCAACTGGGTGTTTACAATTGTTATGTACCTTTGAAGTGACTAAGTATTTTGATATATTCTATTTTCTCGGTAAATAGCGAACGTGGAAAGTTTCTTTGTAGGGCAATATTAATCTTGTAGTAACCTAAGCAATCTATGTATATCTGTAACACAGTAAGGACAATATAAATGTCATCTCCAGAAAGAGGCTCCATATATGAAAATGCTCCTGTAGTAGAAGTCATAGCCGAGGTTTTATGGGAGCTGAGATCTATTCTTGGTTCTAACTTAGCGTATGACCCATTTTTCGATGACCTTGCAGATACCTTCGGCTCATATTTCAAGGATAAAGAGAAAACGTTTTCTTATTCAGAACGCGTTGTACCATCTGAAGTACCTCAAGAGATATTATCGCATAAGCCGATCTTTAGGTATAGGGAAGTAAAAGAAGGGTGGCCATTATACCAGATTGGCCCCGGAATCTTCACTGCTAATGTTGTACCTCCCTATGAAGGATGGCTCACATTCTTTCCAGTCATCTCTGAGGGTCTAAAAGCCCTCTATGCAAAATATCCCTTAGCAGACAGGCATTTGAAACCTGTAACGCTAAGATTAGTTTATATAAATGCATTTGGTCGTGCACATGGGTATGAAAAGCAACAAGAAGACTTCATAAAAGAAGGGTTACATTTCAATATTGTCCCCCCTGCTGAACTGAGTGAGTATATTGAGGAAGGCCATACTACTATAATATCAGAGTTTAATTTCAAGCTAAGGAAGTTAGAAAACAGCTATGCTACTGTAAAATTAGGTTCGGGCCTTCGTGATGGAATTCCAGTATTGATTGTAGAAAATGTAATTTACAAAAATGTTGTCGGCTTAAACCTTAGAACCGAGCAGATAGAAACTTGGTTTAGTGATGCTCACGATAAGAATCATGAGATTTTTGAAGCCTATATCACAGATAATACTAGAAAAACTTTCGGTAAAATGGTTTAGAAAAGATGCCTAATATAACTTTAGCTCCCCAGTATCAAGATACTCCTGCCCTTTATCCTTCTTACATTTCAACAAGCGATTCATATTTAAAGAAAAACTGGCTTGCCTTCTACATTCCTACAAGCGCTTCAACGAGCACTGAGTTTAATTCAAGCAGGGGAATTGAA
>JBBSNI010000354.1:0-6073 GCA_038232695.1 Cytophagales bacterium
TCCACCTTTTGCTGAAAATCAGTATGAATAAAAGGATTGTCAAAATTGATGTATTGGGCATTGGGAAGTTGATCCACAAAAGGTCCGTACAAAGCGATGATCTCGCTCAACTGAAAAAAGGTCTCTCCGTTGATCCACATCAAATCCAGTTCGCTTTCGGCTTTGCCTGCCTGCATCTCATTCATCAGCGTATTGACAATAGCGCTGCCCTGTCCGCCGCTGATGTTCAGGGTAATGCCAAACTGTTCTTTCAGCGAAGGCACCACATACTGGTTCATGTACGCATTGATAGAAGGATCGCCCTGCCACATCATCATGTTCACCGTCTGCCCCCTGGCCTGCGCCCTCACCTCCTCCCAGGAAAGCCCATCGAGCGACTGGCGGGCCTGCTGGTCTTTTTCTCCCCCGCAACCCATCAGCAGCGTTACCACGACAAAGAATATTATTAGTTTTTTCATTTTTCTGCCTTTTTGATAAAAGAAGTAAGAGATAAGAGGTAAGAATGTGAATCTGAGTTCCTACTTCCTACATCTTACTTCCCACTTCCGACTCCGGTCTTCCGTCTCCCAACTTCCCCCTAAAACACATAACTCAGCCCAAACTGAAACTGCCGGGGCGGGCCTGCATTCTTTTTCTGAATGAAGCCTGACGCGGCGGAGCCTATCTGAATCTGGTTGCTCTGGGTAGCATTGTTAGAGTAGCCACTCAGGTTTTCTACGTTGAACACATTAAACACATCAACGGTAAACTCCAACCCGGAACGCTGTCCGGTGAACAGGCGGTATTGCAATCCGACATCAAAGACAAACGACCAGGGCAGGCGGTCGCTGTTGCGGGATTCTCCCGGAAAGCGGTCGCTGTTGCCGTTGTAGGCTGCCCCATACGCCCTGCCGTCTCCGTTCAGGTCGGCGGTAGCAAGCGTATCGCCGGTGGTGGTAAGATAGCCTATTGAACCATCCGGTACGCGGTTGATGGGCTGTCCACTTTGCAGCAAAGCTGCCGCCGAGACCGCCAAGCCTCTCAAAGGATAGTAGTAATAGATGGCGTTGATGATGTGCGTACGGTCGTTGACGGTAGGTCCCCACTCGGATGCTAAGTTGTTGGCGTCCTGCGCTTTGAAGTTGATGCCCTCTGCATTGTTGGTCGCCCGCGACAAAGTATAAGTCAGGCGGTAGCCGTAATTGTCTTCTTTCTTTTCTTTCACCAGGTTAAAGCTCAGCCCCCAGTAGCGGCCTTCGCCGGTGGTCTCGCCCATCTCTACATTGCGGGCGATGCCCCGCAACGTATCGCCATCTACGACCGTGTAGGCACCGGCAGCATCCGTGTAGATAGGCGTCGGACGGGTAGCATCGGCGGAAGCCTGGGAGCGGATGATGATGTTATCAGGGTCGTTGAGCAGGTAGGGAGCCGGTGTATTCAGTTCTTTGGTCCAGTACAGATCGTACGTACGGCTGTGGATCAGGTCTACGTAAAACAGCTTGTCGTCTTCCAACTGTAGCTGGTATCCCAGAGAAAACTGATGCGAATACGGGTTGTCATAACCGTCCGGGTTGAGCACTTTCCGCACATTACTGAAAGTTTCGTTCCTCCGGGGCTGAAGCTCTTCAGCGGCTGGCCCGCTGAGATAATTCACATTAGGCACACTGGCCGTGATATTGCCTTCATAGGTGACTTGATCAATATCCGTGCTGGCCGGCAGGTTGCCGCTTTCTTTCAAAGCCTGTAGCTGCCTTTTGAAATCTTCGGAATTGGAATTAAACTGGATGGCATCGCTGTAGACAGCATACAGGATTTTGTTATAAAAAATGCCATATCCGCCCCGGATACTGCTGCGCTCATCAAGCTTGTAGTTGACGCTGGTGCGCGGCCCTATGTTGTTATAGTCGCCCCGGTCACCGCCGCCTTTGCCGAGGTTGTCGTAGTCGTAGCGCAGCCCCAGGGCTACATTGAGGCGGCTGTTGACGGAGATTTTATCTTCCACATAAAAACTGAACACATTCTGCCGGGCGCCTAATTCTTTGGGGCGAAGTTCCACCGCGTAGTTCAGCACCTGGGCATTAGCAGGAATATCAGTGATGGAAAGCCCAGCCCCCAGGTTTTGGGCTTGCAAGGCTTGCAGTTGCTCCTGTTTGAGCTTCACCAGGTAATTACCGTTGGGGTTGCCGCCGCCTTCCAGCTCAAAATCAGCGCTGATAAGTTGCCCGCCTGCCTTGAAGGTGTGGTTTTTCCGGTAAAAAGTAAACTTCTGCTGCACTTCTCCGGTGCGTTCTATATCATCAAAGATGTAGCCGGGATGTCCCAGGATAGCGATGGTCTGCTCCTGTGGATTCAGGACGGTGACCTGCGGGCTGTTCTGGTTGTCGGCTTTGGCATAATCCCAACGGAAGGTAGAATATTGCAGATTGGTTTCCGAGCTAAACCCATTGCCCAGATAGACGTTTTTGGAAGCAATGATCAAAGAATTGCGATCCTGCTGAGCGCCTGCTGAAGGGAAGTTCACCCCGCCAGTCAGTCCCCCACCCTGCCGCTCGATGTTGACAAACTGTTTGTTGACGCGCAGCGAAGAGCGGAAGCGATCATTCCAGCGGTGGTCTATCTTGCCGGAAAGATAGGTGAAGTTGTTGACGCCCCTGACGGTCTCGATCACGCCCAGTTCGGGCACGTTGAGCAGATTATCTTTCAGGTCGGTGGTATGTTCCACATTGACATAATAAAAGGTTTTGTCTTTCCGGATAGGCCCTCCTACAGCGAAGCCGCCCTGGTAACGCTGAAAGCCGTTCTTGACGAGGTTGCCCGACAGGTCGCGCTGGGCAAACTCTGTTTTGCCATCGATCACAGGACCGGGGCGCGAAAGGGCAAAGACCTCACCGCTCACTTCGTTGGTTCCCGAACGGGTCGTGATGTTCACTACGCCATTGTCTGTCAAACCATATTCGGCAGAAAAAGTGTTGGTAAGCACCGTGATGTTTTCTGTAAAGCCTATGGGAATAGAAAACTTCTGCCCGCCCAAGAAGCGTTCTATGTTTCCCAGTCCGTCGATGAGATAGTTGGTGTACAAACCGTTGGAGCCGTTGATGCTCACATTAGGCGTTTCGGCATAAAAGCCTGTCGCCTGGGCAACATTGGGCAGGCGGTATAGTGCGCGGGTAATGTCGCGCCCCTCAATAGGCAACACCTCAATCTCCTCCTGCGGAAGCTGGGAAGATACTTCCGCATTCACGGTATTGATCTTGGAAATAGAAGAGCCTCTGACTACTACCTCGTCCAGGTCTACCGTCCCTTTGGTGTTGAGTACGATGGTCGCGCTGGAACTTTGGTTGGAGCGTAGCTTGATAGCGTCGCTCTCAAAAGCGTAATATTCAGCCGTTTCGCTGGTTTGCACCCGGTAGGCGCCTGAGGTAGACAAACTTCTCAGTCTGATCTTCCCCTGGGCATCCGTCATGTTTTCTGTCTGGTAACCAATGCCCGCATTTTCGACCACCACCGGATGGAAGGGAACCACCTGGTTGTTTTTTCCGGAGATGACGGTAATTTCCAGGCTGGCTTGCGCCATGAGAGAAAGGGCAAAAAAATGCGGTAAGAGATAAAGTAAAATCTTTTTCATACAATACAACGGAATATGATGGTGTAAAAACCTGTAAAAAGGAAAGAGTGATCATGGGCAGGAAGAAAGCTTGCGGCATTTGTCTTAGAGGTCTGTGAGACCGGCAGTCGCCACTGCGGGCCTCGGCGGCACAGACCTCGGGGACATAAGACAGATACGGACCCCGGTTGTGTGGCACAGACCTTGGTTGTGCATGAGGCCTTTGCAGAGGTTTGTGTCTCGCAGACCTCTGCGATACACACCCCGTTTGTGGGTTTATGACCGTACGGTAATGGCAAGCTATCTTTTACAGAGAGAAAGGAGGTCCGCGGACAGCCAGCGCAGCGCGGGCAAAGGTTGGGATGAATACGGTATTGTCTACGAAATACCTTGTTTGAAAAGAGGCCAGCAGGTGTTTGATCAACAGAAGCAGGCGGTTAGCGGAAGAAAATGCGTACTGATGTAATACGCCAGAGCGGAACGGTTCGCCGCGCGATGCCGCCCAAAGATCTGAAGCCCTGTCTACGTCGGACAGCACGGCAAGCTTTGCACAGGAAAACCTGCTGGCTGCCATGTAATCCATAAGTGCTTCCAGCAGCAAAGGTTGCTGCCAGGGCAAGGGCAGCAGCGACTGTTTGCTGAAAGCTTTTTGCGAAAATCCTATCAGGTACGCGCCTCCGTCAGCAGCCGGTCCAAGCACCGCATCATGGCTTTGCAGTTGACCGGCAGCGTGGAGCAGCGCCTCCGGGGAGAGCGCCGGGCAGTCGTTGCCAATGGTGATGACTTTTTCGTAGCCCCGGGCAAATACCTGCTCAACGGCATGGACAAACCTTTCGCCGAAAGTATTGCCTATCTGCGCTTCCGAGCTGCTGTAAAAAACCGGCAGACCGGTTTGCCGGGCAACTTCCCGGGTATGTGCTATCAGATGGGAGGCAATCTGTAGGTTGGCTTTCTTGCTTTTGCGGGGGGTAAGCTGCTTGTGCCAGGCTTCCTGCTGAGGCGTTCTGCTGAAGATCAAGATGGCTGGCTTCTCACGCATGAGGTAATGTAAGGTTGGTTGGGTGGTAAATTACAGTATCGGAACGTTTTTAATTGTCAGAATACCGACAATAACAAACGAACGACGCTGTTAAAGCTGAATTTTGCGCTAAAGCTAATAAAGAAGCTGCGAAATGAAAGGCTATTGCAGATTTTTTTGATGAAAACAGGATGAAGGATTGAAGGATGTAGGAACTTTAATTATTTACTGCATACCTCATACTTCTTACTTCTTACCTCTTACCGCCTACAGCTTCACCACGCCGCTTTTGACGGCATAGAGGACTAAGCCTACCCGGTTTTTGACCTGTAGCTTTTCGAACAGCGTTTCCCGGTAGCCGTCGATGGTGCGGGGCGCCAGGCACATTTTGTCGGCAATCTCCTTGTAGGTGAGTTCGGTACAGGCCAGGTGCAGAAATTCCAGTTCCCTTTCGTTTAAAGACACAGCGTGGGTATCAGCAGGGGCTTTTTCTTTGCTTTTAGAAATGGTTTTATAGAGCGTGTTGGTCACCAGTTCGGAATAGAAAAACCCTTTGGTAGTCAGATCCTGCAAGGCTGCTTTGAGTTCGGCCGGGTCGGCGTCTTTCAGGATATAGCCTTTGGCTCCCGATTGCAGCATTTTCAGGATGGCAGGTTCGTTGTCGTACATAGAAAGCGCCAGCACCTTGACCTCCGGATGGTGTTGTCTGAGCCAGTCGGCAGTTTGGTATCCATCCATCACGGGCATAGTAATATCCAGCAGCACGATGTGGGGTTTTTCTTTCAGGGCAAGCTGCTCTATCAGGTCTTTGCCGTGGTTGGCTTCCCAGATGACAGCGTATCCGGGGATGCGGTTGATCAGTTCCATCATGCCTTTGCGGAACAGCTTGTGGTCGTCTACCAGCACTATCTTTATGGTTTCTTCTGATGACATGGCTACGGTTGGTTAGGCAGGGTGAATATAACAGCCGTTCCTTGATTGTGCTCGCTCTCAATTTTCAGTTCGGCACCGATCAGTCTGGCGCGGTATTGTATGTTATCAAGGCCGCTTCCTTCACCGGAGGTGTAGGCTTTGGCAGCTACCGTAGGATCAAACCCGACGCCATTGTCTTTCAGGATCAAGGTGAGTCCATCAGGACAGTAGCTGAGTTCAACCCGGATCTGATCCGCCTTGGCATGTTTGATGATATTGGTCAGCGACTCCTGGGCTATCCTAAAGGTAATCAATTGCTTATGAGGATCCAACAGGTGCTCGGTGCCTTTCAGACAGAATGAAGTATGGTAAGACCCTGTGTTTCCAATCGTTTTCAGCGCAGACTGCAAAAGTTCGGAAAGAGGCTGATGGGCGATATGATCGGTATTGAGGGATTTTGATAAAACCGCAGGTCATGAATGGCTTTGCCCACCAGCTCTTTGGTGACGGCTACTTTCTCCCGGGCCTGGGCAGGTTCTTCCAACACCAGGGTATTCAGA
>JBBSNI010000355.1:0-6065 GCA_038232695.1 Cytophagales bacterium
ATTGGATAGCTTAACTTTGAGGCGTGCTCGCATTCGGAGGTTTGTATGTTTCGCAACTCAAAACTACTGGATTGCGAGCACACTTTTTATTTAAGTCCCCAAAAACGTCACGTAAATAGGAATATGGATTGAACAGCCTACAGCTAACAGCTTCCTTGAGTTGCTCAAGGCTGTGCTGAGTGGTGCCAAAAGAACGGATACAGGCAATGCTTTTATGCGTTGCCTCTGCTTCTTCCAGCGGTAGGCAGGGCTCTCCACGCAGTTCCCGCACAGTACGTTCCCCTACCACCGTCATGCGCTGCCGCACGGCACGTATTTCCATATCGCGCAGTTGCAGTGCTGTGGTGATGCCACGATCTGCAAGCCATTGGGCATAGTGTCTGCCAATGCCCCAGACTTCCCCGGCGGGCATAGCGGCAAGCATTTTGTCCTGCAAAAGAGGATCGCTCATATCAAAGACGCCTTCAAATTCCGGATTTTTCTTGGCCACATAATTAGCAGCCTTGGCCAAGGTTTTCGTGGGGGCCATGCCGATGCTCACGGGAATACCTACACAGCGCCGTACCGTTTCCTGCAAGTCTTTTGCCCAATGAGTAAGGTTGTGGTACTTCATGCCCGACAAACCTAAAAAAGCCTCATCAATAGAGTAGACAGCCACCTCAGGGGCATGTTCTTCCAGCAGGGACATTACCCTGGCAGACATATCACCGTAGAGCGCATAGTTTGAAGAAAACACCGCAACCTGATGTGGTTTTACCAGGGGCTTTACCTTGAAGAAAGGTTCACCCATTTTGATGCCGATCTGTTTTGCCTCATTGCTTCTTGCAATCACGCAGCCATCACAATTGCTAAGCACAACAACGGGTTTACCTTCCAGCTTGGGCTGGAAAACCCGCTCGCAGGAAGCATAGAAGTTATTACAGTCTACCAGCGAGAACATAACTAAAGCAGGCAGTGGATGGCATTGGTAACAACACCCCAGATGACAAAATGATCCGTATCGGTAACCAGCATAGGGGTATAGTCGTCATGCTCCGGGCAAAGGTAGACGCCATCCTTTCCATAGCGCAGGCGTTTGACGGTCAGCTCCCCATGCAGGCTAGCCACCACGATGCTGCCGTTCTTTGCAAACAGCTTGCGATCTACCAGCAGCAGGTCTCCGTCATGGATACCAGCCTTGAGCATGCTCTGTCCCTGTGCCCGCACAAAGAAGGTAGCAGCGGGACGCTTGATGAGGTGTTCATTCAAGTCTAAGGTTCCTTCTAGGTAGTCATCGGCTGGAGAAGGGAATCCGGCAGGTACGTAGAAAGCAAACAAAGGCAGCGGCAAAGGGCTGCCGTTTGTAAAGGACAACATGTTGTTCTTGTTTATGCGCATGGTTTGTTTAGTTTAGTTGATAGAATTCTTTGCTTTCCTGCAAAAGGGAACCTCACATCTTATCGTGTTTTTTTTAGAGGCTTTCCTGATTTGGCCCAAAGGCGTAGGAAAAGACTTGAATTTGTATAGTTTTGTCTGTTATTTGCTTTAGAAAGCCTTTTGTATAAGGGATGGCATATCAAAAATCAACCATGCGCTATTTGAAGTTATTGCTTATAATAGGATTTTTTGTGCCTTGGCCTCACTACGCCTCAGTAGCCTTCTCTCAGACACACATGGGCAGCGTAGTGGCTATCACCGACGGAGACACCTTTACGCTGCTCACGGCTGACAAAGAGCAAAAGAAGATCCGTCTCTCTGAGGTTGATACGCCTGAGAAAGGACAGCCGTATGGGGAGAAATCAAGACAAGTACTTTCAGACTTGATCTTTAACAAACAGGTTAGCGCCGAGCAAACCAATATAGATCGTTATGGGCGTATTGTAGCCCGTGTCTATCAGGAGCAAACAGATGTCAATGCTGAAATGATCCGGCAAGGGGCTGCTTGGGTGTACCGGCAATACGCCAGCGATCAAAAGCTCTTTGATTTGGAAGCAGAAGCCAAAGCATCAGGCAGAGGGTTATGGAGCCTTCCAGAGACTCAACGGGTGTATCCACACCGGGTACCGCCCTGGCAGTGGAGAAAAACAGCTAAGCAGGCATCAGAACCAGTCAAGATCACTACTACAACAGAAGAAATGTATGATTGCGGAGTGAAGCATTATTGCAAAGAAATGACAAGTTGTGAGGAAGCTGAATACTATCTCAAATATTGTGGCTTGTCTCGGCTGGATGCCGATGGTGACGGGGTGCCTTGTGAGAGTGTGTGTCAATAGTGGAGGGACGAACTCTGTGAAGAAAAAGCGTGAAGTCTACCTTGTGTTCAAGTTTAGAATCTATTTATCACTTTCTATCCACAAATCATCCAAAAACTCCGAGGCAGGACTGGTGCTGGTTACCAGCAGGCAGTCGAGGGCACGGGTGCAGGCTACATAGAGCAATCGCCGTTCGGTATCGTACACTTCTTGTACATCTGCTTCGTCGCCAACTGCCTCTATTCGCTGCTGCATAGGGATGATTTCGTCATCACAGGCCATCACAACTACCGCGCGAAACTCAAGTCCCTTTGCCAGATGCATGGTGCTGATGGATACATAGCCTTCGGTAGTCTCTACTCTTTCATCCAACACTTTGCAGTCAAAACCTGCCGCTGCTGCAGCTAAGCTGGCACGATCCAATTCATGGTCTGAGCGAACGAAGATTCCGATTTCATGCGGTTTTACCCCTTCTTCATGTCTCTTTTTCATCCACAGGCTTACCGTTTGGGTTTCTTCTTCCTGCGTATCTAAGATATGAATAACAGGGTCTGGACCATCGAACACGGATATAGTGCCTTTTCTCTCCACTTCATTTCCGTCTACATCGTCTATCTTGGCATCAAGCAACAGGTCTGCTTTTGATCTAATTTGGTGTGATGTGCGGTAGTTGATTTTTAAAGTGTAGGAACGGCCCCGAAGGTCAATGCCTACCGCTTTCCAGGAAAAAGGCATCTGAAAAATGCGTTGCCCAAGGTCTCCTGCAAAAAAGAGATTCTTGTGATGAACGCTGCCCCTAGCCGCCAAAAACCTCAACTGTGCAATACTGACATCCTGGGCTTCATCTACGACCACGTAGTCAAAAGGAGGGTGGGTAAGATTACTCAGATAAGATGACAACTTGTGTAACATGCCGGATAGGGTCATCAACTTCTGTTCTTCTAAAAGCGCATATACTTTTTCAAAAATAAACCAGAGCGTCTTTCGCTGGCTTTCGGGAAGACGGGTTTTTCTGCCCAGTCTCAATACATCTTTATACTCCTCCCAACGCTTTATTTGCCAGGCATCCACAACCTGCTTCCACTCCACCATGAGGAACTGAGGCGTAAACTTATGTCCTGTACAGGACGCTCGATGTTGACCCCTGTTCTCGGTTAATGCTGACCCCCTTATTCCGTTTATGTTGACCCCTCAGTGAGGCATGCTACCATGCGATTGATATAGAATCATTTTTCGTCCGTTACTTAGGCGAAAAAATCTATGGCAACCAAACCAATACGCATGAGCACGCTGAAACAGATTATCCAACTTAAGAAACAAGGGGCAGGTATCAAAACCATAGCCCGCAGTTTGGGTATATCCAAGAACACGGTCAAAAAGTACTTACGCCTTCTAGAATCTGAAGCAACCTTGAATGCTACCAGCCCTATGGCTTCAGAACAGGAACTGGTTGCATGGCTGAGCCGTCCACGCTCTGCTACGCAGGATAGATATGAACACTTTCAAACCTTGCTACCCTATCTAGAAAAGGAACTACAGAAAACGGGAGTAACCCGTCAGTTGCTATGGCAAGAGTATAAGCAGCAGCATCCGCAAGGGTACAACCATACGCAGTTTTGCCATTACCTGCGGATATGGAATCAAAGCTATGAGGTCAGTATGGTACAAAATCAGAAAGCCGGCGACAAACTCTACATAGACTTTGCAGGCAAGAAGCTAGAAGTCGTTGATCCAGCCAGTGGGGAAGCCACATTGGTAGAAGTATTTATTGCCGTGCTGGGTGCCAGTCAGTATACTTATGCAGAAGCCATACGCTCCCAGACTAAAGCTGATTTTCTAAGAGCTTTGGAAAACGCTTTGTACTACTTTGAGGGGGTACCCAATGCCATAGTACCTGACAATCTGAAAGCAGCCGTCACCAAAGCCAGCCCATATGAACCTTTACTCAATGAAACGTTAGAAGATTTTGCGCATCACTACGATACAGTGATCTTACCAACGCGCAGTCGCAAACCCCAGGACAAAGCCTTAGTGGAACGAACTGTTACGCTCATCTATCAGCGAGTGTATGCCCGCTTGCGTAACGACGTGTTCTTATCCCTATGCTCTTTGAATCAAGCCATCAGTGAACTAATGCCCCATCTCAATGAGCAATGCTTTCAGGACCGAGACTATAGCCGTGCCGACCGGTTTTCTGAACTGGATAAACCTGCCCTGCGCCCGCTACCTGCCCACCGCTACGAACTCAGGTTCTATGCAACGGTCACAGTCTTGAAAAACTATCATGTCTTCCTCAAAGAAGACAGCCACTACTATAGCGTACCGTATCGCTATGTAAAGAAAAAAGTAAAGACGGTTCGCCGCGCGATTGCCTACACCAATAGTTGGGTGGAAGTTTACTATCAATACGAGCGTATTGCGGCTCATCCCCGTACCAGGCACAAGTATCAATACAGTACACAGAAAAACCATATGCCTTCTACCCATCAGTTTGTCTCAGACTGGAATCCTGAGAAGTTTATCCGCTGGGCAGCCCGGATTGCCCCATCGGTAGAAGAATATATCAGTAAAGTGCTGGCTTCCAAAGCCCATCCTGAGCAAGGCTATAAAAGCTGTATAGGCATCCTGAACCTAGAGAAGAAAGTAGGTAAAGACCGGCTGATTGCTGCCTGTCAAAGAGGTTTGGCTTTTCAATCCTACGGCTACCAAGTGATCAAAAACATTCTCAACCGGCAGTTAGACCAAATAGAGGAACCTCCCATTGTATCTTATCGCCCACCCGAACATGAGAACATCCGAGGTGGGACTTACTATCAGTAATTTATGTATCACGCTAACTTATAAGTATTATGAACCAAGCAACACAACAGAAAATGAAACAGATGCACTTGTTCGGTATGGCACAGGCTTTTCAAACAAGTCTGGAAAGCCGACAGGCTGAAAATTTTACTCTCGATGAACTGATGAGCTATCTTATTGAGGCAGAATGGGAAGATCGGCAGCAGCGTAAAATTCAGCGTTACCTCACTACTGCTCGCTTTCGCTATCCCGCTAGCATAGAGACAGTAGACTTTCAACACCCCCGTCACCTGGACAAGAATCAACTGTTGCGTTTAGCCAACGGTCAGTTCGTAGAAAAACATGAAAACCTGATTATCACTGGTTCCACAGGGGTAGGTAAAAGCTTTATTGCTTCGGCTATAGGGCATCAAGGCTGTCAGTTGGGCTATCGCGTACTATATTTCAATACCGCAAAGCTATTTGCTCAGTTGAAAATGAGTAAAGCCGATGGATCGTACTTGAAAGAAATGAACCGTATTGAAAAACAAGACCTGTTGATCCTGGATGACTTTGGTTTAGCTCCTTTAGATACTACCAGCCGCTTGATGTTGCTGGAGATCATGGAAGACCGTCACGGTAGACGCTCTACGCTGATCACCTCGCAGCTACCTGTAAGCCAATGGTATGAAGTGTTGGAAGAACCTACAGTTGCAGACGCTATTCTCGACCGATTGGTGCATACTGCCCACCGGCTAGAACTTAGTGGAGAATCAATGAGAAAAAAACAAAAGGGAGAAAAAGAAAACCAATCATAATTACTATTTTGCCAACCACCAATCGCACCGCTAGCATCACCTCATCAGAGGGGTCAGCATAAACGTATTACTGGGGTCAGCTTCCCCGGATTAGACAAATATTAAGTTGTTGGATTTGCAGGTCTGTGACCTTGACACCTTTTTCATAAACATTCAACGCTTCTTTGGCTATGACTTTCAGTCCGCTTTTGGTTTTCACCGCTCCTATCAACTGCACCACCGTCTCCACATCCATCAG
>JBBSNI010000356.1:0-6060 GCA_038232695.1 Cytophagales bacterium
GGCACTGTTTGTAGCCATTTATAAAGAATGGGTCAGGCCTTCGCTGGGTTTTCTGCTGGCGGTGCTGAGCTTTGTCATCCTGGGCATCCTTACGCCGGAAGAGATGCTGTCGGGCTTTTCCAATACCTCTATTGCCAGCGTCATCCTGCTGATCCTCATCAGTGGGGCTTTGCGCAAAAACTTCCAGATAGAGATGATCATCGACCGTATCTACAAGCTGGGCAGGCGGGGCAGTTTGAGCTATCGCGGCTTTCTGGTGCGTATGATGATACAAGTCGCTGTATTTTCTTCTTTTGTCAACAACACGCCTATTGTAGCCATCATGACGCCCTATGTATTCAACTGGGGCAGAAGAAACAATGTATCGCCTTCCAAACTGCTGATCCCGCTCTCGTATGCAACCATTATGGGCGGTATGGTGACCATTATTGGTACTTCTACCACGCTGGTGCTCAATGGCTTTGTGATGGACTTCAACAACACCTCGCTGCCTGCCCGCGATTTGCTGATCATCGGGCTGGCAGTCTGCTTTACGGGCATCCTGCTCATGGCGCTGTTGTCGGACAAGTTGCTGCCCGACCGCAGGAATATTCTGGAAAGTTTTAACAAAAACAAGCGCGAGTATGTGGTAGAAACCCTTTTGGCAGACCATTCGCCGCTGGCGGGCAAAACCGTGAAAGAAGCCGGGCTGCGCAGCCTGAAAGGGGTATACCTGGTAGAGATCATCAGAGAGCAGCGCACCCTGACGCCGGTAGAACCTTCTGAAAAGATAGAGCGGGATGATGTGCTGATCTTTGCCGGTGCTACCGAAAGCATCGTAGAACTGGTGAGCAACGGGCGGGGGCTGACCCTTCCCAAGCCGGCCGATACGCGCAACGAAGACCAGGTGAATATCATAGAGGCGGTCGTAGGCAGCCATTCCAGCCTGGTAGGGCACACGCCCAAGGAGATGGATTTCAGAAAACGCTATGATGCGGCTATCGTCGCCATCCACCGCAACGGTGAAAAGCTCAGCGGTAAGCTTGGCAACATCAAACTGCACCAGGGTGATTTGTTGCTGCTGTATGCGGGCAAAGATTTCAAGAACCGGGCAGACCTGTACCGTGATATCTTTATTGTTTCACAGGTAAAAGAAATGCTGCGTCCTAACAAGAAGAAAGTAAGGTCTTTCCTCATAGTCGCTGTAGCCGCTATAGCGATGGTAGTGTTTGGTTATTTCTCCCTGTTCACCTCTTTGCTGATCATCTTTACCCTTATGATAACTTTGCGGATGGTCTCTTTGCAGGATGTCAAGCGGGAAGCCGACCTGAATATGATCGCCATCCTGGTCTTTTCGCTGGCATTGGGCCAGGCGATGATCAAGACGGGCAGCGGCGACCTGATAGCGCAATGGATTCTTACCCTGACGCAGGGTTATGGCACTACCGCCGTGCTGGCAAGCCTGCTGGTTATGACTACCCTGCTGACCTCTTTCGTAACCAATGTGGGGGCAATCTCTATCACCTTTCCGCTGGCTTATGCCATCACCCAAAGTTTGCAGGTAGAAGGGATGCCTTTTTACCTGGCCATCGCCTATGCCGCTTCGGGAGCTTTTCTGACGCCCATCGGCTACCAGACCAACCTGATGATCTACGGCCCGGGCGGCTACACTTTCAGCGATTTTCTAAAGATGGGGATCCCGGTGACAGTGGTTTACCTGGCTACCGTCTTGCTGGTGATCAAATACTTGTATCCTGGCGTGTAGGTGGGTAGTGTTGGGGATTAAATTTTCGCTCCCCAGGTCTGTGCCGCTGGGGCCCGCAGTGGCGACTCCCGGTCCCCACAGACCATTAGGCTACGACTTCACCTTGATACCAAAAGCTTCCAGCATCTGTGGATTGTCTTTGAAAGCCAGGCGGGAAGTGGCGTGGAACTCCGTGAGCCAGCTTCTCAGGGCTTTTAGCGACTCGTTGCGGGCTTGGGTGGTATTCTCAGCATCTGCTTTCTTCTTCAGTCGCTGGTCTTTTATGGTCAGGGCTTCCTCGATGGCGGCTTTGTTTTGTTGCAGGGCGTTGGGCTGTATATTGTGCAAAGCCATCTGCGCGGCATGAGGTTCTACTTTGTGGTAGAAGCTGAGCGCCTGTTCGGTCCAGTCCCAGGTTCTGTTAGAGAGGTTACTGATGCGGAAGCTGTGCAGCAGTTCGGGCTGCTGGCGAAAAGCTACTTTGGCTACCTTTACATGGTCTTTGAACAGCAGGCGGGCAGCCCGGTTGCTGTCTTTGGCTTGGTTGGAGACGCGCTGGCGCTCATCGTACTGCTCATCTTTGGTGGTGTGCAACTGCCGCATTGTCGCGCAGGGTCTTGCCTTCCTGGATACGCTTGACAGTAAAGCCATAGTTGCTCATTTGCTTCTGTATTTCAGCATCTTCTGTGGTGTGATAGATCGCCAGGCGTGACGACTCAAACAGGCTGGCAATAGATGATTTTAGCATAGTATATTTGTTGTTTAGAGCTTGTTTGGAGTTTAAATTTGGAAAAAAGGGCTATCGGTGTATCTTATTAGAAACTAAACTTTTAAGATCGGGGTCGCCCGGCGATGCAAGCACAATATGAACGGCTCACCTTGCTTGGCTTAATCGCCGGGCGACCCGGTTCTTTCGCCGAACGGTAATAGACTACGAACGTACCACTGAAAGCGCACAATCGTTCTTACTACTAGCCAATATATCAAGAGTTATTTGGCGAATTGACTGCTAAACAATATATAATTTCCTAACACACTCTTATATAGGATCAATCATTAAACATTCAGTCCTTCAATCCATCAGGAACGCAAATATAAAGGATTGCCTCAGACTTTTTGATAAAACGCGCCAGCTTTCCCCATTCATTCCCAGATAAAGAAACTTTGCTTTTAGCCTGTTCGTTCTAATTTTATATCTTTGCACCTGAAAAAATTAAATTATGATCACAGTACTTTTGGTTATTGGCTTTGTAGGGTTGTTTTTTGTATTGATGTGTGTGCGGCTTATCCTTTTGAAGGATGGAGAGTTTAAGGGCACCTGTGCCTCTCAGAGCCCTTTCCTGAACAAAGAGGGCGCTACCTGTGGCTACTGCGGCAAACAGGTCAGCACAGATACTGCCTGCGGCAACCCGGACTCTGAAGTGAACAAAGTGCTGGCTAAGTTTGAATAAGGATTTTGCTTTTTTACTCATTTGCCTCCCTTATTTTTTTATTTTTACAGTCTCAATAAAGTAATTATCCCTTGACACTTATTAAATCTATTTCCGGCATCAGAGGAACTATTGGAGGCCAGACCGGCCAGGCGCTGACTCCCGTAGATACGGTAAAATACGCTGCCGCTTATGGCACCTATATCAAACAAAGCAAAGGCTCGGAAGCCAAAGTCATCATCGGGCGCGACGCACGTGTGTCGGGCGCGATGGTTTCCAAGCTGGTAGCCGCTACCCTGCAGGGGCTGGGCATCGATGTAGTGGATCTGCAACTGGCTACCACGCCCACTGTTGAGTTAGCCGTTGTCGAGGAGGAAGCCGACGGCGGGATCATCATCACGGCCAGCCACAATCCTGGCCAGTGGAATGCGCTCAAACTGCTCAACGAAGCCGGTGAATTCTTGTCGGCCGATGCCGGTGCTGAAATACTCAGGATTGCCGAGGCGGCTGACTTTGAGTTTGCCACCTCTAACAAACTGGGCACTTGCACACCTGCCGAAGGCTACACCCAAAAGCATATTGACAAAATCCTGGCGCTGCCCGAAGTGGATATAGAAGCCATCCGGCAACGGAATTTTAAGATCGTTATTGACTGTATCAACTCCGTAGGCGGTATTGCCGTACCGATGCTGCTGGAGGCGCTGGGTGTAGAACATATAGAGAAATTGTACTGCGAACCCACAGGCGCCTTCAAGCGCAACCCCGAACCGCTGCCGGAAAACCTCAACCATATCTGCTCCCAGATCGAACGCGGTCAGTATGACCTGGGCATTGTTGTAGACCCTGATGTAGACCGCCTGGTGCTGATCCAGGAAAACGGCGTACCCTTTGGCGAGGAATATACGCTGGTCGCGGTGGCTGATTATATTTTGGGATTGAACAAAGGCGGCAACACGGTTTCCAATCTTTCCTCCTCGCAAGCCTTGCAGGATGTCACTACCAGACGCGGCGGTGAGTACACGGCGGCAGCCGTAGGAGAGGTAAACGTGGTCGAGACCATGAAGCAAACCGACGCCATCATCGGTGGAGAAGGCAACGGCGGGGTGATCTTTCCCAAGCTGCACTATGGCAGAGATGCCCTGGTAGGCATTGCCCTGTTCCTGACGCACCTGGCTAAGTTTGGAAAACCCATGTCCCAATTAAAAGCCACGTATCCGCAGTATCATATCTCCAAGAATAAGATTGAACTTACCCCGGATATTGACATGGAAGGCATTCTGAAAGCCATTGAAAAGCAATATGCCAATATGCCTGTCGATACGACCGATGGCGTCAAGATCACTTTTGGCAAGGAGTGGGTGCATCTGCGCAAGTCCAATACGGAGGCTATCATCCGCATCATTGCCGAGTCCAACTCACAGGTAACCGCCGAGCACCTGGCTTTTAAGCTCATCGAAGATATTCGGGAGATCATCAATGCCAAAAGACAAAGCAGGTAACATTAACTTGCCGGATATTTTTCTTTTGATATAAACCTAAACGATATGCGTGTTTACTTAGACAACGCAGCCACGACCCAACTGGACCCTGCCGTTTTTGAGGCCATGACGCCCTACCTGCTGGATTATTACGGCAACCCGTCTTCCGTTCATGCGCACGGGCGCGAGACCCGTTCGGCGCTGGAAAAAGCCCGCAAAAAGGTAGCCGACCTGCTCCATGCGACGCCTGCCGAAATTTTCTTCACCTCCGGCGGCACCGAAGCGGACAATACGGCCATCTGTTGCAGCATAGAATCACATCAACTCAAACATGCCATCACTTCCCGCCTGGAACATCATGCCGTGTTGCATACGCTGGAGCAACAGGAAAAGAAGGGTGCCATCGCGCTCAGCTATGTGCAAACCGATGCTAAAGGGCATATTGACCTGGCTCACCTGGAAGCGTTGCTAAAAAACAATGGACGCTCTCTGGTCTCGCTCATGCAGGGCAATAACGAAATTGGCAACCTGACAGACATCGCCGCTGTCGGCGAGCTTTGCAGCGAATACGACGCCATTTTCCATTCCGACACGGTACAGACGCTGGCGCATTATCCCCACGACCTGAGCCAGCTAAAAGTACATTGCCTGGCAGGCTCGGCGCATAAGTTTCATGGTCCCAAAGGCATAGGTTTGCTGTATGTCAGGAAGGGCTATAAAATCTGTCCGCTGCTGCATGGTGGTTCTCAGGAACGCAACATGCGCGGCGGCACCGAAAACCTCTACGGCATCATTGGCTTTGCCAAAGCCCTGGAAATTGCCTGTGAAAACATGAATACCCACCAGCGCCATATCCGCAGACTGAAAAAGCGCATGATAGACCAACTCACAGAGAAAATTCCAGGCATACAATTCAACGGCGATTCTGCCCACCTGGACCGCAGCCTGTATACGGTACTCAACGTCAGTTTGCCCCCCTCGCCGGACAACGACATGCTGCTGTTTAACTTAGACCTGCACCACATATCAGCTTCCGGCGGCTCAGCCTGTACCAGCGGAGCCGCTACCGGTTCGCATGTGCTGAGAGCCCTTAATGCTTTGCCGGAAAGAGGCGCCGTGCGGTTCTCATTCAGCAAATATAATACAGCAGAAGAAATTGATTATACGGTGGAACAGTTGGTGTCTATGTGTGCGGTGGATGTGTGAACGGCTGGTGTTTTATGTTATTTGGCATGTAAAATGAAGATTCTTACAATAGTAGAGTTTTTGATCGGTTCTAGATGAGTTCATGTGGTATTGCATTGGGGTTTGATCTCTCCAAAGACAAATAGGATCATTTTTTTGAAGTTATCGGTATAGCGAAAGCCCTTGGCTACTCGTTTGATGGTTTGAATCTTAGACCGGGTCGCCCTTTAGATTTGTAAAACAA
>JBBSNI010000357.1:0-6020 GCA_038232695.1 Cytophagales bacterium
GAAAATTCCGGTCAATCATGGTATTGTCCGATACTTTCACCTCATGTGTGAAGGAGGCGGGATTGGCTAAGGGGGGACGGTAGCGTACGGCTTGCCCCTGGTCTTTGGGAGCCTGGGTCGTATCCACCACGCTCACTTTGACATAGTCTACATCCAACTGATAGATGCCGGTATTGCCCCAGTCCATCATAGATACCTGCCCGATCAGCGATTCCTCGTTTTTGAGTGCAAAGCCCGGGGCTGTCATACTGACGGTGTACCACTGCTGGGCGGCAGGCAGATCAAACTCCCTCAGATAGGAAGGATGGCCGCTCGTCTGGGGCATCGACAGGTACAGGTTGATACGGCGGGGTGCATGGCTGGGACGAACCCGCGCCTCAATACGCAGGGCATGGTGGGCCTTGCTTAAAGTCTTTTGTGATAGGGCAGCAGCTACGTTGGTTTGCATAAAGGCATACCAGATGTTGCGTCTGTCCTGACGGGCATCTACTTTGAGCGAAGCATGACCGTCTTCTATCTTCTGGGTAAAGACGACGTTGCCATCTCCCTCTACGGCATTCCATCCGGGTAAGCCCTAGGGCTTAAAGGCAGGCGTAGGCTGGTTGAAGGCTTCTACAAACTGTGCATAGAGCGGTCCTTGACAAAGCCCCAGGGCAAGACCCAAGGTAATGCCCATTGTTACAGATGGGGAACAGCGGAGAAGATACCTATTCATGGCTATCGTCTACGGTGAAATCTATCGGTATGCCCAGTTCCTGGTAGAGCTTGCGGCGGGCTTCCATGTCAATATTCTTTTCCTCGCGGGCAGCATCAGCCACTTCCAGCGCGCGCTCCCTGGGAACAACGATCACCCCATCTCCGTCGGCGACGATCACATCGCCGGGACGGATATAGACGCCGCCTACTACGACCGGCTCATTGTAGGAGTCCAGCTCGTTTCTGCCGGGGCGGATGCCGCGCCCCCTTTGAAAATAGTCGGTATAGACCGGGATTTTCTGCTTGATGATCTCGTCGGTATCCCGGATGCCCCCGGCAGAGATGACGCCTACAGCGCCCTGTTTTTTCCAGATCATGCTGTTGTTGGAGCCTACCGAGCCGGTATCGCCATCTCCGGCATTATCGATGATGAGCACATCGCCCTTTTTGATCTCTTTGATAAAAGGCTCGCCCGACAGGTTAGTGTACCACAAGTCCCGCCATTTTTTGTATGCGTCGCGGGACGTACCATCGGCTGTGGGCTTTCGGTAGGTGGGCACATAGCGCACGGTAAAGGCAATGCCGACCAGTTGATGGGAGAACTTTTCAATATCTTTCCACAAAGGAGAGATTTTCGTATCCATGAGCCCCATGTCCATGAGCCCGACCATGTCCATACCGTCGGAGACATCGGCTACGCGCAGTCCCTGGTAGAGTTTGAGCAACTGCTCGTTGGTGATACTGTCATTCTGCTGCGCCAGCAAGGGCAGGGAAATGATGAAAAATGCAAAATAAGTCCATTGGAATTTTTTCATAGGTATTGTATTTTAACTGGTTACACTCAATTGATCACTACATCATAGCTTCCGGGGGCAACCTGCAGATACACCCGCTTGGCATCCCGCCGGAGATATTTTACAGAAGCGTTGCCCTGTACAGCTTTCCCATCTTTTAACACCACCTCGCTGTTGATCGTTATTTCCGGATTACTATAGTCCCAAACAGGAAGCGCCAGCGTGGCTACCGTATTACCCGGAATTTCCGTTTTACAGATCCACTGGCCTTGTTTTTTTTTCCAGTCTACTGTAATCTTACCCCGCACGGAATGATAGAATCCTTTGGCCCACGTCAGGTCGCCCACGGGAGAGGGTTTGATAAGGATTTTATCAAATCCAACACCATCAGGAGCCTGCTGAATGCCTAACAAAGCTTTATAAAACCATTCGGAAACAGAGCCAAACATCGGGTGATTCCAGGAATTCTGATCGGGTTGTTCCCAGGTTTCCCACAGCGTGGTAGCGCCCTGAGCAATCATATGGCCATAACCGGGATAACCGGTTTGACTGGCCAAGGGATACATCGCCGGCGCCTGCGAGGCAGACATTAAATTTCATGAAACACTGGTCGCCTCCTCAGGAAACCAGTGTTTGCTGAAGGCTTACTATTTTAGTCATATCCCCCTCTTTCATCAGAAATTAGGCAAAACCAAACGGTATCTGGACGATAACCCGCTTACCGACAAAGAACACCGCATGATCGTGCAGGCATTGAGAGACAACGATGTGGCTAAAGCGGAAGAAACACTCAAAAATCACTTTAACCCCGGAGTGCGCGCCGTGCTGAATGTAGAATGAAGCAATGTTCATACAAAGTCACCAGGAGCGCAACTGAGAAAAAAATTGCCCGGACCTTGGCAGGGCGGGCAGTTAATGATATCGACGAAAGCAATCAGCCGGTATAAACGGGTAACATGCTACCTGGCTTCCAGGTTGAGCATGTGGGCATCGATGTTATACTCTTTGACCAACTCGGTGGTGTATTTCTTTTTGCCGTAGGGCACCAGCAGGAAAAACTTACCGTTCTTTAGTTTTGCCAGGTTAGAAAACAATTTCCACTTGCTCACTACCTCCTGTGTATTTTCTTTGTCGCCTTCCACAATCTTAAAATAGTCTTTGCCCATCAGTGTCTCGGCGGTGAAATCCGGCGCGAAAGTTTTCTCAGAGGTCTTTTCCGTAAAGCGTGTAGGCTGGTCAAAATCAGGCAGATCTGCCTTGATATCTTTATACCCTTTTTTTTGTAAAAGCTCTACAGCTTTCTGTCTGAATTGAAATTGCTTGGTTTCCTGAATACCGTTCATAAATTTATTTGTTTATTGTTTGATTGACAAAATGTGTTAATGGCTACCTTCCGGGAAGGTATACCGTCTGGGCGACCCCGGGTTTTCATGCATAAAAAAGCAGATGGCAGAGGCTTACCCGGAATAGTCTGAATATCACCTTTATAACAACAAGCAAAACATCTGAATAGTTCTTGCGTTTTCTTTGATGCACTTAAAAATCAATTCACCAGGGCAAAAGCTTTTTTCATAGCCTGTGCCGTTTTCTGTACGGCAGCCTGATTATCCAATTGATTAAGCGCTTTGTTAAAAGGCTCTGCCCGGATAGGTCCATCGTAACCGATAGCAATGAGGGCTTCCAGAAACCCTTTCGCGTCAATGACGCCGGAGGTGAGCGGCAACTCCCGCTGCCCATCTATCTGTTCTTCGCGGCTGCGCCCCTGATGTCCATCGTTCAGATCGCAGGCGACCACGTCTTTGTTGGTGAGTTTGAGAATATCTTTGGCTTCCTCTCCTGCCGTAAACCAGTGAAAGCTATCCAGCAGCAGTCCTACATTTGGCCGGCTGATGGCAGCGATCAGTTCACGGGTTTCTGCCATCGTATGCATAAAAGGAAAAGTATTGGCTGTCCAGAGCGTTTTAGGACCTACATACTCCAGCCCCAGGCGAAGCCCATGATCTTCTAGGACAGCCGCTACCTCGCGCAGCCGCACGGCGTGTTGCCGGAAGTTTTGCAGATAGTTAAGATCAGGATGGTTGGGCATGATCCAGGTGCCTACGCGGGTTACCCCGGCGCGTTGCAGCCCCTGGGCCAGCGCAGGCAGTTTGGACAGTCCCTGCTGAAAGGTGCCGGGGTCTTTGCGGAAGTCTACCGGCAAACCTGCCGTGGCCCATACCAGCTTCTTTTCTTTCATCTCGCCCAGCAAAGCGTCCATTTCGCCGGAAGAAAGATCAACCAGGTAAGAGGGAAAAGCAGAAACCGACTCAAAACCATATTGATGTGCCAGGTTGATCAGTTCTTTCTGGCTGGCATCCACGCCAATAGACCCGCCGTCTAAGTGCATGGTAAATAGGGGTTTTTTGTCCGCTGCCATTGCCCAAGGGGGGTAAGCAAAACAAAGCATGGAAGAAGCTACTGTCTTTTGGATGAAATCTCTTCTGTTGAGCATGGTAAAGTGTTACAGTGTTAGGGTTTAATTGTTCTGTCCTAATGAGGAAATTTTTTTAACCACAAAGAACACAAAGGTTTACACTAAGGACACAAAAGTTTAGGTTGCTATCCTTGTGTCCTTAGTGCAATACGGGGTCGCCCAGACTTTGTGCCCTTTGTGTTTAAATTTTTTCTCATGTAGAGCAGTTATCTCGTACAAGTTACAAGATATTTTGAAAAATTTAAATCCAAATTTCTATAGGCGCTCCACATCGTACCCGCTAATATCTCCACAAAATGTTGAAAGGATTACCCAGCGGCTTTAGGCTTTAGACCGCTACAACAGGATTTTCTATCAATAGAGGCAGTGGTATGGTATTTTCATAGACCTTGGTAGTATTTCACACTGCTTCTCAAGGCGGTGGCAAACACACAAACCTATGAAAAAGCCAGTTATATACACAATCATGCTGATGCTGGGGCTGGTATCCATAGCCCAGGCACGGCGTTATGAAGCGTTTCATGTATGGCAGGATCAAAATAAAAGCGAAATCCCGAAGGAGGAACTTCCTGCGGAAGTCAAAAGTAGTTTTGAACAAAGCGATTATGGCAATCTTACCTTGATCGCCGTATATGAGATCATTTCGCAGGAACGGACACCCAGTTGGCAGGAAGCCAGAACTTTGAACCCCAACCAGGGTAATTACGGACAAGATCCTGCTTCTGAAGAGACACCGTCCGCACAGGAAGCTCCTGCAGACTTGCAAACTGAATTTTCTGACCAGCAGGCTGGAGAGGCTTCCTTAGAGCCCGAGGAAACATTTGGTGATGAGGAAACAGAAGAAGGCGGCGCTAAAAACTTATACGAGCTACAGGCAGAGGGTAAACACAAAAGAGTACGGCTGATCTACTCCGCAGTAGGGGAGTTGCTGGATGTTTATGAGGAAAAAATATAGCAGAGTTTAACCAATATCCTAAAAAGGACAGGCTTTATAAGCTTGTCTTTTTTTGTTTGAGGAGTTTATAGAAATCCGTCATTCTTTTGAAGTATGCTGAAATATTTTTGCACGCCTTCTTCCAATGTCATGAAATCTTCCTGGTAACCGGCTTGCCGTAGCTGCGTCAGGTCAGCCTGCGTATAGGTCTGGTATTTTCCTTTCAGATGCGCAGGAAAAGGAATATATTCAATGTCAGCCTGTGGTTCTATTTTCCTGACAATGTGGGCAATGTCTGTAAAACTGCGTGCCTGACCGGTGCCGCAGTTGAAAATACCGCTTTGCCCGCTTTGCATAAAATGCAGGTTCACCTTGACCACATCTTCTACATAGATAAAGTCGCGGAGGAAGTTTTCGCTGCCTTCAAAAAGCTTCATCCTGCCTTCGGCGCTTACCTGGCGGTGAAAGTGATACGCCACCGAGGCCATGGTTTGTTTGTGGTTTTCCTGCGGACCGTATACATTAAAATAGCGTAAGCCCAACACCTGTGAAGCCGGAGTTTGTGTTGAAAACATGCGGCGTATGTAGTTGTCAAACATGAATTTAGAGAAGGCATACACATTGAGAGGGTATTCACAAGCGCGCTCTTCCCGGAAGCCCGCCGTGCCGTTGCCATACACGGAAGCGCTGGAGGCGTAAAGAAAGTTGATCTGATGGTCCAGGCAATGATGCAGCAGCTTTTTGGAAAACTCATAATTGTTTTCCATCATATAAACGCCGTCGGTTTCCGTGGTAGAAGAGCAGGCGCCCTGGTGAAAGATCGTTTCCACCCCGGAGATTTGTGGCAGCCGCTGTAGAAATTCTTTTTTATCGATAAAGTCAGCGATCTGTAAACGGTTCAGATTCAGGTGTTTTCCGGCATTTGCCAGGTGGTCTACCACCAGAATATCGGTGATGCCCTGTTCGTTTAAACCTTTGACAAGATTGCTGCCAATAAAGCCCGCGCCTCCGGTAACGATGATCATAAAAATTTTATCTTAAATTGTTGATGGCTTGCGCAAAGGTAGGCTTTTTTTTGAAAAATAAGGAGGTGCTCCCCATATGCATTTTGTTAAACAAATGA
>JBBSNI010000358.1:0-5986 GCA_038232695.1 Cytophagales bacterium
CATTGATTTTGCCGACCAGTATACCTCAGAACTCAGCGTCTTTAAGCAGATCGTAAAAGAACTGGAAATTTTCCATACCCTGCTCGAAGAGTATGCCTTTCAGACGTATGTAGATATCCACCAGGAAGCCTTATTCAAGGAAAAGGAGTTTATTGCTTCCCTGATCAACAACAGCATTGATGGTGTTGTCGCTTTTGATACCACACTGCGCATTACGGAGTGGAACCCTACCATGGAGAAGATCAATGGCCTTGCCAGAGCCTCTGTGCTGGGAAGGAAAATATTTGACGTATTTCCTGCTTTTGAGGATACGGAGGAGGGCAGTGCTATGAAAAAAGTCCTGGACGGAGCCCCTGTCTTTATTTCAGAACGGCCTTTCCGGGAGGGCAAAGGGTATTATGAGGCGTATGTTCTTCCCCTGTATGATAAGAGCCGTCGCATGACGGGCGGCATCAGCATTATCCATGATACCACCCACCGCAAAGCCAGGGAAGAAGCTTTGGAAGAGCGGGTAAAAGAACGTACTGCCGAACTAACGGCCAGCGAGTCGGCACTGAGACAAGCGCTGGCGCAATCTTTCACACTCAACGAAGAACTGGTAGAAAGGGAAAATTTTTTGAATAACATTTTAGATCAAAGCCCGCTCTCTACCTGGATCGCCGATGCCGAAGGTACCCAGATCAGGGTCAACCAGGCTTGCCTGGACTTGTTTGGTGTGCCTGATCCTGCCCTGGGGATAGGCAAATACAATATCCTGCAAGACAATACCTTGGTTCAGGCTCCTTTTTACCAGGACATTGTAGCGGTCTTCCGTGAGGGAAAAATGTTTCGTTTTGAGACAGATTATGATGTAAGCCAGGTAACGCACGTAGACATTCCTACCGGCCATCCTGTCTCACTGGTGGTGACCATCTTTCCTATCAAAAATGCTTCGGGTAAGGTCACCCACGCCATCATACAGCACGAAGACGTGACCGAGCAGAAGAAAGCGGAAGAAGCCCTGCGGCAAAGCGAGGCGCAACTAAGGCTGATCACAGACGCCCTTCCTGCGCTCATTACTTATGTAGACACTGACTTGACTTACCGGTTTGCCAACCGGGAATATGAAACCTGGTTCCGGATCAGGCGCGAAGATATGATCGGCAAGCATGTGCGCGAAGTGGTTGGTCAGAAAGCTTATGAGAATGTAAAATCTTATTTTGATAAAGCACTGGCCGGAGAAAGGGTGGAATTTGAGACCCAGCAGGACTATGGCGATCTGGGTAAAAGATTTGTCAGCATCAAATTCATTCCGCACGAAGCAGACGGAAAGGTCAAGGGATTCTATGCGCTGGTGTATGACATATCGGAGCGTAAAAAGATAGAAGATACTTTGCAGGGATTGTATGAGGATATGAAAATAAAAAACGAGGCGCTCGCGCGGATCAACACCGACCTTGACAACTTTATCTACATGGCTTCCCACGACCTTCGCTCTCCGATCACCAACATGGAAGGGCTAATGTATATGCTTCAGAAGGCGTATGACCAGCAGGAAGATAACGGCAAAAAGCTGCTGAACATGATGGAATCTTCTATCATCAAACTGAAAAGCACCATAGACGACCTGGTAGAAATTACCAAAGTGCAGCGGGATATAGAGCAGCAGCCCCCTGAGGAGATCGCCTTTGCCGATATGCTGGTAGATGTGAAAGAAAACATTCAAAACCTCATCCGGAGCAACCATGCTACCATCCGGGAAGACTTTCAGGTGCCCAGGATCCAATACGCCAGAAGCAGTTTGAGAAGTATACTGTACAACCTGCTTTCCAATGCCGTCAAATACCGCGCTGCCGACCGGCCGCTATTGGTGGAAGTAACTACCTGTCAGGAAGACGGCCAGGTGGTGCTGAGCGTCAAAGACAACGGGCTGGGCATGTCTGAAAGCCAGCAGAAAAAGCTGTTCAGTATGTTCAGCCGGATGCATACCCACGTGCAGGGCACCGGCATTGGTCTTTATACCATTAAGCGTATCATTGAAAACAACAAAGGAAGCATCCGGGTCCATTCCATAGAGAATGCAGGCACGGAGTTCAAGGTGTATTTCCCGCTTAACCAGCCTGCTGCCGCAACGTCAGCGTACCTTCCTGATGAAGCTCAAAAAAATTAGCACTATTGCGTTACGTAATAAACTTTAGGGCTGCCTGTTTTATCTAAAGCTACCAATTTCTTTGTACATTAACCGCAGTAAATATTTACAGCATTGCCTTCTACAGACCAGAGGTCTGCTAATAATTCACACGAGCGTCCTGTGCCCGTTGTGGAACAATCGTGCGGACTATTCTGCGGCTTCCAGCCGCTTACGCTATAATCAATTTTGTCACCTACTATCACAAACTTTAAGAGACATTACACAAACTCCTATGAAAACAACCGACACTTCTCCCCAAATCCCCCGCCGTACCTTTTTGCAACATACCGCCCTGGCGGCAGGCTGGATGATCGTTCCGCGCTATGTATTAGGCGGCAAAGGATACATCCCTCCCAGCGACCGGCTCAACATAGCCTCTGTTGGCGCTGGCGGCAAGGGCATGGTCGACCTGACGCTATCTTTCAACGGAGGAACCGAAAACATCGTGGTTTTGTGCGACGTAGACGACCGCCAGGCGAAAGCAGCCCGAGAGCAATGGCCCAAAGCCCACTACTATAAAGACTACCGGCACATGCTCAGCCAAGAAGCCAAAAATATAGATGCGGTCATAGTGAGTACGCCCGACCATATGCACGCGCCCATTGCCCTGGCCGCTATGCAGTTGGGCAAGCATGTATATGTAGAAAAACCACTCACGCACAACATTGCCGAAGCCCGCCAACTGACCGAAGCCGCCAAAAAATACAAGGTCGTGACCCAGATGGGCAACCAGGGTAGCAGCGGCGACGATACCCGCAAGATAGAAACCTGGGTGCAACAAGGCATCCTGGGCGATGTGCATACGGTCTCCTGCTGGACCAACCGCCCGGTCTGGCCGCAGGGCATCCCTGCTCCCCGGGAAAAACAGCCCGTTCCCGAAGGCGTCGACTGGGACTTGTGGCTGGGCGTAGCCCCTGTGCGGCCGTACCATGAAGCTTATATGCCCTTCCGCTGGCGGGGCTGGTGGGATTTCGGTACCGGCGCCTTGGGCGATATGGGCTGCCATATCATGGATGTGCCCTTCCGCGCCTTGAAGCTGGGCTATCCTGAATCTGTTGGGTGTAGTGTCAGTTCGGTCTACCAGGATTTCTTTGAAGAAGCTTACCTGCCGGATAGCTGTCCGCCTTCGTCGGCTGTGCATCTGAAGTTTCCTGCCAGGGGTAAGATGTCTGCTGTAAACTTTTCCTGGTACGATGGCGGTATTTTGCCTCAACGTCCGGAAGAGCTGCTGCCCGACGAGCCTATGGGCGACTGGGACGGCGGCATGATCCTGGAAGGTACCAAAGGCAAACTCATGGCAGGGATGTGGGGCAGAAACCCTACCCTGCTGCCTACCAACCGTATGAAAGAAACGACGCTGCCGCCCGCTGCCATGCCCGGCGTAGAAGGCGGCCCGGAGGGGCACCAGCAGCAGTGGGTCAAAGCCTGCAAAGAAGGCTACGGCGCTTACACCAGTTCGCCCTTTGACATAGCTGGACCGCTCACCGAAACCGTTATTATGGGCAACCTGGCAGTACGCAGCTACAACTACCGGGAGCCCAAAAAAGACGGATCAGGATTTAACTATCCGGGACGTAAAGAGTTGTTATGGAATGGACCGGAAATGAAAATCACCAACTTTGATGTTGCCAATGGATTTGTGAAGCGAGACTACCGCACAGGCTGGTAATTGCTTTGTTCTGCACAAAGTACCTTTGAAATTACCTACCTTCCACATTAGATTAAGAGAAAGTGGCCGGTCCCCCAATAACACCTACAGCTTATGCAAGATGCTCACCCCACAAAACCAAAAAAAGATTCCCCAATCGTTGTCGGCATCGGTGCTTCGGCCGGTGGGCTCAATGCGCTCAAATTGTTTTTTGACCATGTGCCGGAAGACAGCGGGCTGGCTTTTGTCGTAGTAGTACACCTCTCTCCTGAGCACAAGAGCCACCTGGCCGACCTGCTACAGTCTCACGTAAAGATGCCCGTGATGCAGGTAACAGAAACCATCGCCCTGAAAGCCAACCATGTCTACATCATCCCGCCCGGCTGCAACCTGAACACCATCGACACCCACCTGCGTCTTTCCGACCTGGAAGAGCGCCGGCGCGACCGGGCACCCATAGACCATTTCTTCCGCACGCTGGCCGGCACCCACGATGGTCAGTCCGTCGGCGTCATCCTCACCGGCACAGGCTCCGACGGTACATTGGGCATCAAGGAGATCAAGGGAGGGGGCGGGCTGGTCATCGTGCAGGACCCCAACGAAGCGGAATACGACGGTATGCCACAGAGTGCCATCGCTACAGGCATCGTAGACTTAGTGCTACCGCTTGCCCAGATTCCCGACCACATCCTGCGCTACGCACGCACTGAGCCTAAAGTTACCGTACCCGAAGAGGGGGAAGATTTCCGGCAGGAAGAGGGGCAACTGCTGCAGAAAGTATTTGCGCAGTTGCGCGTCCGCACCGGGCGCGATTATACCCGCTACAAACACTCCACCATCCTGCGCCGCCTGCAGCGCCGTATGCAACTTCATCACATTGAGCAGCTAAAAGATTACCTCACGCTGCTGCGCGAGAAACCCGAGGAGGTGCGGGCGCTTTCCGAAGACTTCCTGATCACCGTTACCAGCTTCTTCCGCGACGAGGAGGTTTTTAAAAGGCTCAAAGAGCAGATCATTCCTGAACTCTTCCAAGGAAAAGGACCCAGCGATACGTTACGGGTATGGTCGGTAGGCTGCGCTACCGGGGAAGAAGCGTACTCCCTGACCATACTGCTGCTGGAAGAGGCCGCACGGCACGAGGCACCGCCCATGCTACAGGTCTTCGCCAGCGACCTCCACGAGCACTCCCTCCAGAAGGCACGGGACGGCTATTACCCTGGCGATATAGAGACGGATGTGAGCGCGGAGCGTCTGCAACGGTTCTTTGTCAAAGAAGACAGCACCTACCGCATCCGCAAGGAAGTCCGCGAGCTGGTCGTTTTTGCGCCGCATAACCTGCTGGGCGACCCACCCTTCTCTAAGCTGGATCTTATAGCCTGCCGCAATGTACTGATCTATCTCCAGCGGGAAGTGCAGCGCGATGTCATCCATCTTTTTCCCTACGCCCTCAAGCCCCAGGGTTTTCTGTTGCTGGGCACCTCCGAGGCTATCGTAAACGCCGACCTGTTCCGTACCGAAGACAAAGCGCATTGCCTTTTCAGAAAGCGAAATGTGACTGCGCCTGAGACGCACCTGCCTGTCTTCCCGCTTACCTGGCACCGGCTGCCCGGTGCGGCTAAGAAAGCCGGACACGAGCCGGAGCCCGTCTCTTATGGCGTACTTCACCAGCGCATGGTGGAGCAGTACGCCCCGCCCAGCCTGCTGGTCAGCCCCGACCACCAGGTGATCCATCTCTCCGAGCGCGCAGGGCGCTACATGGTGCATCCGGGCGGCGAGCTCACCGCCAGCGTCTTTAAGCTCATCCGGGAAGAGTTGCGGGTAGAGTTGCGGGCGGCGTTGCATGTAGCCAAAGAAAAGGAGACTTCTGTACGTTCCAAACCCGTTTCTGTCCAGATCGAAGGGGTGCTCCGGCAGGTCGTGCTCTCTATCTATCCTGCCGTGGAGTCGCAGCAGGAAGGATACATGCTGGTCATTTTTGAGGAGCAGGAGACGTTTACAACTCCGGAGGCAACGGCAGCCGCTCCTGGTTCCAAACCGCAGGATATTATCCTGAAAGAGTTGGAAGCAGAACTGGACCTGACCAAGCAGCGGCTTCAGGCGATCATAGAAGAGTACGAGACAAGCCAGGAGGAGATGAAAGCCTCCAACGAGGAGCTACAGAGTGTCAA
>JBBSNI010000359.1:0-5976 GCA_038232695.1 Cytophagales bacterium
CTTTTAAAGCTTTAGAAGCAGTCTACAAAGTTTTGTAAGAGACTGCCAAAGCTTTAAAAGCAACAAACAAAACCTTGTAAAGCACTCTGAAAGCTTTCCGGGCAGTTCAAGAAGTTTTGTAGAGCGCTTCTAAAGCTTTCCAAGTGCTTTACAAAACAATGTAGCGGACTTTTCAGCCTTCCGGCAGGCTCCAAGAAGAAAAGGAAGGCTCAGGACAGGCATCCCAAGCCTTTGACAAAGCTTACAGGAGTAGTTAGTTGGTTTGTGAGTCTTCCACCGCCGTTTTGTTGGGCTGGCTGATGGTGTTCAGGGTAGGAAACAACTGTTCGGCAACCGCTTTATTCATTTGTTTGCGGGCATCCAGGTAATTGTTTTCGTAAGGACCGTTGATAAGACACGATCCCGGAGGCTTTTGATTGTACATATCATCCAAACAGCCTATATTGATACGGTGAAAGTAAAAATAGCTACCACTCCTCATTCTCTGTTGGCCCTAATGCACAGCCAGAAAAGACACGGTAGCGATAAGGAATATATACGCAATGGCTGATATACGGATGTTAGCTGTAATGCCTATAGCGATACTACTAATGTGAAACTGCTTGTAAAAAATTAACCTTAACAACTCAAGTAAATAACAATCATAAACATCAAATTTAAAATAAAATGAAAAGAAGAGAATTTATTGCAACTACTGCATTAACAGCAATTGCTGTTTCAGCTTCAGGTTTCATTCGCTTTAACGGAAAATTTTTTGAAGGTGATTGCGAAACCACCACCGATATTCTTGGACCCTTTTATCGCCCCGACAGCCCGGTGCGTAACAATCTTAGAATACCTGGTGACCCGGGAACATTAGTAGAACTAAGCGGAACTATAAAACATAATGATTGCATAACACCATACAACAACGCCAAAATAGAATTATGGCATTGCGATGATAAAGGCGTTTATGATAATACATCAGATAAATATCTCTATCGTGGCACTTCTTATTGCAATGAAAAAGGAGAGTATTCCTTTAAAACTATTTTGCCGGTTCCTTATGATGGCCGTCCGGCACATTTTCATTTAATGATTACGGCAGAGGGTTACTTACCATTAGTGACTCAACTTTATTTTACAGGTGACCAATATATTGCTAAAGACGTATCCTCATCTTCTCCATCTGCAAAAAGAAGAATATTAGAAGTAGAAACTCTAAAGGATAAGACAAAAAAAGTTCTGTATAATGTGAGTATGTCCGAAACACTCATTGTAGAGCCTGCGGTTCTTACTAAATTAAAAGGAGTTTATATCAATGAGAAAGATAAAAATGATAAAAATGAGTTCTTTGTAAAAAATAAATTATTGTGGATGAAGAACGAGTCATTGGGTATGCCATTTGGTATGAACTTAGACTATGTTGGCAATAACACATTTAGTTTATCTGGGCTGCATGATGGAATGAGTTATGAGTTCCATTTTGAACTATTGGCATCGGGCTCTGTAAAATTAACAATAACCTTTACAAATGCTAAAGGAGAAAAAGATGTGTCAATTGCAATAAAAGAAGTTTGATTATTCCACACTCTGAACAACCTTTACTGCTTAACGCCGGAGGACATACCTTCGTGGACAGAGCAGCACTACAGCTAACATTGTATTGCCAAAAGCGGGGCTTGACAGCGCCTATTAAGCTGACAGAAATAAACGAACTTTTGTAATTCTATCAAGCGGTAGTGCTGAAATCCCCCGCCTTCGGCAATACCCGATCCGTTGGCACTCATTTAAAGAACAAACTGTTATCTGAATTATGCCAGAAATAAGCAGATTTTTTGGAATAGTCATTCAAATGTATGGAAATGATCACCCGCCGCCTCATCTTCATGCTATATACAACGAATTTAGAGCAGTGATTGAAATTCAAACGGGTGAGATATTACAAGGAAGTTTACCTGGTAAGCAGTTAAAGTTCGTTCAGGTATGGACAGAGATTCATAAAGAAGATCTTTTGAAAAACTTTGAAACATTAGGAGCCGAAAAGCAAACCTTTAAGAAAATTAAACCTCTTTCATAATGAAATGGATAGAAAACATAAAAGAAGTAAACGCTTATATTGTAACCTGTTTATGGAATGACGGCGTAATCAGAGAAATAGATTTGACAGAATTCATTCTTGATAAAGCAGAAAATCCCGAAAATTCATATGCACAGTTATACGATAAAAAGCGTTTTGCAGAAGTAAAATGTGATGGAACAACCCTGTATTGGGACAACGGATTAGAGTTTGAAGACTATGACGGAAAGATAAAAAAAGGTCCTTTAGACGTAGCACCTGAACTGCTTTTTGAATTCACTGAAGATGGAAAAAGAATAAAACGAGTGCCAACAAAAGCTAACCGTCAGGCAGCAGAACATTGAACCCGGATGATGGCTGAGCATATAAAAGATAAAGAACTTTAGGATTTCTCAACATGCAAAGATATGAGACTACAAGTAATACAAGAGAGTAAGGGTAAAGCGACCGGTGTCTATATTCCTATCAAGGAATGGAGAAGACTTACAAAACAGTATAAAGAGTTGGAAGCCCTGGAAATGGATTTCGCCAAACTCCTCACGCTGAGCCTGCCTGTGTGGCTACTTCATCGGCTTGCAATTGCTTGTCGTAGAGTTCTTTGTACACGCCGTTTCGTGCCAGCAGCGACTCGTTGGTTCCTTGTTCTACGATCTTGCCATTATCCATCACGATGATCTTGTCGGCCAGCTTGGCAGAAGACACGCGGTGGGAGATGATGATGGTCGTGCGGTTGAGCATGATCTCTTTCAGGCTGTTGAGAATGGTGTTCTCCGTTTTGGTGTCTACCGCCGACAAACAGTCGTCTAAGATCAGTATCTTAGGGTTTCGTACAATGGCGCGGGCAATGGAAACGCGCTGCTTCTGCCCGCCTGAAAGCGTCACGCCGCGTTCGCCTACGCGGGTAGCAAAGCTCTCCGGGAAACTCTCTATCGTATTGCGCAGGTCTGCATGATAGGCTGCTTCTTCTACATGTTCTTCTGAGAGCTTGACCGAGCCAAAGGCAATATTATTGTAAATCGTTTCGGAGAAAAGAAAGACATCCTGGGGTACGTACCCGATCTGGCTGCGCAGGCTGTGCAACTCATATTTTTTGATGTCAATATCATCAATCAGCACCTGGCCCGAACTAATATCATACATCCGCGGGATGATGTTGGCAATCGTGCTTTTACCGGAGCCTGTCGTACCTACAATCGCCAGCGACTGCCCTGCTTTTACCTCAAAAGAGATATGATCCAGCGCCCGGATGCCGGAGTCGGGATACACAAAAGAGACATCTTCCAGCGACACGTCGCCTGCTATCTCTCTGACCAACTGCTCCTGTGAGACAATATTATTGTCGGTTTTGAGAAACTCGTTGATCCGCTTCTGCGAAGCTGCCGCCCGCTGTACGATGCTGGTGATCCAGCCCAGCGAAGCTACCGGCCAGGTAAGCATGTTGACATAAATGATAAACTCGGCGATCACACCCGGCGAGATCGCGCCACGGATCACTTCTACCCCGCCGATAAATACGGTAATGACAGAGCTTAGCCCGACCAGCGCCATGATGAGCGGAATAAAAAGCGCATTGACCCGCTCCAGGCTGATAGACTTTAGCTTGTAGTCGTCGCTGGCTTCCGAGAAATGTTGCACAGAATCTTCTTCACGCACAAAAGATTTCAGTACGCGGATACCGGAAAAGGCTTCCTGTACGTAGGTAGAAAGCGCCGACAGGCTTTGCTGTATCTCCTCCGACTTGCGGTTGATGATGCTGTTGACGTAATAAATGCTGATAGAAAGCAGGGGCAGGGGAATAAGCGTATACAGTGTCAGCCGGGCATTGACAGAAAACATATAGGGGATCAGTATGGCAAAAAGCGTAAACAAATTGAGCCCGTACATGATGGCTGGTCCCAGATACATTCTTACTTTGCCCACATCTTCGGAAATCCTTGCCATCAGATCGCCCGTATTCTGGCGGCGGTAGAAGCTGGTAGGCAGCGCCTGGTAGTGTGCGTAAATCTCATTCTTCAGATCATACTCGATCAGGCGCGACACGACGATGATCGTCTGCCGCGTCAGAAAAGTAAACACGCCTTTGAGCAGGGCCAGGGCCAGAATGGCCACGCCGTACACCAGGATGCTGGCGGCAAAGATGGTGTAGATCTTTTCGCGCAGCTCGAAACCTTCGTAAGCTTTGAACAGGGAAATATTTTCTTCTACCAGGTTGATGGCACGCCGGACGATCTGCGCCGGAATGATAGCCAGGATGTTGGAGATGATGATAAAGAGCAGCCCCAGCAAGAGGCGGTACTTATATTTGAACAGGTACTTGTTGAGATAGCTTAATTCCTTCACGTTCAGATAAAACGATTTCGCTTATAAATGGTTCTTGCTTATTGAAAAATTCGAAGAAGGCACATTAATACCGAAATTACCCGGCGTAAACAAATCTTTTAAAAAGATTCTTTGTTCATAGACAGACCATCCGTCCACTTTATCTGATCATGCTGAACAGAAGAATATTAAGAGCCAAAGCCATGCAGCATATTTATGCATACAAACAATGCCAACGGTCTAACTACCAACTGGCTTTTGAGTATGTACACGATACCTTCCAGCCCGATCTGAATTCTATGGAAGTGCAGGACAAAGTAAGCCTCGCCAGGGACGAAAAACTGGCAACCGGGTGGCTCAACGTTGCTTTTGACAATAAGGAGGCTCCGGCAGATGTGCCCGCCCATGTCAGGAAGGTAGCCCAGGATGCCATCATCCATTACGAAAAGCAATGCCTCCGCGACCGGGAGTTTCTGCGCCAGCAGATGGTCTCTTCCACCGAGCGTATCGGCGATCATTATATCCTGCTCTTGCTGCTGCTGGCAACCCTGGCCGAAGAATCGGGTAGGGAGCGGCAGAAGAAATTCCATTATGCTGTCCCGGAACCGGCGGCTACCCCCGAACAGCCCAAACTTAACTTTAACAACAACCGGGTGGTACAGGCCATCAGGCAGAACAGCTACCTGCAGACAAAAGCCAAAGACAACAACCTGCACTGGGAGCAACAGCAGGGCGACATCAGGCAATGGTACAAACATTTTGTAAAACCTGATGAAACCTTTCAGGCTTACCAGGCAACAGAAAAACCTGCGCTGGAAGAAGATGTGGAAATAGCACGGTATGTTTTTAACAATATTATTTTGCAACAGGAGTCTATGACCGCGCTGCTGGAAGAGAATGATATCAACTGGTCGGAAAACAAAAAGGCGATCAAAAGTATGGCAAACAAATCCATTAAGACCGTTACCGAAAATCACCCCGATTATATAGAGACCGTAGAACTGACGCCCAATTGGGAAGACGACCGGACGTTTATGGAAAACCTGTACGAGATCACCCTCCGGCATGATGAGGAATATGAGCATATCATCAGCGAAAAATCCAGGAACTGGTCAGCCGACCGTATCGCGCACTTAGACAATGTGATCATCAAGATGGCTATTGCCGAGATGATACACTTTAGCAGCATACCGGTAAAAGTTACCATCAATGAATATATTGATATTTCTAAACAATATAGTACGCATAAGAGCAAACAGTTCGTTAATGGTATGCTGGACGTGATCGCTACCGATCTTCAGAAACAAAACCTGATACGCAAAAGTGGAAGAGGATTGATTGATAACCGATGAAATTTACGAAAAAATACTATTATTGATGGTTTTTGTTGGAAAGCTTAGGCTACCCTTCGTAACTTTATGCACTAAATCTTTAAAAACAGTATTATGAGCAAAACGGTGAGCAGTTTGTTGTGGTTCATCTCCGGTATTCTGACCGGGACGGTCATGGGTGTGCTGTACGCTCCGGACAAAGGGTCCAATACCCGCGACAGGGTTACTTTCCGCCTGGAAAAATATAAAGTCAAGCTGGAAGAACTC
>JBBSNI010000360.1:0-5969 GCA_038232695.1 Cytophagales bacterium
TCCATCGTCAATACCGAGCATATTCATGCCGACCTGATGGTCTTTGAGAAAGATGTGTACAAGGTGAAAAAAGGGCAGAAGATATCGTTCACGGTGGAGTCAGTGCCGGGAAACACCTTGTCGGCTAAAATTTACTCGGTAGGCAAGCAGTTTGAGCAAAATCCGAAAGCGGTACACGTTCATGCAGAAATTGACAAAAAAGAAGATTTTTTGATTCCCGGTATGTACATCAACGGGAAGATTCATACGGAAAGTGAGTCAGTAAAAGCCTTGCCGGAAGAGTCCATTATAGAAGAAGAAGGCAAACCCTACATCTTTACGGCAGAACAGCGCCAGGAAAATGGCAAAACCGAATGGGAATTCAAGCCGGTTGAGATAAGAACGGGAGTAACCTATGAAGGCTGGACGGAAATCAATCTGCTGGAACCACTTCCTGATGGGGCGCAGGTGGCCTGGAATAACGCCTATTACCTGATTGCAGAAATGAAGAAAAGCCAGACTTCACACGGTCACTAACCGTAAACCATCATTAAGGATATAATCATATGGAAGATTATTCAAATGTAGTTCTTTATGCCTCGATTGCTGCAGTAGCTTTACTGATAGGCGGTGTAGTATCCATGATCAAGCAGCCGGGTGCTAAGCTACGGAGTGCCATCTTGCATTTTGCAGCCGGTGTCATATTCTCAGTAGTTGCCGTAGAACTCTTACCGGATATTATGGCCCATCACGCTACGCTGGAAATAATCATTGGGTTTGGCACAGGAGTTTTGCTGATGCTGGCTATCCGTTATTTTCTGGAACCCAAAGAAGAACAAAATAGCAACGGTGGTTTTCCCACTGCATTTATGGTAGTGGTTGGAATAGACCTGCTGATTGATGGAGTGCTGATGGGAATCGGCTTTGTTACCAGTCAGGAGACAGGTGTTTTGCTAGCCATTGCTTTGTCAGTAGAGTTGCTTGCCCTGGGTATGGCTACTGCCATTACTTTGAGTGGCTCCCAGGTTTCGCGTAAAACAACGATGCTATCCATGCTTGGACTATCAGTCCTTATACTGGGTAGCGCCCTGCTGAGTGCCGCATTGTTAAGCGGTATATCAGCAGCTTATCTGGAGATCATCCTTTCCTTTGGATTAGCAGCCTTGTTATTTCTTGTGACTGAGGAACTGCTGGTAGAAGCGCACGAAAGTAAACAAACACCGCTGCTGACAGCCGCTTTCTTTGCCGGATTTTTATTGTTTATGCTGCTCCCTGGTGGATGAAAAAACTTTAAAAAATGATTTTTTAACAAAACATAAATTTTGGATTTTCCTTATAATAATATGTTCAACTTAAATGTAAGAAAGATGAAGAACCCAATGTTAACACTTGCAGCCTTGCTCATTGCATTAGTCACTTTTCAAGCCTGCGATGGCGGCGGTAGCAGTAGCAGCACCGAAATGGAAAATACCGACATCGTAGAGTCCGGCACCTACACAGGCACCGCCGACCGGGTAGATGCTGATGAGAAAGAAATTTACGTGAAGACCAATGATGGCAAAATGCTGGAATTATATTTCACCGACCAGACCCAACTGACCCAGAATGGCCAGCAAGCTTCTTTTGATGCTTTGAAGCAGGGGCAGAAGGTAGAAGTACAGTTAGAAAAGAAAGGGCAACGCCTGGAGCCTATTACCGTAAAAATCCTGGAATAGCCTATGGCTGACATACCCTCTATGTGGCGGACAGAGCTTTGGCACCCTATGTTCGTCCACTTTCCCCTTGCTATTTTAAGCCTGGCGGCCGTCCTAAGTGTGGTATATCTGTTTGTCAGAAACAGAAACTTTGCGCCTTATCTCAGGTTTAGTCTCTCTTTGCTCCTTTGGTGCGGTGTCGTGCTGTTCTGGGTCACCTTTTACACTGGCCAGTTGGCTTACAGTATCGTGGTGCGAACCATATGCGACCCTACCGTGCTGAAAGATCATCTGTTTTGGGCGTATGTCTCCGGGATCAGCTTTTCTATTGCTGCCGTGCTGGATGGGCTATTTAAATTTTCATCAAAATTTAAAAACTGGTTTAACTATGGCTCTATCTTGTTGATGGTGGTCGGCACTTTTTGTATTGGCTACGTAGGACATTTAGGCGGCAAAGTAGTGTATCAGCAGGGCGGGGGGGTGTATCAACCTTCGGAAAATTGCGGTGAGTTCGATTGAAAACAAATTATGTATTTTTTATGATATTAGTTAGTATTGCTTAAAATACGAATGTATGAAAACTATAGAAAAACAGAAGTCTATTCCCCCTATGCGAAAAGGACAGTTAAATATCTATAAGCCTAGTGATATCAGACGGTGGGGCACAGAACGCTTTTTGGCGGAAGTTGCTCCGAAAGAACCTATTAAGCCCAACTTTAACTTTAGTCAAGAAGAACAAAAACGAATGGATCAATTACTTGCCGAAAAGAGTAACCAATGATTTACGATTGAAGCTATGGCACACGATCACAGTCATGCACACGGGTCTAAAAACTACGGGAAAGCCTTTGCCATCGGCATCGGCTTAAATGTGACCTACATCGCTGTAGAAGTTTTCTATGGTTTATCTGCAAACTCATCAGCCCTGCTGGCAGATGCCGGACACAACACCAGCGATGTGCTGAGCCTGATACTAGCCTGGGCAGCTACCTGGGTCGCCGAAAAACGGCCTTCCGGCAAGTATACCTATGGACTAAGAAAAACGACCATCATGGCCTCCCTGATCAATGGCGTGCTGATCTTTGCCGCCGGGGGTATTATTACCTGGGATGCCATTCAGAAATTACAGAATCCGGTGGAAGTGCCCGGCAATATTATCATGCTCGTGGCAGGCATCGGTGTCATCATCAATACCGTTACGGCGCTACTTTTTATGAAAGGCCAAAAAGGAGATCTGAATATCAAAGGAGCTTTTCTCCACATGGCTGCCGATGCAGGTGTTTCTCTGGGTGTTGTCGTGGGTGGTTTGCTGATCAAACTAACGGGGTTGACCTGGATAGACCCTGTGCTGAGCTTTCTCATTGTCGCCGTGATTGTATACAGTGCCTGGGGCTTGCTGGTAGATTCTGTCAAACTGGCCCTGGATGCTGTGCCTGAGAATATCAATCTGGATGAGGTGAAAACATTCCTGGAATCTACTGAAGGCGTGGAAGAAGTACATGACCTGCATGTGTGGGCGATGAGCACTACGGAAACAGCCCTTACCGCACATCTGGTCGTACCCCGGGAACATACCGACCAATTTTTGTATGATGTGCGCGAAGCACTGCATGATCAGTTTGAAATTACCCATACCACTTTGCAGGTTGAAAAGAGCTTTGAAGACCATGCCTACCGGCCTTACAAAAGGTGAAAAAATTCTTACAATACTCAAGCTTTAGTAAACTTGTGAAAGCCGATAAATCAACCAAGTATACGTTGTCATCATTGGAGCCGGATCGGCCGGTCTGACAGCAGCCTGCTGGTTGAAACAAAAGGGCTTGAATATACTGGTTTTGGAAGCAACTAAGAAAGTTGGCGGAAGAACAAAGACAAAAATACTTGATGGTGTTTTTTTTGACTTAGGAGGTCAGCTTATAGGAAAGCTGAATAATGGACTGCATTGATAAAAAGAGAAGAGTTATGTTCATTCAATGAATATAGTTTAGCATTTGCTTAAATATTAAAGTATCTTATATTTGCAATATGAAAGAAAGCCAATGTATCCGTGTCTTTGCTGATCAACAGCAAATCGAACGCTGTCAGCAAAGAATTGACCATGTAGGCTCTTCGGTTGTTGGCTTATCTAAAGCACTAGGGCTTGCCGGTAATGAGGTGCGTCTGAAAATATTATTCCTACTTTATGAGGAAGAAGAACTTTGCGTATGCGATTTGAGCGACGTCCTTGCCATGAAAATTTCTGCTATCTCTCAGCATTTACGAAAGCTAAAAGATGGCCATATTGTGCAATCCAAAAAAATAGGTCAAACCATTTTTTATAGCCTCTGCCCGGAATATGCCCAATTATTTCAACCGTTTTTTGAACTGATTTCTAACAACAAAACAGTGGTCGTAAAATGAAACCGAATAACAATTCCGCCGCCAGTATTGGTTTATTAACGGCAATCACAGCTTCTCTTTGTTGCATCACCCCTGTAATGGCTTTTGTCGCAGGAGCGAGTGGAATAGCGGCCACCTTTTCGTGGATAGAACCTTTTCGCCCCTATCTTATTGGACTGACTGTTGCCGTTTTAGGCTTCGCCTGGTATCAGAAACTCAAACCACGTTCCGCCGAAGAAATAGCCTGTGCTTGTGAGGAAGATGAAAAGCCGGCTTTTTGGCAATCCAAAAAGTTTCTGGCTATTATAACAGTTGTTGCCGGAGCTTTACTGTTCTTCCCTTCTTATTCCAGTGTCTTTTTTCCCAACAATGAAAAACAGGTTTTAGTGGTTCAGGAATCCAATTTGCAAGAAGTACAATTAACTGTTCAAGGCATGACCTGCACCGGATGCGAGGAACATGTAAAACATACTGCATTGCAACTGGATGGCGTGCTGGAAGCAACCGCGTCCTATAAAGAAGGTACCGCAAAAGTCAAATTTGACAAAAGCACCATCAGTATCGATAAAATAGGCCAAGCTATTGAAGAAGAGACCGGATATAAGGTAACCCAATAACAAAATCTGTAAGCATGGAGAAAGAAATTATATTAGAATCCACGATTATCTGTCCCTATTGCGGGCATCAGAAAGAAGAGAAAATGCCCACTGATGCATGTCAGTATTTTTATGAATGTGAAGCGTGCGAACAAGTACTAAAGCCCAAAGAAGGGGATTGTTGTGTTTACTGTTCTTACGGATCAGTAGCATGCCCTCCCGTCCAAGAGGGAGGAAATCCCAACTGTTGTAGCTAATTTTTTATCCTATAAAGACTAACCAAAAATGATGAAAACATATGATATAGTAGTGATAGGTTCCGGCATGGCCGGAATGACCATTGCCCAAAAATGTGCGGCTAAGGGAAAGCGTGTCGCTGTGACAGATTCCCGCCCTTATGGAGGAACCTGTGCCTTACGCGGGTGTGACCCGAAAAAAGTGTTGCTTGGAACTGCCGAGATGGTAGACCATGCACGAAAGCTCTCCGGGAAAGGGTTATCGGGTAACCGTGCTATCCAATGGCAAGGTTTGATGAAATTTAAAGAAACATTTACGGAACCTGTGCCGGAAAACATAGAAAAAAACTACCTAAAAATGGGCATAGATACCTTTCACGCTTCTGCCCAGTTTATCAACGGACAAACCTTACAGATCGGGGATGAACAGGTACAGGCAGAGACCATCGTTATTGCCACGGGTGCTAAGCCTTTAACCCTCAATATTCCGGGCGAAGAACATACCCTGACCAGTACTGACTTTTTAAATCTTTCTGAGCTTCCCGAAGAGATCACCTTCATTGGCGGGGGATATATTTCTTTTGAGTTTGCCCATCTGGCGATCAGAGCGGGCGTAAAAGTGAATATTCTTCATCGTGGGGAATCCCCTTTAGAGCATTTCGAAAAAGATATTGTTACTGAGATAATCAAAGCCTCTAAGAATTTAGGCATCAATATATTGTTAAAAACAGAAGCTCAGGAAATTAGCCAGAGTGGGCAAGGCTTTGTTGTCCGTGGTAGTAATCCTGAAGGAAGTGTAGAAGTACAGTCCGGTTTAGTGATCAAAGCCGCTGGACGGGTTCCTGAAATTGATGAACTTGATCTCTCCACTGGCAAAGTGGCCTCTAATAAAAAAGGAGTGGAGGTCAATGAATATTTCCAAAGTGTTTCTAACCCTCATGTCTATGCAGCGGGGGATGCAGCAGATACACAAGGGTTGCCCTTAACACCTGTGGCCGTGATGGAAGGACATATTGTTGCCAGCAATCTGTTACGTGGAAATACGAAAACCGCCAGCTATACCGAAATGCCAACGGTGGTTTTCA
>JBBSNI010000361.1:0-5956 GCA_038232695.1 Cytophagales bacterium
ATGATGCCATACTGCTTTTCAGGCAAATCAGAAGCATGAAAATCATAGGTATATTCCAGGCAAGCAATATCTTCCCGGTTTTGCAGCACTTCCAGCGTATACGCAAACAAAGGCGTGTTGTCTGTTTTGAGATGCACCCGGCTTTCCGGCTTCAGTAGGCTTTTATAGATGTCCAGAAACCTGGGACTGGTCAGCCTTCTCTTCTCGTCGCGGTCGCGGGGTCGCGGGTCAGGGAAGGTGATCCATATCTCATCTGCTTCACGGGGCGCTACGTATTGTGCAATGTCCAGAATTCTGATGCGCAGAAAAGCGGCATTGTGCCGCCCTTCCTCTGCTGCTGTTTTGCTGCCTGCCCATAGCCGCGCGCCTTTCACATCTACCCCTACGAAGTTTCTTTCAGGGAACAGACGGGCCAATCCGACCGTGTAGGCTCCTTTGCCGCAGCCCAGCTCAAGCACCAGCGGATGTGTGTTGCCAAAATGCTTATGCCAATGTCCTTTGATGGTTTCAAACATCGGTTTGCCAGGTTCTATTACATTGTCTCTTTCCGCATTTTCCTGAAAACGGCTCAGTTTACTTCGCATTACAACTCCTTGATTTCTGCTACTACAAAATTACTTCCCCCGATGAAGATCAGGTCATCTGCCCCGGCTTGTTGCTGCGCCTGGTGAATAGCAGCTTCTACCGTAGGAAAGGCTTCGCCTTGCAGATGCATCCGCCTGGCTTTTTCTTTTAACACATCCACAGGCATGGCTCGCGGCACCTGCGCCTGGCAGAAATAATAATGCGCCTGGCGGGGCAACAGTTCCAGCACAGGCTGTATATCTTTATCTCCCGAAAAGCCCAGCACCATATGAAGCTGCCGGTAAGGGATGGTTTTCAATTGCTTAGTAATGTATATAAAAGCCTCCCGGTTGTGCCCCGTGTCGCAGATAGTAAGGGGCTGCTGTGCCAGCGTCTGCCATCGCCCTTTCAGCCCTGTGAGCATATCTACCGAAGCCAGGCCGCTAATTATTGCCTGCCTGTCTATCCCCCAGCCTTGCTGTTGGAGCAGGGCGACCGTTTGCAGCACGCCAGACAGGTTGTTGACCTGGTACGTGCCTGTGAGTGCTAAAGAAATATTTTCAAACATCATTTCCCCGTCTTCGTAGACGCTGACTTTATTTTCGTCAGTGGCTTCTACCCGGACATAGTCTTGGGCAAAGTAAAGGGGGGCGTGTTGCCGTTGGGCTGTCTCTATAAACACTGGCGTTGTTTCCTCCTGCCGCTCGCTGATGACAACCGGCACGTTTGCTTTGATAATGCCCGCTTTCTCATAAGCGATCTGCGCCAGCGTATCGCCTAGCATGTCGGTATGGTCGTAGCCAATATTGGTGATTAGGCTGATCAGGGGCGTGATGACGTTAGTAGAATCCAGGCGACCGCCCAGCCCTACCTCGATCACGGCGATGTCTACCTGTTCTTTAGCGAAATAGTCAAAAGACATGGCGACAGTCATCTCAAAAAAGGAAGGCTTCACATTTTCCAGCATATCCCTGTTGTTGGTAACGAAAGCAATGACAGCTTCCTGAGATATAGCCATGCCATTGATCCTGATCCTTTCGGTAAAATCTTTCAGGTGCGGCGAGGTGTACAAACCTGTTTTGTATCCGGCGCTTTGCAGGATCGCCGCCAGGCTGTGCGCACTGCTTCCTTTTCCGTTCGTCCCGGCGATATGCACAGACCTGAACTTGTCCTGTGGATTGTTCACATGTTGGCAGAGCGCCAGCGTATTGGTCAAATCTTTTTTGATCGCCGCCTTACCGATGCGCTGGTACATGGGCAGGCTGTCATATAAGTATTGTAGTACCTCGGGGTAGGTCATGGGTCTGAAATAAATGGCAAAGGTAAGAAGTTGGAAGACGGAAGTCCGAAGCCGGAAGAAAAAAATTACTTCGGACTTCCATCTTCGGTATTCCCGCTTCCCAAGGAATTTTTCAGAATTTAATATAACTTGCCTGCTGCAAACCGTTCTTAGGAAAACATATGAGAGCTTTATGATACTTCGGGGTAAAAATCTGGTGAAGAAATATAAAAAGCGAACGGTCGTAGATCATATCTCTGTGGACGTGTCGCAGGGCGAGATCGTAGGCTTGTTAGGGCCTAACGGGGCGGGTAAGACCACTTCTTTTTATATGATCGTCGGGCTGATCAAACCCAATGAAGGGAAGATATTTCTGGACCAGGAGGAGATCACCGCCCTACCGATGTATAAACGTGCCAAGAAAGGCATTGGCTACCTGGCGCAGGAAGCGTCGGTCTTCAGAAAGCTTAGCGTAGAAGACAACCTGATGGCGGTGCTGGAAATGAAGCCCCTGACCAAGCAAGACCGCAAAGAAAAGGTAGAAGAACTGCTCGAGGAGTTCAGCCTGACCCATGTGCGCAAAAACCTGGGCATGGTACTCTCCGGCGGTGAGCGGCGGCGAACGGAAATTGCCCGCGCGCTGGCCGTTAATCCTAAATTTGTATTGCTGGATGAACCCTTCGCCGGCGTAGACCCTATTGCCGTAGAAGAAATACAAAGCATCGTGGCCAAGCTCAAGCAAAAAAACATAGGCATCCTCATCACCGACCACAACGTGAATGAGACGCTCTCTATCACCGACCGGGCATACCTTATGTTCGAAGGCAAACTCCTGAAAGCAGGCACCGCCGAAGACCTGGCCAACGACGAACAAGTACGCCGCGTTTACTTAGGACAACACTTTGAGCTTAAAAGAAAGATATAAATCTTTGAATATGTGTTACAGTGCGAGAGTGTTCGGGTGTTCATGTAAAAAAATCGACAAAGAAGTTAACCTAGATGCCAGCCAGGCGTTTCGTCTTTAACACCTTAACACCTTAACACCTTAACACCTTAACACCCGAACACCACAACCCACCCATGAACATCATCAACTCTGTGATGACCTGGCTGATGAAGAAACGCATCCACCAGATCGAGCTTTTTATCAAATACCCGCTGGACGTACAGCAGGAAGTTTTTCAGAGTCTCGTGGAAACTGCCAAAGACACGGAGTTTGGCAGGCAATACCACTTCGCTGACATTCAGACGCGCCAGGATTTCATCGGCCGGGTGCCGGTGACTTCTTATGAGAATTTTTATCCTTATATAGACCGGCTGCTGCACGGTGAGCAAAATGTGTTGTGGCCTACGCCCATCAAGTGGTTTGCCAAATCATCGGGCACCACCAATGCCAAAAGCAAGTTCATACCCGTCTCCCAGGAAGCCCTGGACGATTGCCATTACAAGGGCGGCAAAGACCTGATCTCTATCTACGTCAACAACTATCCCGACACGGAAGTCTTTGCCGGCAAGAACCTGGCCATCGGCGGCAGCCAGCAGATCAACCCCCTGGATGAGAATGCAGACTCTTACGCGGGGGACGTGTCGGCGGTGCTGATGAAAAACCTTCCTTTCTGGGCGCAGCTTTCCCGCACCCCCAAGCTGGAAATCGCGCTGATGGACAACTGGGAGGAAAAAGTGGAGAAGATCGCCCGTGCTACCATCCACGACAATGTGACCAGCATAGCGGGTGTGCCTACCTGGACGGTGGTGCTGCTCCAGCGCATTTTGGAGATCACCAAATCCGGCAACCTCCTGGAAGTATGGCCCGATCTGGAGTTGTTTATCCACGGGGCGGTCTCCTTTACGCCGTACCGGGATCTGTTCAAAAAGCTTATTCCTTCCGACCAGATGCATTACCTGGAAACCTACAATGCGACGGAAGGCTTTTTCGGTATACAAGACCAGAAAGAGAGCGAAGACATGCTTTTGATGCTCGACTATGGCATTTACTACGAGTTTATCCCGGCAGAAGACTTTGAGAGCGAGCATCCCAAAACTTACGACATCAGTGAGGTAGAAGTAGGAAAGAACTATGCGCTGGTCATCACGACCAATGCCGGGCTGTGGCGCTACAAGATCGGCGATACCATCAAGTTTACGTCGGTATATCCTTTCCGCTTTGTCATCAGCGGGCGTACCAAACATTTTATCAATGCCTTTGGCGAAGAGCTGATCATTGAGAATGCCGAGAAAGCTATCGCTGCTGCCTGCCAGGCTACAGGCGCGCTGGTAGAAGAGTACACCGCCGCTCCCCAGTACATGGGCGACAGTAAACAGGGACGCCACGAGTGGATCATAGAGTTTTCCCGCGAGCCTGCCGACTTAGACGAGTTTACCAACCTGTTGGACCAAAAGCTACGCGAAGTTAATTCGGACTACGACGCCAAACGCGCCAAAGACCTTGCCGTCATCAAACCACTGGTACACAAAGCCGCGAAGGGAACGTTCTATCAATGGATGAAAAAGCGCGGCAAACTGGGTGGACAACATAAAGTACCCCGGCTGTCTAATGATAGAGCGTATGTGGAGGAGTTGTTAGAGCGATTGAAGAACTAATGGGTGCTGTAAACCGCACTGATGATGAGTTTTCCGAAAAATGCTTTTTCTTCTTCTTTGATCAAACCCAACTGCCGGAAAACCTGATCGTAATCCGGCAGCCTGCGGTTTTGCAGATGGCAGGTCAGGCGGAAGAACAAAAACATGGTGCTGACCAAAGGCTGATGCCACCAACGTCTGTTGTTGCTGATCTGAAAGTCTGAAAAGAGCCAGTAGCCGTCCGGCTTGAGCAACGCATACAGCTTTTGCATCATATGCTTCAACGCCTTGCCCTGGTACATATCTAATACAAAGAAAGTGATCACCACATCGTAGTAGTTTTCAGGCGGCAGGTTTTGCTCTGTGCCTTGTATAAAACGTACCTGTGTATCACCGGCAGGTTTGCTTCCAAAGCATTGATACCGGTGCTGCGCCAGCCTTAGCATCTGCGCCGAAGCTTCTACATAATCAATATGTTGAGCGGTGCTTCTTTGCAGCAGTTCGGTCAGGATCCAGCCTGTGCCGCCACCTACGATCAATACCTGTGCATTGTCGGGTACCCTATCCAGAAAATGTGTCTGCGCCCGCACAATGGCTTTGCCAAATACCCCTCGGGCCAGCCGGTCGTATACCGGAGCTATGTTGTCAAAAGAAGGCGTTGCAGGCATACTTTATCAGTTCATAGGTAAAGGAGTGTTTAAATATTCAACCGGGCGCCGGGCGCACTCAATATTCAATTTTCAATTTTCAAGTAAAAAATAGTAAAGTGACAAAATTAGGAGTGCTTAGCCGATGAAGATAAAAAGAGGAAACAGGAAAACGGCATCGCCTACCGTCCGGTATCTTTCCTGTTGCCGGAAAAAAGAGGGAAAAGCCGCCACCCAACACAAAGTAACACCCATGAGCAGAAAAATAAGTTCTACCTCCCGCAGCCGGGCATGGGCAGGTGCCGCCAGCAGACCGCCAAGCACAGATACCAGCAGCCCCCCTAAAATGACCATGATACAGTTTTTTGCCCTTGGCATACCTACCCGCCTGACAAAAGAAGGGTGACCGTCTTTTTGATCAACGTCGGCTTCGTACAGGGCAAACAACAGCAGGTTGCTTAGGGCGATCAGTCCGAATTGTATAAAAACCAGCCAGAACCCCGAAGGCAAAGACTGATGATAGAGGCTGACCGGTGGCAGAAATACGCCCAGCGTATACAGCCCGGCTACCAAAAATTCCTTATAAAAATATTTAGAGAAAGGGAGGTACTGGTTCATCAGAAAATACAAAACAACCAGCAGGGACAACGCCCATCCCCAAAGAGCGGTTTTTGGAGACAGGCGGAAGACCAGGGCTATGTTTAACAGCAGCCCCAGGGCAAAAGCAAAGCTGAGCGTATGGAAATGCTGCTGATGGTAGCGATGCCGCGCCGAGTGCGCCGTATGCTTTACCCGGTAAGCATCTGATAAATGGTCGGCTGTATAGATCAGCCATACGCTGAGCCCCAGGGCAAGCAGATAGCTGCCTGGCAGGGTTACCCGGAGG